>NZ_JBEPFL010000041.1:0-75907 GCF_040301925.1 Streptomyces sp. NPDC000075
GCCGACGTGCCTGATGGTCTCGTTGGTCCAGACCGGCCGAGCCCGGATGGATCCGTGCATGCGCCCGCGCGCTGCTGCGCGCCGGCGCCCGGACGGCGCGCCTGCGCTCGCGCGCCGCGGAGCTGGACCGGCTCGCGCAGTGGTGCGCGGGTACCGGCACCGAGGCCCACCTGCTCCACGGGCCCAGCGGAGTCGGCAAGTCCCGGCTGGCCCTCGAACTCGCCGACCGGCTCGCCGCGTCGGGCGCCTGGGACATCGAGTTCCCGGCCCCCGACGCCGAGCCGACCCGTACCGACCGGCCGCTGCTCGTCGTCGTCGAGGACGCCGAGACCCGCCGCGAGCAGGTGGCCCGGCTCCTCGACCCGGCGGACGCCGGCCCGTCCCGGGCACCGGTCCGCGTCCTGCTGCTCGCCCGCACCCGGGACGGGTGGTGGGACGAGTCTCAGGACGGCATCCGCACCAGGCGGGAACTGACCGCGCCCGACGACACGGACTCCGCCCACGCCGACGCCGTACACGACGCGGTACGGGACTACGCGGCCGCACTGACCGCGCCGGGCCGGCCCTGTCCACCGCTGGAACAGGACCGCTCGGACCGGCTCGTCGCCACCACGTCGGACCAGCCGGGCAGGCCCGGATCCCTCCAGAGCGCGGTCCTGGCCGCGCTCCTCGACACCGCCCACGGCGTCGAAGCGCCCCTGGCCGTACGGGAGATGGGCCACCTCCTGCACTCCGCGGCCGCGTACGGACTGGAGCTGGCCCCCCAGGTGGTCGAGGCGGCCGTCGCCACGGCCGCGCTGTGCGGGGCGGCGGACGAAGAGGCGGCTCTGGCAGCGCTCGGGCACGTCCAGGCACTGGAGGAACCCGGCCTGCGACTGCGCACCGCGCGGTGGCTGCGCACGGAGTTCCCGCCGGAGCCCGCGTCCTGCCCCGGCTACTGGAACCAGTCCCTGCCGGACGCACTGACCGAGGACCTCCTCGCCGGCCTGGTCACCCCCCGGTTCCTGATGAGCGCGCTGATGGAGACCACCGAGGCCCAGGACCGCCGGGCCCTGACCGTTCTCGCGCGCGCCGCCGACACCCGCCCGCAGGTCCGCGCCCACCTGCGCGAGCTGGTGTCCCTGCTGCCGGGCGTCTCCCCCATGGCGATCGAGGTGGCGCTCGGCAGCGGCTACGCCGCCCCGCTCGCCGAGGCGCTGACCGCCCTCGCCGAAAAGCACCCCGCGCTGCCCGCCGACCTGCTGGACGCCGTACCCCCGGGGGTCACGGTCTTCGGCGAGTTCCCCGTGCTGCTGGCGGAGAGCCTGGTGGACGCCTACGAGCTGCGCGCGAAGACGCAGAACGGTTTGCGCGGACTGACCAAGACGCTCGTGGCACTGTCCGGGCGGCTTGCCGACCTGGGCCGTGGGGAGCAGGCCCTCGGCGTCGCCCGGCGGGCCGTCGAGAGCGCCGCCCTGCTCGAAGACGGGCAGGAGTGGCAGGGCCACGCCGCCCGCGCGCTGCACCGAGCCACCGACCTGACCCCCTGACAGGAAGAAGACCCGTGAACCTCGACGTCACCTCCATACGGGCCCAGTACCCGGCGTTCTCCGACGATTCGGTCTGGCTGGACGCCCCGGCCGGCACCCAGATGCCGCAGAGCGTCATCGACGCCATCGCGGACGCCTACCGCGCGGGCATCGGCAACCTGCACGGCGCCTTCCCCGCCAGCGCCCGCTCCGACGCCATCGTGGCCGAGGCCCGGCAGGCCGTCGCCGACCTGGTCGGCGGCTCGCCGGACGGCGTCGTCTTCGGCCCGAACATGACCACGCTGACCTACCGCTTCGCCGCCACCCTGGCCAAGACCTGGGGCCCGGGCGACGAGATCGTGCTCTCGACCCTCGACCACGACGCGAACCTGCGGCCGTGGGTGCAGGCGGCCGAGGCGGCCGGCGCGACCGTCCGGTACGCCGAACTGGAGGTCCCCTCCGGGGAACTGCCGGCCGAGCAGTACCGGCATCTGGTGGGCCCCCGGACGCGGCTCGTCGCCGTCACCGCGGCCAGCAACATCCTGGGGACCATGCCCGACCTGCCGCGCATCGCGGAGATCACCCGTGCCGCGGGCGCCCTCCTGTTCGTCGACGGGGTGCACGCCACCCCGCACATGCCGGTCGACATGGTCGCGCTGGGCGCCGACTTCTGGGCCACCAGCGCCTACAAGTGGAACGCCCCGCACGTCGGCGCGATCGTGGCCGCCCCCGCACTGCTGGCGGAGCTGCACCCGGACAAGCTCCTTCCCTCGCCGGAAACCGGACCCGAGCGGTTCGAGACCGGCACGCTGCCCCTCGCGGACCTCGCGGGCGTGCGCGCCGCCGTGGACTACCTCGCGGGACTCGACCCGACGGCCGAGGGCTCCCGCCGCGAACGGCTCCTGCTGTCCATGGCGGCGGTGCGGGAGTACGAACAGGGCGAACTGGCCCACCTCCTCCAGGGTCTCGCGGCGCTGCCGGCGGTACGGCGGATCGGCGCGCCCGCCCGGAGCACCGCCACCGTGTACTTCACGGTGGACGGACGCACGCCGCAGCAGGTGGCCGAGTACCTGGCCGGCCGGAAGATCAACGCGTGGTACGGCCACTCCTACTGCTGGGAGGCGACCGCCGCCCTCGGCATCCGCGACCAGGGGTCCGCCGTCCGCGTCGGCATCTACCACTACACCAGCCGCTCGGACACGGACCGCCTCCTGGCCGCACTCGCCGAGCTGGCCTCCTGACCGCCCCCTCCCCGCTGCCCCACCACGCACCCGCACGACCGATTGGACGAGAACGCATGCCCGAGTCCGAGTCCCTGCCGGCCCCGCTCCGGCTCCGTTCCGCGACCCGGCGCCGGCTGCTCATGTGCCCGCCGACGCATTTCGAGGTGTCCTACTCGATCAACCCCTGGATGGACCCGGCCCGGCCGGTGGACACCGACGCGGCGATGCGGCAGTGGACCGGCCTGAAGTCCCTCTACGAGGACTTGGGGCACGAGGTACTGGAAGTACCGCCGGTTCCGGGCCTCCCGGACATGGTCTTCGCGGCCAACGGCGCCACCGTGGTCGGCGGCAAGGTGCTCGGGGCCCGGTTCCGGCACGCCGAGCGGACGGCGGAAGGCCCGGCGTACCTGGCCTGGTTCCGGGCCCAGGGGTACGAGGACGTGCTGTGGCCGGAGCACATCAACGAGGGCGAGGGCGACTACCTCACCGTCGGCGACCGGCTGCTCGCGGGCACCGGCTTCCGGACCGACCTGAGGTCCCACGCCGAGGCACAGGAGTTCTTCGGCGTTCCGGTCACCGGACTCCAACTGGTCGACCCCGCCTACTACCACCTGGACACCGCGCTGTCCGTACTGTCGGACGACGAGGTCATGTACTACCCGGCCGCCTTCTCCGAAGGCAGTCAGGCGGTCCTGCGCCGGATGTTCCCGGACGCGATCCTCGCCTCGGCCGAGGACGCCGCGGTGTTCGGACTGAACGCGATGTCGGACGGCCGCCACGTCATCCTTCCCGAATCCGCGACGGGGCTCGCCAAACAGCTCTCGGAGCGGGGCTTCGAACCGATCGGGATCCGCATGGACGAACTGCTCAAGGCGGGCGGCAGCGCGAAGTGCTGCACGCTCGAACTACGCGACTGACGCACGGCGCACCACGGCCACCGGGCCGCCCGTGGACCGGGCGGCCGGCCGGACACCGCGCGACGCCCGTCATCCCAGCCGGTGCATCCAGCCGTGCGGATCGGCGGCGCGCCCGGTCTGCACCTCGACCAGTGCCTTCCGGAGCCGCATGGTGACCTCACCCGGTCCACCGTCCCCGTGCACCCATGAGGCCTTGGCGGACTTGACCGAGCCGACCGGGGTGACCACGGCCGCCGTGCCGCAGGCGAACACCTCGGTCAAGGTGCCGGCGGCCACGTCCCGCTGCCAGTCCTCGGTGGAGATCCGCCCCTCCTCGACCACGTAGCCGAGATCGCGGGCGAGGGTGAGCAGCGAGTCGCGGGTGACGCCGGGAAGCAGGGTTCCCGTCAGCTCCGGGGTGAGGATGCGCCGCCGCTCCCCTTCCGCTCCGTACACGAAGTACAGGTTCATGGCGCCCATCTCCTCGACCCAGCGGCGCTCCACCGCGTCGAGCCAGACGACCTGGTCGCAGCCGTGCCCGGCGGCCTGGGCCTGGGCGGCCAGCGACGCCGCGTAGTTGCCGCCGGTCTTGGCCGAACCCGTACCGCCCTTGACCGCCCGCACGTAGTCCTCGGACAGCCAGACCGACACGGGCTTGACCCCGCCCGCGAAGTACGCGGCGGCCGGGAAGGCGATCACCATGAACAGGAACTCGTTCGACGGGCGGACGCCGAGGCCGACTTCGGTCGCGAACATGAAGGGCCGCAGGTAGAGCGCGGATCCGTCGGTGTCCGGCACCCAGGCGCGGTCATGTTCGACCAGCGCGTCGCACGCCGCGACGAACAGATCGGCGGGCAGCTCGGGCATGGCCATCCGGCGGGCGGAAGCCCGGAACCGCTCGGCGTTGGCATCGGGGCGGAAGGTGGCGACGGTGCCGTCGGGCTGCTTGTACGCCTTGAGGCCTTCGAAGATGGTCTGCGCGTAGTGCAGGGTCATGGTCGCCGGGTCGATCGACAGCGGCGCGTAGGGAACCAGCTCGGCGTCGTGCCACCCCCGCCCCTCGGTCCACCTGATCTGAACCATGTGGTCGGTGAAGTGCCGCCCGTAGCCCGGATCGGCCAGGATCGCCCCGCGCTCCGCGGCGGACCGCGGGTTCGACGAAGGCTTGAGCACGATCGTGGGCGTTGTCATGCGACTTGTCCTTCGTTGGTCGTTTTCGCAGCACCGGTTTCCGGCTCCGAGTGTCCGATTATCGCAGTGCCGATGGCCGGATGGAATGGCCTCCCGGCCGCAGCGGCGGCACGGCGCGGCCGGGCGGCGGGGCTTCGGCGTGCCGCCCGGCCGGTGTCGTGGGGTCAGCGGCTCGCGTAGGGCAGCAGGGCCATCTCCCGGGCGTTCTTGATCGCGGTCGCGAGGTCCCGCTGCTGCCGCGCCGTCACCCGGGTGACGCGTCGGCTGCGGATCTTCCCGCGATCGGAGATGAACTTCCGCAGCAGGTCGGTGTCCTTGTAGTCGACGTACGTGATCCCGGCCGCGTCGAGGGGGTTGGGACGGGACGTGACGGGCTTGCGGGGATCGTTGCGCCGGGCCATGGCGGTACTCCTGTGGGTGGTGGGTCGGGTGGGTCAGATGTGTTGAGTGGTCGGGTGCGGTGCCGGGGGCGCTGTCAGGCGGGGTCGAGCAGGGCGTCGAAGGCCGCCGGCAGGGTCTGCCAGGACGCGGGCCCCGACGCGTACTCCGCGTCCGTCAGCAGGCACGAGTCGAGGAGTCGCTCCAGCCCGTCCCGGTCGAGACCCGGGGAGGTGAAGACGAGGTGCTGGCAGCAGTCGCCGTGGTCGGGGTGCCAGTCGAGGGCGGCCGCGGCACGGCGTACGGGCGGGACCAGGTCCCAGGCCGCGTCCGGCAGTGACGCCAGCCAGGGACCGGCGCTCTCCACGCACAGGGCTCCCCCGGCCGCGTCCCAGGCCAGCAGCGTGTCGGGGCGGTCGGCGAGCCAGAACCGGCCGCGGCTGCGGGCGGCCGCGCAGCACAGGTCCTCGAGCGCCTGGTAGAGGCGTTCGGGGTGGAACGGGCGGCTGCGGTGCCAGACCAGCGTGGTGACGCCGGCCTCGTCGGCTTCCTGGGGCAGGAGGGCGCAGGCGGGGTGTTGGGCGGCCGCGGCCGCCTCGACGTCGAAGCCGGCGAACGCCGCCCGGGCGAGCTCGACGGACGCGGCCGGCACCCGCCGCGCGGTGGGGTGCAGTTGCGCCAGCAGGGCCCGGTCCTCGTCGTCGGCCGCCTCGCTGTCGACGACGGCCAGCACGGGCGCGTACTCCAGCTGACGCGCCCAGGTGTCACCGACGGTCCGCCGGTCGGTGGGCGCGGCCGCCAGTCCGGCTTCGGCCAGGTCGTCGCCGTTGCCGAGGTACGGCAGGACCAGCGCGGGGTCGACGGCGGTGATCACGTTCGTCAGGAGGAGCCGCTCCCCGCCGTGTCCGGCGATCACTTCGGCCATGGCCCTGGGCTCCACCGAATCCCACAGCTCGACCACCGCGAGGCGGGTGAGGCCGCCGTCCGCCAGCCGCTCCAGCTCCGGGACCAGGTCCTCGCGGAGCGCGCAGCACGCGCAGTCGTTGACCAGGGGTGTCTCCTCGCGGGAGAGGGTGCCGGAGGCGTCCCGGATGAGGCGGAGCACCGTGCCGCCGGGGGCGTTCGCCAGGTCGTGGTGGAGGGCCACGCTCCCGGGAACGGTGCGCAGGAGGCGGTCGACGACCTGTGTCCGGGCCTCGGCGTGCAGGCCGGCGACGATCACGACGGGGAGCTCGTGTCCGTGGTCCATCAGCAGGCTCCGTAGCGGCGCTGGAACTTCTCGACGCGGCCGGCGGTGTCGAGGACGCGGGCGGTGCCCGTGTAGAAGGGGTGGCTCGCGGAGGAGATCTCCACGTCGACGACCGGGTAGGTGTTGCCGTCCTCCCAGTCGACCGTCTTGTCGGCGGTCATCGTGGACCGGGTGAGGAATGCGGTGCCGGAGGCGGTGTCGCGGAAGACGACGGGCCCGTAGGCGGGGTGGATGCCGGGCTTCACGGCAGGAACCTTTCGACGGTGGGGCGGGTGCGGGGCGGTCCGGGTCAGCGTTCTTCGCGGAAGTCGACGTGGCGGGCGACGACGGGGTCGTACTTGCGCAGCACGAGCCGGTCGGGGTCGTTGCGCCGGTTCTTGCGGGTGACGTAGGTGAACCCGGTGCCCGCGGTGGAGCGGAGTTTGATGACCGGGCGGATCTCGTTGCGTGCCATGGCGCTACTATATGGCAATGGTTTCCATTTCCAATACGGGATGGACGTCTTCACGAGAGGGGACCCAGCACCCATGTCGGCCCACTGCCAACTGACCGGCGCCAAGCCGGGCTTCGGCAACAACATCTCCCACTCGCACCGGCGCACCCCGCGCCGTTTCGACCCGAACGTCCAGCACAAGCGCTACTGGCTGCCCGGCGAGGGCCGGTACGTCCGCCTGACGCTCAGCGCCAGGGCGATCAGGACGGTGGACGCGATCGGCGTCGAGGCCGCGGTGGCGCGGATCCGCGCGCGGGGAGGGAAGGTCTGATGGCGAAGCGGAGCAAGATCGCGCGGAACGAGAAGCGCAAGGAGACCGTCGAGCGGTACGCCGCGCGGCGGGCGGAGCTCAAGCGGACCGTCCGGCGCCCGTCCTCCACCCCGGCCGAACGCGCGGCCGCCCTCGCGGAGTTGCGCCGGCAGCCGCGCGACGCCAGCGCGACCCGGGTACGCAACCGCGACGGCGTCGACGGCCGGCCGCGCGGCTACCTGCGCAAGTTCGGGCTCTCGCGGGTGAGGACCCGGCAGGAGGCGCACGCCGGGCACCTGCCGGGAGTGACCAAGGCGTCCTGGTAGCCCCGTCCGCATGCCCGACCGTCCGGGAGGCGGTCAGGACGGGGGGCGGGAGGCGGTCAGGACGAGGTCGATCAGGCGCGGGGCGAGGGCCTCGTCGAGGGGTTCGCCGGTGAGGAGGACCCTGGCGAGGAGGGGACCCGTGATGGCTTCCACCAGGAGGTGGGGGTCGGTGCCCTCGGCCAGTTCGCCGCGGTCGATACCGCGCCGGACGAGCGTTTCGGCGCGTTCGAGGCGGGCCTGCCAGTACGCGCGCCGCCCTTCCTCCAGCGCGCCCTGCTCGCGGACGGTGCCCAGGAGCAGCAGCGCGGTGCCGGCGGGGGTGGCGAAGAAGCGGGTCAGCGCCGTGAACAGTTCGCACAGGTCCTCGCGGACGGTGCCGGTGTCGGGGGTGGGCAGGGCCTCCTCGGTGCGGGTGGCGAGCGCGTCGAAGATCAGGTTCTCGCGGGTCTTCCAGCGCCGGTAGACGGAGGTCTCGTGGACGCCCGCGGCGCGGGAGACCGCGGCGACCGTGGTGGCGGCCAGTCCCCGGGAGGTGAGCAGGTCGACGGTGGCGGCGAGGACGGCCTGCCGCATCCGTTCCCCGCGCCGTCTCAGGGGCGGGGTCTCCTGCGGGGCGCTTTCCTCGTGGCTCGTCACCCGGCCAGGCTATCGCAAGACTCCTTGCGATAGGAGGAGGGGCGGCGTACGTTGGAACGCAAGACGACTTGCGTTAGCTCGCGGTCGCAGACCTGAGACGACAGACGAAAGAGGTTCCGTTCGTGGAACTCATGCGTGCCGCGCGCCTGCACATCCCCTCGCGCACCCTCACCGTCGAAGAAGTCCCCGTTCCCTCTCCCGGACCCGGCCAGGTGCTGGTCAAGGTGGAGGCCGCGGGCGTCTGCCTGTCCGACGTGCACCTCGTCGACGGCTCCCTCACCCCCGTCCACCTCACAGGCGACACCGTCACCCTCGGGCACGAGGTCGCCGGGACCATCGCCGAACGCGGACCCGGCGTGACCGGCTGGACGACGGGCCGGCGCGTGGTCCTCCAGGCCGGCGAGGTGCGCGACGGCCGGGTCCTGACGCGTGGCGTCGACTACGACGGCGGCTGGGCCGGGTACGCCCTCGCCACCGTCGAGACCCTCGTCCCGCTGCCCGGCCCGATCCCCTTCGAGCAGGGCGCGATCATCCCGGACGCCGTCTCCACCCCCTGGGGAGCCATCACCACCACCGCCGACGTCCGCCCGGGCCAGGCCGTCGGCCTGTGGGGCATCGGCGGGCTGGGAGCCCACGCGGTCCAGCTGCTGCGCGCCGTCGGGGCCTGTCCGGTCATCGCCGTGGACCCCGCCCCCGCCGCGCGCCGGCGGGCCCTGGACTTCGGCGCCGACCTGGCGCTGGACCCGGCCGACCCGAGCCTGGCCGACCGGGTCCTCGCCGCCACCGGCGGGCGGGGGCTGGAGGCCGCCTTCGACTTCGCGGGAGCCGCCGCCGCCCGGGAGCAGGCCCTGACACTGCTCGCGGCCAGGGGATGCCTCGTCCTGGTCGGCCTGAGCGCCCAGCCGCTGACCGTCCCCGACGCAACCCGCTTCAGCTACCTCCAGCACCGCATCCTCGGCCACTACGGATCCGCCGAGGACGCGGTGGCGCGAGTGACGGCCCTGGTCGAAGGCGGCAGGCTGGACTTCTCGCGCTCGATCACCGACACGTACCTGCTCGCCGACGCCGCCAAGGCCGTGGAGCGCCTGCGCACCAAGGAGGGCGACCCGATCCGCCTCGTCCTGCGCCCCTGACCCCCGTCCGCCGGCCGCCGCCCCCGACCGCCCTGACGGACAGGGCGGACGCGACGGACACGACGGACGCGACGGACGCGACGACCCGCCCCGAGACAGGAACCCGGCCATGCCCCTGGACCCGCCCCTCTCCGCCCTCCTCGACCAGCTCAACGCCACGCCCGCCCCGCGCATCCGCGACACGGACCCGGAGGAGCTGCGCAAGGCACAGCGGCAGCTCGGCGCGGGCCTCCCCGCGCCGGAAACACCCGCGGTCGGCTCGGTGGAGGACGCCTCCGTGCCCGGCCCCGCGCGGGACATCCCCGTCCGCGTCTACCGGCCCGCGACGGACGGCCCCGTGCCGACCGTGGTGTTCTTCCACGGCGGGGGCTGGATCACCGGCGACCTCGACTCGCACGACGACGTGACCCGCAGGCTGTGCCGCGACGTGGAAGCCGTGGTCGTCGCCGTCGACTACCGCCTGGCACCCGAGCACCCCTTCCCCGCCGCCTACGACGACTGCCTCGCGGCGGCCCGTCACATCGCCGACCACATCGCCGACTACGGCGCCCGCCCGGACCGGCTCGCCCTGGCGGGCGACAGCGCGGGGGCGAACCTGGCCGCCGCCGTCGCGCTCGCCTTCCGCGACGAACACCGGCCCCTGGCCGCCCAGCTGCTCGTCTACCCCGCCACCGACTTCGACGGCACCTACCCCTCCCGCACCGAGAACGCCGCCGGATACCTCCTGAGCCGGCAGGACGTCCTCGACCTCCAGACCCTCTACGCGGGCGACGACCCGGCCGTACGCGCCTGCGCCCGCGTCTCCCCGCTGCGCGCCGACAGCCACGCCGGCCTCGCCCCTGCGGTCATCGCGACCGCCCAGTACGACCCCTTGCGCGACGAGGGCGACGCCTACGCCGCCGCCCTCACCCGGGCCGGAGTGGACGTCTTCGCCCGAACCTACGACGGGCTGATCCACGCCTTCCTCCACCTCACCCGCCTCTCCCCCGCGGCCGACGAGGCCGTCACCGAGCTCCACGCCCAGCTCAAGACCCGGCTCGCCTGAACGGTGTCCCACCCCGCCCTGCGGTCTCACCGCCCGCGCACCGGTCCCCGGCGCCCGGCACAAGCCCGTCCGCACCGCGCACCGCGCACCGCCGCGTCACCGCGCCCCCGGGCCGGTGTCGGCCCGGGGACGCGGTGGGCGGTTACTCGGGCCGGTAGGCGCTGATGGCGTCGGCCATCGGCTTGCCGAAGGTCATGTCGCCGGACGGGACCGGGCCGCCGTCGAGGGAGGCGACCATCTTGCCTTCGTCGGGGCCGGCGCTGAGGGTGCAGGTGACCCCGTGGGCGTCGGCGCGTTCGAAGCCGAAGCGCGGGTAGTAGGCGGGGTGTCCGAGGACGGTGACGGTGCGCTCGCCCAGGGCGCGGGCGGTGTCGAGGCCGGCGCGGATGAGCGTGCTGCCGATGCCCGCGCCCTGGTGGGCGGGGTCGACGGAGACCGGGGCCAGCGTGAGCGCCGGGGCGTCGCCGATGCCGGCGCGGGTGAAGAGGATGTGCGCGATGACGGTGCCGTTCTCGTCCTCGGCTACGAGGGAGAGTTCGGGGATCCAGCACGCGTCGGCGCGCAGGGCGTCGACGAGGTCGGCGTCCTCCGGGGAGCCGAAGGCTGCGGTGATCACCTCGCGTACGCGGTCGTGGTCGTGGTGGGTCTCGGTCCTGATCTTCACTGCGGGAACGTTCGCTTTCTGTGGTGGTGTGAGGTGGGGAAGGAGGGGCCGTGGGGCGGGGGCACGGCTGCGGGCGTGCCCCGGCTGGGGCCGCCGCGGCCCGGTCACAGGGTGAGCAGGGCGCGGCCGGCGGCCTGGGTATCGGCGAGGGGTCTGAGGGCCAGGCGGACCAGGGCGAGCGGGTTGTCGTCGCCCGCGATGCGGTTGGCGGAGAGCTCGCCGCAGGTGACGCACTGGTGGATGATCACCCACTCGCCGTCGGTGCGGACGGACATGCCCAGCGCCTCCATGCGGCCCCGGCAGTCGGCGTCGCGGTCGCCGGGGATCTTCCGGTCGACGTGCAGGCTGGCCAGGCAGTTGGGGCAGTGGTTGCGGTGCGCGGTGCCGGGGGCGTCCGGGGAGACGTCGAGCCGGCAGGACGTGCACCGGAAGTCGCCCGCCCGGTGGCGGCCCTGGGTGTGCAGGACGTCCTTGTGCCGCTGCGGACGGCGCTGACGGCGGTTGTTGGTGCGTGACATGGGGGTGCTCCTTTCCTGTCGGGCAGTCAGAGGGTTCCGAACGCTTCGAGCGGGAAAGGCGGTTGGGCCAGCGGGCGGACCGCCATGCGCATCAGGATGAGCTGGTTGTCGTCCGGGCGGACGGGGTGGGAGGTGAGCTCGTCGCAGCGCACGCAGCGGTGGATCACCCTCCAGTCACCGGTGCGGAGCACGGCGATGGCGATCGGGGACATCCGGCCCTCGCAGTCGCTCGGACCGCCCTCGACGTGGTCGAGGACGTGCCGGGAGTGCAGGCAGGACGGGCAGTGGTTGCGCGGCGCGCCGTCGGCGGCGTACGCGGACACGGTCAGACCGCACCACGCGCAGGCGAAGGTGCTGAGGCTGAGAGTGTTGTGGCTGGTGTTGCTGGAGTTGGTGGTGTGGCTGGACACCCGGGTGCTCCTTGCTGGGAAGTGGTCAAAACAGCAAGAGCAGGCCGAGTGGCCTCGTCAGAGGGCAGCCCGACGACACCGCAGGACGGCGGACGGGCAGATCGGAACACCGGAGGACACGTCCGGCAGCAGCCCGGGGAAACGGGCGGCGGAAAGGCTACGGACGGTTACGCGGTGTGGCGAGGCGCACTCGGCGCGGGCCGGGACATCAAACACCCTTTTCCAGGGCACACAGGCCCAGAACGAATCAGAACGACCCCGACAGGTTAACAAGGCCCCCTCTGCGGGTGTCAACGCAATTTGATCGCCGCGGCGGAGAGCGAACGTACCGTCCTGATCATGAACGTCAACCCGTTCGCCCCCACCCAGGGCGAGGCGTTCCACCCCGACGCCGTGTACCGGCTCAACGTGGACACCGACGGCGACGACATCGCCGACCTGGCGTTCAGCTTCGTCCTCTCCCCACCCGACGGCGGCAGCCAGACGGTCACCGTCCACCGGGCGACCGGCGACCGGGCGCGCGAACACGCGGCAGGCGGAGAGGCCGTCATCTCCGGCGCGGCCGTCGCGTTCGGGGCGGATCCGAACGTCGTGGACGGCAACGGCTACCGGTTCTCCGCCGGGCTGCGCAGCGACCCGTTCTTCGCCGACCTCGACGACATCGTCAACGACTTCACGTGGACCGGCAACGACTTCGGCATCGACAAGAACGTCTTCGGCATCGTGCTGGAAGTCCCCGACACCGAGCTCGGCGACGGCCCGATCGGCGTGTGGGCGCGGGTCAGCCTCCGTCAGAACGGCCGGCTCGTCTCCGTCGACCGCGGCGCCCGCCCCTCCCTGACCGCGTACTTCAACGCGGAGGACGTCAAGGAGAAGTACAACGCGGGCGACTGGGACACCTACCGCGAGGCATGGAGCGCGGTCCTGGCCCACACCGGCGGATACAGCGCCGAGGACGCCGAGAAGGCCCTGCGCACGGTGCTGCCGGACGTCCTCCGGTACGACCGCAGCCGGCCGGCGGCCTATCCGAACGGGCGCACGCTCACCGACGACGTCACCTCCGCCCGCCTCGCCATGGTCTCCGGCGGCAAGATCACGGACGATCACATCGGCCCGCACACCGATCTGCTGGACCGGTTCCCCTACCTCGGCCACCCTCACCCGGCTTCCTGACCACCCACCCGCCCCCGCGCCAAAGCTTTACCCGGCCCGACGCACGATCAGGCCGGCGGTGGGTAGGTTGGAGGTAGACCAGCCTGGTCTGGTGGGAGACCCCGCGCTACCGGGTGGCCACACCGAGTGGTCAGTGGAAGGTACGGGTGGTCTCGCTCGGCTGTGCGCGACACCGATGCCGCGTGCTTGACGGCCCTTGATCCGTGCGTGCTGCGGACGCCGACCGTGATGGGCTCAATCCCGAATCGGCGGCACACCATGCACCCCACCGTGGGCGTGGACATCGCCACGTACGACCACACGGTCGTCGTGACCCTGTCGGGGGAACTCGACACCGACACCTCGCCCCTGGTCGCGCAGACCACCGGCACCCTGGATCTGTCCTCGGGGGCCCGGACCCTGATCCTCGACCTGGCGGCCGTGACGTTCGTCGACGCCAGCGCCCTGAACATGCTGCTCGCCCTGCGCCACCACGCGCGGGCTCGCGGCACCGCCCTGCGCCTGCGCGCGGTCCCCCTGCAGGCGCAGCACCTGCTGGACCTGACCGGCACCCGGCACCTCTTCACCCTGTGTTCCGCCCGGGACGCGGCCGGCGGCACCTGACCGCGAAGCCCGCCCTGCGGGCCGGCCGCCGTGCCCGCGCGGCGGACGCGGGCGCATCCGGGCTCAAGCGTGCCCGCGCGGCGCATCCGGGCTCAGGCGGCGTCGGTGGGACGGGGGCTCGTGGCGGGAACGTGGACGTGGACCGTTTTGCCGCCCTCGGCCGCCGGCCGCACGCAGACCTCGGAAGCCAGCAGGTTCACCACCGGCCAGCCGAACCCGCCGCCACCCGCCAGATCCGGCGGGCGCGCGCAGGGGGGATTCGGGCTGGTGTCGGTGACGTCGATGTCGAGACCCTCGCGCGACCAGGCCAGCTGAAGGGTGCAAGGGCCCCGGGTGTGGCGGACGGCGTTGGTCACCATCTCGGAGGCCACCAGCAGCGCCGCCTCCCGCACGAACTCCGACACCATCCGGCCCCCGGCCACGCTGTCCGCGACGAAGCGGACCGTCTCGGCCCGCGCTCGCGCGGCGGCGCCCCGACCACCGCAGACGCAACGACGACGCACCGGACGATCCATCTCCACTCCCGAAACCCGCTCACCCCACCCCTCACCTCTTGCGCCCCTACCCCACGAGAGGCCCCGGCAGTCTTACGGCAGATGGCGGGCGAAGAAGGTCCCCACCCGGCGCCGTACCTCGGTGAGCGTCGCCGTGGGGTCGCCGGTGCCGACGAGCGCGGTCCGCGCCGCCGCCGTCACGAGACCGGACGTCTGGAGTCGCGGGACGAGCGAGCCGTAGTCGGTCAGCGCCCAGTGGTTCGCGCCGGGGAGCAGCGCTCGGCGGCCGGGGAGGCCCGCCCAGGACGACTCGATCCGGGCGGCGCCGTCGAATCCGTCGGTGCGCAGCAGCAACAGCGGCCAGCCGGGGCCGGCCGGCGCCGGGTACAGGTCGAGGTAGCCCTCCAGGTTGGCCACCGCGCCGACCCGGCGGTCGCCACGGGCCGCGTACACCGCCGCCGTGCCGCCTGCGGAGTGCCCGTACAGCCCGATCCGGCGGGAGTCCATGACCCGGGCGAGGGGAAGGCCGCCGAGCCGGTCCAGGACCAGCCGGAGGTCCGCGATCCGGGTGTCCACCATCGTGCGGAAGGTCGCCGGGTCCGGCGGTCCGGTCAGGACGGTCGTCCGCATCCCGGTCGGCAGCTCCACCTGGGATGCGTCACCGGGGTGATCGAGGAGCACGACCACCCGGCCGCGGCTCGCCAGGTCCTCGGCGAGGGTCGTGCCCAGCGTGCGGGAGTCGCCGCCGCCCGGTGAGTACACCAGCACCGGCCGCCGCCCGGGCAGCGGCGGCGCGCCCACGTGCCCGTGGGTGAGGACCGCGCCCCAGTCCACCGTTCCCGGCTGCGGCAGTCCGGGATGGACGCGGGGCGCGAGACCGGCGAACTCCCGTGCCTCGGCCGCAGTGAGCTGCGGGGCCCGGGGAAAGCCGTGGACCGACCGGGCCGGGTACAGGACGGTCAGCATCAGCTCCCGTACACCGCCCACCCACGGATCGGTCCGGGCCGGGTCGGTCAGATGGACCGTCCGCACCCCCACGGGGTTCGGACCGGCGGGCGCGGGCAGCCGGAGGTCCGGGCCGCCACCGGACGCGGACGCGGCGGTGGGCAGCAGGGCGGCGGCACTCCCGAATAGGGTGCCCTTGAGAAGAGTGCGTCGAGAGGTCATACGGGCATCGTCGGGGCGGGCCCGTCACGCCGCGAGGGTTCAGGCCCTGGCCGAAAGGCCGCCCCGGGACGGGGAGTTGTGCGAGTGTTGCGCGTCCACTTCACCGCGCGGGACTTCGCCCGCATCCGGTTCGCGGCCCGCCCGGCGCCGCTCCAGGAGCTGCACGCCGCCCTGACGACAGCCCTGGCCCGCAGCGGCGGGCCGCTGTTCGCGCCGTGGCGCGGCCGCGTGCTGCGCGCCCTCCCGGCCGCGAGCAGCCCGCTTGCCGACCTGGTTCCGCAGGGGCGCCCGCCTTCCTTCCTCGACGTCCTCGGCGACACCCTCGCCGAGGGCTTCGAACAGATCCGCGCCGCCGGCCCCGCTCTCGTCCGGTCCGAGCTGGAGCGGATCTACGGGGCGTCGCAGGCCCCTCGCTGGATGCGCGGCCTGCACGCGGACGAGGAGAAGGCCTGGCACACCCTGCACCGCGCCCAGCGGGCCGCGTACGAGACGGTCCTCGCGCCGGTCTGGCCCGTCGTACAGGACCTGCACCGCCAGGAGTTCACCCGCTACGCGCTGACGGTCGCCGAGCACGGCGTGGCCGCCGCCCTGACCGGCCTGGCCCCGGGCAGCCGGCTCGACGGGGGCGTGTGGGAATGGCCCCGTGCGGCGCCGGCCCGCGACGTCCGCCTCGACGGGCGCGGCCTGGTCCTGCTGCCGACCTTCCACCACCCGGCGGGACCGCTCCTCCAGGACACCCCGGGCCGTCCCGCGGTCCTCACCTACCCGGCGGGTCCCGGGCTCCCGCCCACCGCCGGGGACCCGGTCGTCTCCGCCGAGGCCCTCGCCGCCGTCCTGGGCCGCACCCGGCTGGACGCGCTGCGCCTGCTCGCCGAACCTCACACCACGACCTCCCTGGCCCGCGCCCTCCGCGTCAGCAACGCGACGGCTTCGTCCCAGGCGGCGGCGCTGAGGGCGGCGGGCCTGGCGACGACGACCCGCGCGGGCCGCGCGGTCACCCACCGTCGCACGGCCCTCGGCACACTGGTCGCGGGCCCCTGGCCGCCGTAGTCCGCCCCCTGACCGCTGATGCCCCGGCGGACCCCCGCGCACGGCTCCGCCCGGCGCCTCCGGCTACGGGCCGGCCGTGTGCCGGGACCTGAGGCCTCTCACTCCATGGGCCGGCTGGTGACGTAGACGGTACGGAGGACGATGGCGGCGGAGAGCAACAGCAGGTTGAAGCCCAGCAGTTCGTACAGTCCGAAGTGCCCGCTCACCCGCGGGCCGCCTTCCATGCCCAGGAGTCGCAGGCCCGCGAACCCGAGGAAGATCCCTACGAGGGCGTGCACCACCCGCCCGACCAGCTCGCCGGCGACCCGCCGGTCGCGGGGATCGGCGAAGAGCCGCACGTTGACTCCGAGCCGTCCCTCCTCCAGCGCACCGCCGAGACGGTCGAGGCGGCGCGGCAGGCGGCGCAGTACGGGCAGCAGCGCGATCAGTTCGTCGCGGGCCGTGTCGCGGACGCTCTGCGGTCCCAGCCGGTCGGTCAGCCGGGCCGAGGCGTACGCACGGGACGCCTCCAGCATGTTGAAGCCCGGGGAGAGGCGGACCAGGGTGCCCTCCAGGGTCGCCAGGGCCCGGAACACGGCCGCGATCTCGGGCGGGACCGCCAGGCGGAAGTCGGCCACGAGCCGGAACAGATCGCTGAACATCTGCGCGTCGGGTGCGGACCCGTGCCCCAGGTGGCGGGCGCTGAACTGCCCGAGGGCGCGCAGCAGCCGTTGTTCGTCGACTTCCTCGGGACGGTCGGTGATCTCCAGCAGGGCGTCGCGGAGGGCCGTCGGATCGCCCCGGTCGACGGCCAGGAAGAGGCCGCCCATCGCCTCGCGGAGCCCGGAGTCGAGCCTGCCGACGGAGCCGAAGTCGAGCAGGGCGGCCGTACCGTCGGGGCGGAGCAGGATGTTGCCGGGGTGCGGATCGGCGTGGAAGACGCCGTCCCGCGTGATCTGGTCGAGCAGCGCGGTGAACAGGGTTTCGGCCAGCTCGGTGCCGTGCCGCCGGTCGTCGGGGACGGCCTTGCCGAGCGAGGTGCCCTCGATGCGGCTCATGACGAGGACGCGTTCCGTGCTGAACTGCCCGTGCAGGACGGGTATGGCGACGCCGGCGTCGCCGCGGGCCTCGGCGGCCCGGCGCACCGCGGTCATGTTGCGGGCCTCGACGCGGAAGTCCAGCTCCTCGCGCAGCGCGACGGCGAAGCCGCGCGCCAGCTCGTTCAGCCCGAGACCGCGCCCCCAGCCGGTGCGGTCGCTCAGAGCGGCGGCCAGGCGCCCGACGATGTCCAGATCGCGCTCCACGAGTTCCGGTATCCCGGGCCGCTGCACCTTGACGATCACCTCGGTCCCGTCGTGCAGGACGGCCGCGTGCACCTGGGCGATGGAGGCCGCCGCCAGCGGGACCTGCTCGAACGTGGCGAAGAGGTCCTGTACCGGCGCTCCCAGACACTCCCGGAGCTGTGCCTCCACCTCGCTCCAGGGCGCGGGCGGCACCTGGTCCTGGAGCAGGCTGAGTTCCTCGACGTAGACCTCGGGCAGCAGGTCCCGCCGGGTCGACATCAGCTGACCCAGCTTCACGAAGGTGGTCCCGCCGGCCTGCAACGCCTGCCGCAGCTCCCGCGCCAGCAGCTCGTGCCGTACGCCGGGCGCGCTGCGGCGCCCGCGCAGGTACGGCCCGAGGCCGTGCCGGGTGGCGATGCGCACCACCCCGGAGTACCGGCGCGCACGCGCGATCCGCCCCCGCACCGACCGCGCCCAGCCGAACGGCCGCAGCGCTCCCACGGGCACCAGGACGTCCAGCGCGACGAGCACCACCATCGAGGTGAGCATCCCCACCCCGGTCATCAGGGACAGCAGCGGCGCGAGCTCCCCCGACGCCTCCAGCCGGGGCCCGAACAACCCGCCCGACACGGCGAGTCCGCACGCCCCCGCAACCCCGACCCGCACCACGCCCGCCCGCACTCCCAGCAGCCGCCGCGCCACCACCGCGGGCGCCACGACCACGAGCAGGAAGACGAGCACCCCGACCAACGCCCCCGCGATCCACATGCCGTCATTCAACAGCACATGCGTGCGATCGGCGGCGAGTACGTGATCCTCGACCTGGCGACCACCGACCGGCTGCCCGACCAGCCGCCCGCGAGAAGTGGGATCCGTGGCCAGATGACCCGAAAGGACAAAATGACTCAAAATGACTTGGGTTCGGCCGAGTACCAGCTCCATCTACTCGAGACGATGAGGCCGCTGCCGGAAACTCTGGACAGGGTGCTCGAGGTGATCGGATGCTCCCGCGAGCAGATGGAGCAAGGATCGGAACGCATTCGGTCAGCGACGGAGATGCCGGCCGGGTCTGCGGGTCTGACACGGGAAATCCTGAGAGACGTTCGGACCCATCAGGAGCAGGAGGGGCTCGTGGAGCGTTACGCATTCCCTCTCTGGCCGGACTATGAATTCGAAGTCGAATACCATCCGGCAGGGGACTTCTTCATGCGGCTCTGGTTCGTCCGAGCCCCCGGAAGCGAGTCACCCACTGGTCAGCCGACGCCGTGGACCTGGCTCAAGGATGAGGTCCTTGCGCAGTACGAGGACGTCAAGGAACTCATGCTCTGGCTCCCCTACGAGACCTATGACGTACTGAATCCGCAGGATGGGAAGCGCTACTTCCTCCGCTTCGGATGGCATGTCCTGCAGGAAATCGACGAGATGTGACGGACGATCCCCTGGGATTCCTGCTGGGCTGGCTAGCCGAGCCAGACGATGTTCAGGACGGTCAGGCGGTGCAGGGGCCCGTTCACCCAGTAGGTGAGGGACAGCCGGCCGACGGAGGCGTAGCGCACGTCCTCGCCCTCCGGGTCGTCGGCGTTCCACTGCTTGAAGCCCCATGGGTCGGCCGCGGCGGCGTCCAGGACGTCCCACACGCCGTCCTCGGCGTGCTCGGGCAGGGCGCCGAGGACCTTCGCGGCCGACGCGGAGAGGCGGACGGCGTACGGCTGTCCGCTCACCGGCGCCTTCCCCGCAGCTCCGCCATGTCGATGGCCTCGCCCTCGTCGTAGCCCGAGGCGACGAACGCGTCGACCGCAGGGGCGTGGGCGAGGCGGCCCTGCCAGTCCTGGACGACCTCGTACAGCCCGGCGAGGGAGAACGTCCGGCGGGACTCCTCCAGGGCGGCCGCCCACTCCCGCTCGAAGGCCGGCACCCACCGCTCCGCACGCCGGTCGGCGCGCAGCCGGGCGAGGAGCTCGGCCGGGGCACCGGGTGCGGGCGCGTACGGCGACGAGGGAGCGTGGTCGGGCTGAGCGCTCATGTTCTTCCTCCGGGAAGTCCTGAGGCCTCAGAGTAGTGCGGTCGCCGCCGGCAGCGCCCCGGTTCCACCGCGCCCGGTGCTGACGCGGGGCTGCCCGGGCGGCGGCCCGTTCAGATCTCGGCGTCGATCATCCGCTCAAGGCTCCAGCGAGCCATGATCTCGGCGACGGCGGGATACCGTTCGAGAAGCTCCTCGTTGCTCAGCTCCGCCTCGGGTCGCGTCGGCGCCGTGCGGACGTCGGTGCGTTTCGGCAGGGTCATCGCTGTCGTGCGGAGCTTGCTCACGGGACCTCCAGCGCTTGCTCGCGTGGCTGAGGCGATCACGATCCGTCCGACCCATGGCCTACGTCAAGCCTTGCGGAGGAATTCATTCCGGGATGCTCACGAATGGGCGCACGACCGGCGTACCACGACGCGGTCGCCCAGAGGCGGCGCAGCATCTGGTCGAGGAGGTGGAGTGCCCGGCCCGTGAGGGGTGCCGGCCGGTGGGTCGGGCTCCAGTACTGGCTGGTGAGGGCCTCCACCGCGGTGAGGACGTTCGTCCGGTCGCCGACCGTGATCGTCCCCGCCAGGCGTACGTAGTCCCCGGGCAGGGTCCAGCCCGGGTACGTGCGGGCCAGGGTCCGCAGTCCCGGCAGCAGGTCCTGGGACGGGACGGCCGACGGGAAGGCCGCCGCGAGCGCCGCCAGAGCCATGCGGACGCCGGCGTGCTCGGTCTCCCAGCGCGCCAGGAGCTGCGGAAGGGCGGCCTCGACCGCGGCCCGGGCGCGTGCCTCGGCGCGAGGATCCGCGTGGGGAGGCGTCTCGGGCCAGCATGCGGCCTCCTGCCGGTCGGTCACGGTCGCGATGGAGAACAGGAAGGACACCAGCGACATCCGCTCGCGCGGGGGAACACGGTCGTCGGTCGCGAGCGCCACGAGAAGGGGCACGCCCTCGTGCGTGTGCCCGTTGCAGGTTCCTTGGTGGAGGATCTCGTGGGAGAAGTCGCTCAGGAACTCCTCGTCGGAGTCGAAGGGGGTGTCGGTGAGCAAGAGCCACGCGTGCGCGGGGGCCGGCCTGCCGGCGAAGCGGTCGGTCATCACGGTGCGGAAGATCTCGCGCAGGCGCGGTTCGCTGCTCGGAGTCGACGGGGCGGCGGCCATGGCCGACACCCTAAGGGTGTCCGCCACGTGGCGCGGTCCGCCCGGGTGGCGGACGGCCGTGAATGGTCTGGACCGGTGGGCGGGCGGGTCGGAGACTGCGGGGATGGACCGGTTCCCGCACACCCGTTTCCCCGATCTGCCCCTGCACCGGCTTGAGGTACCCCTCCCCCACCTGCTGCCCTTCGCCATCGGGACGTTCGACACCATCGGCCCGCTGTCGCGCGCCGCCTTCCCCCACCGGCACACCTTCTACGAGATCGTCTACGTGACCGGCGGGAGCGGTGCGCACGTGCTGGACCTGGTCCGGCGGCCGGTGGAGCCCCCGCAGCTGTGCGTGATCGCCCCCGGTCAGGTCCATCACTGGGACGGGGGCGAGCAGCTCACCGGGCACGTGGTGCTCTTCAACGAGGACTTCCTCCTGCCCCACGCCGACGACGCGTCCGCCCTGCGGGCGCTGGCCGGACGGCCCGGGCATCCGGCCGGTGACCAGGCCGCGCCGGTCGCCGCGCTCCTGGCCGACATGGGCGGTGAGTACCGGGACCTGCGGCCCGGGTACCAGAACGTGCTGCGCGCCTGCCTGCACATCCTGATCGCCCGGGCCTCCCGGACCCTCGGCCCGACCGGCGCTCCCCGGGCCGCGGCGCGTGACCGGGCCGCGGAGCTGGCCTCGGCCTTCGGCCGGCTGCTCTGCGAGCCCGGCGGGGCGCAGCGGCCGGTGGGCTGGTACGCGCGGGAGCTCGGCGTGTCCGCCGGGCACTTCCAGACGCTCGTGCGGCGGGCCACGGGACGTTCGCCCGGCAGCCTGATCCGGCAGCAGCAGACGCTGGAGGCGAAGAGGCTGCTGGCGGGCAGCGATATGACCGTTCGTCAGATAGCACGGCTGGGCGGCTTCGCGGACCCGGCGTACTTCTGCCGGTTCTTCAGGAGGGAGACCGGAATGTCACCGGGCGAGTTCCGCGGCCGGGCCGGTCTAAATCACCACGATCCCCGGATCGAGTCCATCGCCGACCATCCGGACGGCCCGTAGGTTGGCTGCGAGGTCGCGCTTCATCCCGCCTCCCCACCCCCCCCACCCGCCCCCGCAAGGAGGTCTCGATGCCCGTGCCCGAGGAGTCCACCGGAACCGGAACCGGAAACGGAAACGGAACCGGAGCCGGAACCGAACACCGCGTCAGCCGCAAGGCCGTCCTGCGGGCCGCCGCCGCGCTCGGCGCCGCCCCGCTGCTGATCGGGGCGCCGGTCGCGCTCGCCCGCGAACGAACGGCTCCGGGCGGCGCGCCCCTCGTCCCAACCCCGGAGTGCCACGACGGGGACGGGCCGACGGTGGAGCAGACGGAGGGCCCGTACTTCAAGCCCGACTCCCCGCTGCGGAACTCCCTGATCACCAGCGGTACGCCCGGCACCCGGCTCACCGTCACCGGGTACGTCTTCGGGCGGGCCTGCCGCCCGGTCCCCGGCGTGCTGCTCGACTTCTGGCAGGCGGACGACAACGGCGCGTACGACAACAGCGGCTACGCCTTCCGCGGGCACCAGTTCAGCACGGCGCAGGGCGCGTTCAGCCTGACCACCATCGTTCCGGGGCTCTACCCCGGGCGCACCCGCCACCTGCACGTGAAGCTCCAGGCGCCCGGGCGCCGGGTGGTCACCACCCAGCTGTACTTCCCGGGTGAGCCGCGCAACGGCACGGACTCCCTCTTCGACGGCCGTCTGCTGATGAACGTGCGCCAGGCCGGGCCCGGTCTGGAGGGCACCTTCGACTTCGTCCTGGACGTGGCCCAGGACCCGACCACCCCGCCGACCACTCCCCCGCCGACGACCCCGCCGACCACTCCGCCCACGGGCGCCTGGACCCCGGGCCGGGCGTACCGGGCCGGCGACGGGGTCACGTACGCGGGGGTCGCGTACCGCTGCGTCCAGGCGCACACCGCGGTCACGGGGTGGGAGCCGCCGAACGTCCCGGCGCTCTGGCAGCGCCTCTGAGGCCCGGCGGGAACCCGTAGCCCCGGCCCGCGCCGCGCCGGCCCGCGCCCGCCCGCCCCCGCCCCGGCCCGCCCCGCGCCGCCCCGCCCCGGCCCGCGCCGGCCGTCAGGCGCGCACGTGCAGCCCGAACCCCGTGCGGCCCGCCGGTTCCAGGCCCTCCTTCAGGTGCAGTGAGGGGATCTCGTAGTCGCCGAAGTTCTGCCGCCGGAAGGCGATCGGTTCGGTCGACTCCAGGGTGAGGAGGCGCTGCTCCCAGGCCTTGGCGACGTCCGGGAAGTCCTCTTCGGCCATCCGGTCGGTGCCGTACAGCACGAACGGGGGCAGGACCTCGATGCCCGGGTAGTAGAGGATGCCGTGCTGGAAGGGGAACAGCAGGTCGTCGATGGGGCCGTTGATCCCGCGGGCCGCGTAGTGCGACTCCGGGCCGCCGGTGGTCACCGACAGCAGGGCCCTGCGGCCGGCGAGGGTGCCTTCGCCGAAGCGCTCGCCGTACTTCGTGTCGCTGTGCTCGCCGACCCCGTACGCGAAGCGGTGGGTGAACACCCGGTCCACCCAGCCCTTGAGGATCGCGGGCATCGAGTACCACCACAGCGGGAACTGGAAGACGATCGTGTCGGCCCACAGCAGCTTCTCCTGCTCGGCCAGGACGTCGGGGGTGAGCGTCCCGGCGCTGAAGGCCCGGCCCGAGTCCTGGGCGACCTTCAGCGGGGCGGAGGCCTCGGGGCCGTAGTCTGCGGCGTCCACGACCGCCTTCCAGTTCATCGCGTACAGGTCGCTGACCCGTACCTCGTGGCCCGCCTTCTCCAGGGTGGAGACCGCGAGGTCCTTCAGCGTGCCGTTGAGCGAGTTCGGCTCGGGGTGGGCGTAGACGATCAGCGTCTTCACGGGGGACTCCTTCGTCGGATCGGATGCCCCTGATCCTGGCCTCCCCCGCGCCCCGCGTTCAGGGACGCCGTATCCGTAGGACGGGACTTCCTGGTACTGGCGGGGCCACCCTCAGGGGCGGCGCGGCGGCGATACTGGGCGCATGGACGATCTCGCGGGCTTCCTGCGGACCCGGCGCGCCCGGGTCGACCCGGCGGCGGCCGGCATCCCCGCCGACAGCAGGCGCCGGGTCGAGGGGCTGCGCCGGGAGGAGGTGGCGCACCTGTCGGGGGTGAGCGTCGACTACTACGTGCGCCTGGAGCAGGGCCGGGCCACCCAGCCCTCCGAGCAGGTCCTCGACGCGCTGGCCCGCGTCCTCGGCCTCGACGAGACGGAACGCGGACACCTCCACCGGCTGGCCCGCCAGCGCCGCCGCCGCGCGAAGGCGCCGGGCGGCCGGGTCCGGCCGGAACTGCTGCGCGTGCTCGACCTGGTGACCGGCGCCCCCGCGCTGCTCATGGACCACCGGCTGGACGTGCTCGCCGCGAACCGGCTCGCCGGGCTGTTGTACGGGCGGCCGATACCGGGCCTGAACATCGCCCGGCACATCTTCCTGGAGGAGGACGGGCACGGGCTCTACGCGGAGTGGGAGCCCTGCACCCGCGACGTGGTCGGGCTCCTGCGGCTGGCCGCGGGAAAGTACCCGGAGGACCCCCGCCTGGCCTCGCTGATCGGGGAACTGTCCATGGGCAGCGAACGCTTCCGCCGCCTGTGGGCCCGGGCGGACGTGCGGGCCCGCACCCATGGACGCAAGGTGTACCGGCACCCCCTGGTGGGGCTGCTGGAACTGCACCACGAGAACTTCGCGCTGCCGGACGCGTCGGGCATCGAGCTCCTGGTCCTGTCGGCGGCTCCCGGCACCCCGTCGGAGGACGGCCTGCGGCTGCTGGCGGGCCTGGACACGGACAGCGACGCCCCCCGCCCCCACGAGGTGCCGGCGAAGTAGGCCGTCTCGTGCGGATCGGCGTGTGCGTAAGCGCTCCGCGCTCAGTCGCCGTTCAGGTCCGTGTAGAGCAGGTGGTGGTCCGAGTACGGGCTGGGGTGGACCCGGTGGGTGCGGGGGGTGAGGCCGCGGAGGAAGACGTAGTCGAACTTGAGGTTCCAGTCGGTGGTCGTCGCGCAGGCGTCGGTGGCGGACGTCGTCGAGGGGCGGCAGGCCGGGTCGGTGTCCCGGGCCAGGGCCCACATCGGGGCGAGTTCGGCCGCCTGCGGTACGGCGTTGAAGTCGCCGAGGACGATCGCGCGGTCGTACCGGGCGACTTCCGCGGCGAGCACCCGCACCTGGCCCGCCCGTACCTGCGGCTGCCGGCGCTCGGCGAGGTGGGTGTTGAAGACGCGGACGGGCCGGCCGCCCACCAGCGTGGTGACGGCGAGGTAGCCGCGGGCCTCGGAGCCTCCGTCGGGGTATGCGGCGCTCACCCGGTCCGTCATCGGCGCCGCCGCGAGGATCGCCTGGCCGAAGCCGCCCGGGCGCCACGGCAGGCCTCCGCAGCGGTTCCAGTTCCGCAGGACCGATCCGTACGCGACCCGGTAGACCAGCCCGTAGACCTCCTCCAGGTAGGTGCGGATCTCCTCGACGTCCCGTACGCACGCCTCCTGTAGGCCGATGACCTGCGGCGCCGCCGCGGCGATCTCCTTCGCCCGGCCGAAGTTCCGCCCGCTCCCGCCGCACGGGTTGCAGATGTTCCACGTGCCGGCCCGCTCCGGTACGGCCTCCCCGGCGGCGGCGGAGGGCAGGGGCCGGGCGGCCGGTGCGCTGCCGGGGCCCAGGAGCAGCACCACGCAGACCGCGGTCATCACGCCCGCGGCCCACCGCGCGCCCCTTCTGAGCACCATCGCCTCCCTGAGTCGACGCACATCATCACACGGCGTGCTCGACCCTCGATCGAGGGCGCGATACTTGAAATTCTTACGAGTTTTGCCCAACTGGCCGAAAATTCTTGCCCAATTTGGCGACTGGGGGATTGATGTTTCATCATCATGACTGTGCGTCACGTCCTGGCGCGCACTGAGCAGACGGGGCACCGGGGGGTCCCCGCTCTCGCCGCCGTCGCGGCTCCCTTCCTCTTCCATCACCTAGGCAAAGGCCCATGTCCGCCCAGCAACTCTCGGACCTCATACGTTTCGCCCGTCACAACTCGCCCTTCTACCGGGACCTCTACGCGTCCCTGCCGCCGGACGCCGACCGCCTCACCGACCTGCCGGTGGTCGACCAGCAGGCGTTCTGGGCGGCCAACTCCCCGCTCGACGGCCGCGTGCTGACCGGCCCGCTCAGCGAGGCCACGGTCTACAAGACCGGCGGCACCACCGGGTCACCCAAGTTCTCCGTCTACACGCGTGACGAGTGGCGCACCTTCGTCACCGCCTTCGGCCAGGGGCTCGTGGACACCGGTCTGCGCCCGGGGCACCGCGTCGCCGACCTCTTCTACGCCGGGGAGCTGTACGCCAGCTTCCTCTTCGTCCTCGACTCCCTCGCCCACGCCCCCGTGGACAACGTCCGCCTGCCCATCAGCGGCGGCGCGCCGCTGGAGTCGACGATCCCCACGCTGCGCGATCTCGCCGCCCAGGTCCTGGCCGGCACGCCGACCACCCTGTGCCGGCTCGCCGAGCAGGTCGTGTCCGCCGGCGTCCGGCTCGACTCCGTGGAGCTGCTCCTCTTCGGCGGCGAGGCCCTCTTCGACGACCAGCGGCGCCTGCTGGCCACCGCGTTCCCGCGCGCCGAGGCCCGTTCCATCGGATACGCCAGCGTCGACGCGGGCCTGCTCGGTCACCCCGTACCCGGCCCCGACGCACGCGTGCACCGCGCCTTCACCCCGTACTCGGTCGTCGAGATCCTCGACGACTCCACCGACGAGCCCATCACCGAACCGGGCCGGCCCGGCCGGGTCGTGGTCACCAGCCTCTTCCGCCGCCTCATGCCGATCATCCGCTACCCGGCGGGCGACCGCGCCGAGTGGACCGGCACGGGGCCCGGCCACTTCCGGATCCTCGGCCGGGCGGAGGAGGGCGTACGGGTGGGGCCCGTCTCCCTCTACACCCAGGACGCCCAGGCCGCCGTGGCCACGGCCGACACCGAGGGGCACGTCGTCGGCATGCAGCTCGTCGTCCGCCGCTGGGACGGCCGCGACGGGCTCGTCCTGCGGCTGGCCGCGGCTCCCGGCGGGCAGCACGGCCGGGACGAGCTGGCCGGGGCCGTCGTCTCGCGGCTGGAGCGGGTGCGGCCGCTGTATCCGGACAGCGTGCGCGCCGGGTTCGTGCACCCGATGGCCGTGGAGTGGGTGCGCCACCGCGACCTCGCCGTCAACCCGCGCTCGGGCAAGCTCGTCCGGGTCCTCGACGAGAGGCCGACCGCATGACCGCCACCGTCCCGCCCCTGACGGAGAACGCCGCCGGCCGGCGGCGCGTTCCGCTGGTCCTGCGCAACCGGGCCTTCGGCGCCGTGTGGCTCGGCCAGGTCCTCACCCAGGCCGCCGTACGGATGTTCCAGGTCGGCACGGCCTGGTGGATCGTCGCCTACGCCGTCCACGACGCACGGGGACTGGCCTCCGGGCTGTTCATGGCGGCCTGCACCCTGCCCGCCGTGGCGCTGGCGCCCGTCGTGGCCTCGGCGGTCGCCCGGTTCGCGCACCGTTCGCTGCTGCGGACCGCCGCCGCCCTGGCCGGGGCCGCCTCCGGTGCCCTCGCGGCCTGGGCGTACGCCGGTGGCCCGCCGCTCGCCACCGTGTACGCGGCCGGTCTCGCCCTCGCCGCCTGCCAGGCGTTCTTCGACCCCTGCCTGACCACCTCGGTACCCGAACTCGTCGACGACGCCGACATCGAGGCCGCCACCGGCTTCGAGCTGTCCACCCAGTCCCTGGCCGGCCTCGGCGGCGCGCTGCTCGGCGCCCTGACCGTCGACCGGGCCGGCGTGGCCGGGCTGGCCGCCGGCTGCGCGGCCGCCTACCTCGGCGCCGCGCTCCTCGTGACGGGCGCCCGCTTCCGTACCGTCGCCCCGCCGGGCGCCGGGGACGACGCGCCGGCGGGCCCCGCCGAGCGGCGCACGCTGCGCCGCATCCTCGGGGGACTCCCCTACGTGCGGCGGATCCTGGTGTGCTTCACCGCGGCCAACCTCTTCACCACGGCCGTGTTCGTCGTCATCCCCCTCTACACCCGCTCCGTCCTCGCGGGCGGTGGGGGCACCGTGGCCCTGCTGGAGGCCTCGCTGGGCACGGGCGCGCTGATCGGATCCTTCACCGGCACCCGCGTGCCGGGACGGCCCACGGTCGCCGGTGCCTGGTGCCTGGGCCTGATGGCCCTCGCCCTCGCGCTGCCGGGGCTGGTCGCGCACCGGCCCGTCGTCGCGGGCTGTCTGGCCGTGGCCGGCTGGTGTGCCGGCGCCGTCAGCGTCCGCTTCGTGGCCCTCTTCCAGCGGCTGGTGCCGCCGGCTGACAAACCCGGCTTCTTCGCCGTGATGCAGGCCGTCCTGGGTGCCTCCCTGCCGGTGGCCTCCCTGGCCTTCGGCTTCGCCGGTGACTTCGTCTCCCCGCAGAGCTTGTGCCTGGTGCAGGGCGCCGGACTGGTGCCCGCGGCCTGCGCCCTGGCGCTGCTGAAGTCCCCCACGACCGTGCCGGCCGCCGGAGGTGAGAGGTGAGCCCCGCCGTCGTCACCCCCCTCGTCACCGCCGCCGCACGCCCGGACATCGCCGAACTGCGCCAGCTCTACTACGCCGTCTACGGGCCCCACTACCCCGTGGCCCTCGGCACCGACCCGGCCGAGATGGCCCGGCTCATCGAGGACCCGTACTCCCTGTGGCTCGTCGGCCGCTGCCCCGGCACCGGGGCCCTGACCGGGTCCGCCGCCATCCACGGTGAGGCGGGCAGCCGCATCGGCCGCCTGGAGGGGATCGCCGTGCACCCCGAGCACCGCTCGGCGGGGCTGGCCGCCACCCTCACCGAGGCCCTGTGCGCGGGCATGCTGGACACGGGGCGGCTGGACTCGGTGTACGCGACCGTGCGCACCGTCAGCGCCGGCCCGCAGCGCGTCGTCGCGCGCAACGGCTTCCGCCCGCTGGGCATCCTGCCCAACGCGGTGGATCTCCGCAGCCGCGAGAGCCTCGCACTCTACGCGCGTCACTCCGCCGGGGTGCTGGACCGGCGGATCCCCGTCACCGAAGTCCCCGCCCCGCTCCTGCCGTTGCTGCGCACCGCCGGGGCCGCACTGGGCGTCGACTACTCCGGGGTGCGGGCCACCACCGCCCCGCGCCCGGCGCCGGCCGGGCCACAGGGCGCCGGAGACCGGCTGGAACTGATCGAGGCACCGGCCTTCGTCCGCCGCCGCTTCCGCGAGCGGTTCCCGAGCGCCGACGGCTGGTTCTACCCGCTGCACACCCCGAACGTGCTGCTCACGCCCGAGGACGGCCGGTTCGAGGTCTACGCCTACCTCAACCGCGCCGGAGGCTACTGCTCCCTGCTGACCGCCCACCCCGACCCGGCCGCCGCGGCCGCCTGCCTCGAACCCGTCACCCGGGCCCTGGCCCGCGCGGGCGCGGGCTACGTCGAGGCGCTGGTGCCGCTCGCGCACCACGAGGTCCTCTCGGCCTTCCTGTCCGAGGGGTTCGTCGCCGGGGCCGTCTACCCGGCGATGCGCGCGGACGGCGACGGCTTCCACGACTACGCCGTCCTGTCCCGCTCCGGCGAGCGCGTCGACTTCCGCGGCGTAGCCGTCGAACCGCCCCTCCAGCCCTATCTGGACTGCTACGTGTCGGCCTGGGCGTCGGCACACCTGCCCACACCATCCGAGGTTGCCCCATGAACCCCCATCTCGCGCCGGTCGCCGTACCCGACCCGGCCCTCCTGCCGCACGTACAGCGGCTGTGCGACCTGACCGACCCGTACGCGTGCGGACCCGCCGAGGACGAGCTGTTCGCCGCCGCCATGGCCGAGTCCAACGCCTGGCACGCCGAGCGCTCCCCCTTCTTCCGCTCCCTGTACGAGGCCACTCCCCCGGCACGGCCGTACCGGACGCCGCTCGTCCACGCGAACTTCTTCAAGCGGCACGAGGTCCTCTCCATCCCCCGCGAGGACGTCGAGCTGCACCTGACCTCGTCCGGCACCACCGGCCAGAAGTCGCAGATGTTCTTCGACCACTGGACCATCCGCTCCGCCCAGCGGATGGTCGCCCGGATCTTCGAGCGCCACGGCTGGATCACCCCCGACCAGGAGGTCAACTACCTCCTGTACAGCTACGAACCGGCCCCCTCGCTCAACCTCGGGACCGCCTTCACCGACAACTACCTGTGCGACTTCGCCCCGGCGCGCAGCGTGGCGTACGCCCTGCGCGACACCGGCGGCGGCCACGAGTTCGACCCCTTCGGCTGCGTCGCCGCGCTGCGCCGCTTCGAGCGGGAGGACGCCCCGGTCCGCATCCTCGGCTTCCCGGCCTTCCTCTTCTTCACCCTGGAGCGGATGCGCGCCATGGGGCTGCCCCCGCTGCGCCTGCCCGAGGGCTCCCTCGTCGTCCTCGGCGGCGGCTGGAAGGGGCACGCCGACCGGCGCGTCGAGAAGGAGGAGCTGTACGCCCGCGTCACCGAGCAGCTCGGCATCCCGGGCGAGCGGATCCGGGACACCTTCGGGTCGGTGGAGCACTGCGTCCCGTACATCGAGTGCGACCACCACCGGCTGCACGCCCCCGTCTGGTCGCGGGTGACGATCCGCTCCACACGCACGCTCGAACCCCTGCCGTACGGGGAGCGGGGCTACCTGCACCTCGTCTCGCCGTACATCACCTCGGTGCCGGCGCAGAGCGTGGTCATGGGCGACCTCGCCTCCCTCCAGCCGGGCGAGGCCTGCGGGTGCGAGCTGGCGACCCCCTGGTTCACCGTCCACGGCCGTGCCGGGGTGAGCCGCAACCGCAGCTGCGCGGTGGCCGCAGCGGAACTGATGAAGGGCATGGCGTGACCATGACGGAGACGACCAACGAGGCCACCGCGTACGAGCGGCACGGCGGTGGCGGCGACGCCCCTCACTTCTGGCAGGGTGACTTCATCGGCGACGAGGAGGCCGGGCGCCGGCTCACCGAGCTGCCCGCCGCCGTCGAGGCCGCGCTGGCCACGGTGCTGGAGACCGAGACCGTACTGGCCGCCTGCGACGCCCTCGCCGCCGCCCTGTGCGACCCGGCCCACCCGGTCCGCGCCCGGCTCGCCGCGCACCTGCCCGCCGGAGAGGACCCGGCCGTCCTCGCCGAGCTCGGCGGCCTGCTGAGCCGACGGGAGCTGACCCGCAAGCTGCGCCGCGAGCTGGGGAGCGCGACCCCCGGCCGGCTGAACCGGGCCGATCCGCGCGAGACGGTCTACGAGGCGTGGGCACCCGTCGGTCTGGTCGTCCACGTCGCCCCCGGCAACGCCGCGACGGTCGCGCCGCTGAGCGTCGTCGAGGGGCTGCTCGCCGGGAACGTCAACGTCCTCAAGACCAGCGGCGCCGACACCCTCCTGACCCAGCACCTGATGGCCGAGCTCGCCGCCCTCGATCCCAGCGGCGCGCTCGCCGCACGGGTCGTCGTCCTGCGCTTCCCGTCCTCCCGGCAGGAGTGGCTGCGCCTGATGTGCGCGCCCGCGGACGCCGTGGCCGTGTGGGGCGGGGAAGGGGCCGTCGAAGGGGTCGCGGCCCATGTGCCGGCCGGGTGCCGGCTGGTGGAGTGGGGTCACCGGATCTCCTTCGCGTACCTGACGGGCGACGTCTGGTCGGACGACGCGACGCTCGGGGCGCTCGCGGACGACGTGTGCCTGTACGAGCAGCAGGCCTGCTCCAGCCCCCAGGTGGTTTACCTCGACACCGAGGACGAGGAGGAGGTGTTCGCCTTCGCCGAGCGGTTCGCCGCGGTCCTCGCGGACCGCCCGCCGGCCGTGGCCACCGGCCCGGCGGGCGAGCCGGACCCGGCCGAGGCCGCCGAGCTGACCACGACCGAGCTGGTGGCCCGGCTGGAGGAACACCTCGGGCTGACCCGGGTGTTCGCCGCGCCCGACGGCTCGTGGCGGGTCATGGCCGACACCCGCTCGCCCCTCACCGCCTCGCCGCTGCACCGCAGCGTGTGGGTCAAGCCGCTGCCCCGCGAGCGGCTGATCGCCACCCTGCGCCCGATGCGCCGCTACCTGCAGACGGCGGGCCTGGCGGGCAGCCGGGCCGACGTCGCCGAGCTCTCCCGTACCGCACTGGCCGCGGGCGTCACCCGTGTCACACCGGTCGGCGCCATGCACGCCAGCTACGCGGGCGAGCCGCACGACGGGGTCTACGCCCTCCAGCGCTACAGCCGCCGCGTCGCCGTCCAGGCCGACCCGCAGCGGTTCGCCACCACCGCCTGCCTCGACGACCTGGTCCGGCCCGTCGTCCTGCCGCAGCCGACGGGCCCGCTGCTGGGCAAGGAGGACGTGCAGGGGCCGGCGCGGGAGCTGGCCCGGGCCGACGCCGAGCTCTACTTCCGCAGCGGCGGCAGCACGAGCGCCCCCGCCCTGTCGGTGTTCAGCTACGACGACTACGACACCCAGATGCACGCCGCCGCCCGCGGCCTGCTCGCCGCGGGCTACGACCCGGTCGGGGACCGCACCGCCAACCTCTTCTACTGCGGCGGCATGTACGGCAGCTTCATCAGCTTCTTCTCCGTCCTCGAACGGCTCGGCGGCGTGCAGCTGCCCCTGTCCGCGGGCCCGGACCACCGGGCCACGGCCCGGACCATCGTCGAGCACCGGGCCGACACCCTCTTCGGCATGCCCTCCTACCTGTGGCAGCTGCTGCGCGCGGAGGGGGAGACGCTGCGCGCGTACGGGGGCCTGCGCAAGGTCTTCTACGGCGGGGAGCACTTCACCGAGGAGCAGCGGCGCACGCTGGAGACGGAGTTCGGCATCGAGGTCGTCCGCTCGATCACCTACGGCAGCACCGACCTCGGCCCGTTGGGCTACCAGTGCGCGGACAGCTCCGGCGGCGTCCACCACCTGCACGCCGACCTCCACACCCTGGAGATCGTGGACCCGGCCGAGGACCGGCCGGTGGCCCCGGGCGAGACGGGGCGGCTGGTGTTCACCACGCACGCCCGGCGCGGCCAGCGGCTGGGCCGCTACCTGATCGGCGACCTGGGCCGGGAGGTCCCGGGCCGCTGTCCGTGCGGCCGGCGCGCGCCCCGCTTCGAGCTGATGGGGCGCACCGGTGACGTGATGCGGGTGGCGACGTACTTCCTCAACCACCGCCGCTTCCTGGCCCTGGCCGAGGAGCAGGGCGGGCACCGGGGCGAGTTGCAGGTCAGGCTCGACGGCACGGACGCGCGCGAGCGGCTGACCGTCCGCGTGGAGCGGACGCCGGCGACGGACCCGGAGCGGCTGCGGGAGGTCTTCCTGTCCGGCTACCCGGAACTGCGCTCGGCGGTGACGGAGCGGCTGCTGGACCTGGTGGTCGAGGCGGTGGACGGCGCGTCGCTGGACCGCAGTCCGGCGAGCGGCAAGCTGCTGGCGGTGGTGGACGCCCGCCGCTAGCGCCCGGTGCCGGCCTCCTGCCCTGGTCTGAGGACCGGGGCAGGAGGCCGACGGGTGATACGCCGGTCAGCGGTCGAGGGGTTCGTGGGCGCGCTCCGGCAGCCGCAGGTACACCGCCGAGGAGCACAGGCACAGCACGGCGACGTACCAGGGGAACAGGCCGGGCCTGCCCAGTTCCTGGAGCAGCGTGCCGATGTACGGGGCCGTGCCGCCGAAGAGCGCGACCGTCAGCGAGTACGGGAAGCCGATGCCCGCCGCCCGTACCCGGGCCGGGAAGACCTCCGCGTTCACGGCCGCCGAAACCGAGGTGAAGCCGGTGAGCAGCACCATGCCGGCGCACTGGACGAGCAGCAGGGAGCCGAACGAGCCGTCCAGCGCGCGCAGCAGCGGTACGACGAGCAGGGCGAAGCCGAGTCCGAAGAACAGCAGGCACGGCTTGCGTCCGAAGCGGTCGGACAGCAGCCCGCCGACCGGCTGGAGCAGGGTGAAGAGGGCCAGGGACAGCGTCCCGGCGAGCAGGGCGTCGCCCTTGGCGATGCCGGTCTCGAGCTCGGCGTACGTCGGCAGGTAGGAGGTCCACGTGTAGTAGGCGAGGGTGCCGCCGGCCGTGATGCCGGCGATCAGAAGCGAGGCACGGGGGTGGTGCCGGAGCGCGTCGAAGAGGCCGGGGCGGGGGCGGCCGCCGACGGGGCGGGCGGCGAGGGTCTCCTCGGCGCCGCGCCGGATCCAGAACCCGGCGAGGCTGAGGACGGCGCCGAGCAGGAAGGGCACGCGCCACCCCCAGCCGTTCATGGCGTCCTCGGGGAGCCGGGCCACGAGCAGCGCGGCCAGGCCGGAGGCGGCGAGCTGGCCGATGGAGGTGGAGACGTACTGGAACGAGGAGAACAGACCCCGGCGGCCGGGCCCGGCGGACTCCACGAGGAAGGTGGTCGAGGCGGCGAACTCCCCGCCGACGGACAGTCCCTGGAGCAGCCGCGCGGCGACGAGCACGACCGGGGAGAGCACGCCGACGGCCGTGTAGGCCGGGGTGAGGCCGACCAGCAGACTGCTGCCGCCCATGAGCAGGATGGTCACGGTCAGCGCGGTACGCCGCCCCCGCCGGTCGGCGATCGCACCCATCAGGAGCCCGCCGACGGGGCGCATGAAGAAGCCGACGGCGAAGACGGCGAAGGTGGAGAGCAGCGGGACGAGGGAGTCCCCGGCGTGGGAGGGGAAGACCTGCCGGGCGATGTGGGTGGCGAGGAAGGTGTAGGCGTACCAGTCGTACCACTCGACGGCGTTGCCGACGGAGGCGGCCAGCAGCTGGCGTAAGGGGCGGCGGGGAGGGGAGGGGGTGGACGCCGCGTCCTCTGTCCCTGACCCTGACCCTGTCTCTATCTCTGTCATGACCACGCTCTTCCCACCGGCAACAGCCGTCACGCCACGGGCCGGTGTCAGTGGCTGCTGGGAACATCGAGGCATGACTGACCGGACTGCTGCGATCACCGCCTACTGGGACGCCGCCTCGGCGGCCTTCGACGACGAGCCCGACCACGGGATGCGGGCCGCCCCCACACGCGCCGCGTGGGCCCGGCGCCTGCGTTCCTGGATGCCGCCCGGGCCGGCCGACGTGCTCGACATCGGCTGCGGGACCGGGTCCATGTCCTTGCTGGTCGCCGGGTCCGGACACCGGGTGACCGGGGTCGACCTGGCTCCCCGGATGATCGAGCGGGCGCTGGCGAAGTTCGGCGCCGCCGGACTCGAAGGCCGTTTCCTGGTGGGTGACGCCATGGCGCCTCCGACGGGGGACGGGCGGTTCGACGTCGTGCTGGCCCGGCATCTGGTGTGGACCCTGCCCGATCCGGAGGCCGCGCTGCGGGAGTGGGTGGCGCGCCTGCGTCCGGGTGGCCGGCTGGTGCTGGTCGAGGGGCGGTGGCGGGAGGCGGGTCAGAGCGGGGTGCCGTACGTGGCGGGCGCCGCGTCACTGCCGTGGAACGGCGGAATCGGCGCGGAGGACCTGGCCGCGGCCGTACGCCCGCTCGTCTCCGCCCTCCGCGTCGAACCGCTCAGCGGCGACCCGGACCTGTGGGGCGGCGAGGTGGACGACGAACGCTATGCCCTGATCGCCGGCCTCTGACCCCGGGGACCCGGGCCGCCGCCCGCCCTCGGAGGCCTCGGCCCCTCCACCCGCTTCCCGTCGGCCCTTGAGTGGCTGCCGGGAACCTCGTCACACAGCCGACAGCACCGCGACCGTGAGAGGGGACTTCATGCGCGTACGTCACGCACTCATAGGCATGGCTCTGGGGAGTGCGCTCGTCCTGGGAGGTACCGCCGTGACCGCCGAGGCGGCCGTGCCGGCACGAAGCGCGGCGGCGGACCCGTCGTGGCACTGGTCCGGCTACTACGCGACCCAAGCCGAATGCCAGGCCGCCGGCCAGGCCACCGGCGCCCAGAAATTCACCTGCCAGTTCTTCGTCTTCGACACGCTGATCCGCGGGTGGATCCTGAACACCTGGTACTGAGACGCCCGCCCGGCGGCCCGGGAGCGTTCGGCGCGGCCGGGCCGCCGTCAGCCGGCCTGCGGGGCACCCTGCCCCGAGTGGTCGAGGGAGGTGCCGAAAACAGCCCTGTGGCGGGGGTGCGGTACGAGGTAGAACTGGTGCTCCATTCAGGCCGGACGGGATGCCTTGCGGGGGGCCATGACGGGGGAACGGCGGGAGGGGTCGCTGGTCGGCGGGCGCTACCGGCTGACCGGCGGGCCCGGACACGGCAGGTTCCGGCTCGTGTGGGAGGCGTACGACGAGCTGCTCGGCGTGCGGGTGGACGTCCAGGAGGTGCGGCCTCCGGACGGGTGGGACGACGACGGGCGCGCGCGGTGGCGGGAGGGCGCCCTGCGCAGGGCCCGGCTGCTCGCGCGCCTCAGCGCTGCCCCCGGCATCGTCTCGGTGTACGACGCCACGGCCGAGGACGGCGTTCTCTGGCTGGTCACCGAGCACGTGGCGGGGCAGGCCGCGGACGCGTACGTCGACCGCCTCGGCCCCTTGCCCGCCGACCGGGCCCGGCAGATCGCGGGGGCGCTGCTCGCGGCGCTGGGGGCGATGCACGCGGCCGGCATCGTCCACGGAGGCCTGACTCCACGGGAGGTCCGGATCGACGACTCCGGTCAGGTGTGGCTCACCGGGTTCCACGCCTGGGTACGGGGCCCGGGGGGCGGGGTCCTGGGCGTTCCGGATTACCTGGCCCCGGAGCGGTTCGAAGGCCACGTGCCGAGCGAGGAGGGCGACCTGTTCGCCCTGGGGGCGACGCTCTTCCACCTGCTTCAAGGGTTCAGCCCGTTCCGGCGGGAGAGCCCGGAGGCCACGATCGCCGCGGTGCGGAGGGTCGACGAGGACCCTCCCCCGTCGCTCCACGACCCCGCCCTCGCCCCGCTGATCGGCGGCCTGCTGCGGAGGGACCCGGCGCGGCGCTGGACGCTCGCCGAGGCGCGGCGCTTCCTCGGCCCCGTCGAGGACGAGGTCGACCCCCCGCCCCCGCCCCCGCTCCTCGGATACCCGGCGGTCCGGCAGGCGCAGGCTGCGACCCCGGCGTCGGCGGGCCCTGCCCCCGTCCCGGTGCCGGTGGCGTCCCGGCCCGCCCTCTCGCCGGCCTCGGCCACGTCCGGGCGGGGCTTCGTGGTGCTGCTGGCGGCGGTACCGGCGGTGTGGCTCCTCCTCGTCCTCCTGAACTCCGACGGCGGGCCGGCCCTGCTCGTCGGGTTCCTGCCCTGGGCGGCGTTCGGCCTCGGGGTGGGGCTGCTGGCCGTTCAGGTGCGCATCGCGCTGCGGCGTGGGCGGCGTACCCGGCGGGCCGGCCGGGCGGGACCGGCCGTCCGGCTCCTGCCGTCTGTGGCGCCGCCTGTGCGCTGGTCCCAGGCGGAGCGACGTGCGCGGCGGGCGCGTGCGGAGGAAGCGGTGGACAGGGAGCTGCGGCGACTGGACCGGCTGACCGCCGGGGCCTCGCGGCACGGCGGTGGGGACGGTGGGACCGGTGTCTGAGTACGAGGCGAGCCCCCTGCCGCCCTCGGCGCTGCCGTCACCGCCGCCCTCACCGCCGTCGGCGCCGGCTCCGGAAGCGGGCGCGGAACAGACGGCGTTCATGCCGCCGTCCGCCGGCTTCGTGCCCCCGTTCCCCAACGCCGATGAGGCCTCGAAGTGGAACGGTATCGAGGCCGACCACCTCGCGTGGCGCCGTCGGCTCGTCGAGCGTCAGCTGCGGCAGGAGCGGCTGGATCAGTGGGCGGGGTACGGATTCCGGCTGCTCGAGTACCTGATCGTCATCGGGTTCGGCCTGGCCTTCGTCCGGCTGGGCTTCTACGCCGTGGACCACGAGGCGTCGTCGCAGGCGGTCCCGTTGATCAGCGGGGGCATAGCCGGCCTGGCCGGGGCGGTACTCGCCGTGCGCAACAAGCGGAGGTGACGCGGGGGGCGAGGCCGTTGCCGGGCCCCGCGTCAGCCGAGGCCGAGCAGTTCCGCCAGGGTCGCGCCGAGGACCGCGTCGCGTACGCCGCCCGGGGCGGTGACCCGTTCCACCATGGCCCGGGCCAGGACCGGGTCGCCGTACGGGGCGTCCGAGCCGAACAGGGTGCGGCCCGGGAGTTCCCTGATGGCCAGGCGGACCGCGAAGACGATGCCGGCCGTGGACAGTTCCAGGTACATGTTCGGGGTGTCCCGCACCAGCTCGACCGCCTGCATCCAGTGCTGTCCGCCGAGCTGGCTGACCACCAGGGGGACCCTCGGGTAGCGGCGGCCGAGCGTGGACAGCGTCGTCAGGTCGTCCGCCGTGGTCGGGGCCGAGCCGTGGACGACGACGGGCAGCCGGCCGTGGTCGGACGCCGCCCGCAGCACGGGTTCGATCAGGGCCGCCCGCCCCGGGGGCGGCGTCAGCTCGCCGATGCCGTGGAACCCCCGCCCGACGACCTCCCGTTCCACGGTCTCGGCGATCCGCTCCGGGCCCTCGTCCAGCGGTACGGACAGGAAGCCGATGTACCGCTCGGGATGCGCGGCCAGGGCGGCGTCCAGTTCCCGCCACGCCGTGCGGTACCCCTCGGCCGTGCCGCACCCTCCGGCGAGGGCCTCCTCCAGTACCGCCATCTCCCGGCGCAGCCCGGCGAGGTCGGTGGCCCGCTCCGGGTGGGGGCGGGTGGCGAACAGTACGGCGCGGTCGACCCCGGCTTCGTCCAGCAGCCGCACGTGGGCCTCGGCGGAGTCATGGACGTGGCTGTGCGCATCGATGATCAACGGTTCACTCTTCCCCTGTGACGACCGGACCCGGAATTCGGGCGGTCGGCCCACTGTTGCTCCCTGACACGGTGGGAAGGTCAAGTCGAAGGGAGCGGCGCTCGGTGCTGATCGGGGAGCTGTCGCGTCGTACGGGGGTCAGTGAGCGTCTGCTGCGCTACTACGAGCGGACCGGGCTGATCGACGCGGAGCGCCGGGCCAACGGCTATCGCGAGTACGACGACGGGACGGTCGAGGCGGTGCGGCGCGTCCGCGCCCTGCTGGCCGCCGGCCTGCCCACGCGCGTCATCCGTCAGGTCCTGCCGTGCACCTCCGCCTCCGGCGGGGCGGCGCTGCGCCCCTGCCCCGGGGTACTGGCCAACCTCCGCGCGCAGTTGGAGGTCCTCGACCGGCGCGCCGGGGAACTGGAGACCGCACGGGACCTGCTGCGGCGGACGATCACCGCGACGGAGAACGCGCCGAGCCGGGTCCCGGGGCCGGAGGCCTGAGCCCCCGGGGCCCGGCCGGTCAGGCAGTCGGGTCGCCGAGGGCGGTGAGGATGTCGCCGACGGTGTGCTCGAAGAGGGGTCCGGGGTCGGTGAGGGCGAAGTCGAGGTGTCCGAAGACCTCCACCGCGACCGCCCCGTACAGGCGGGCCCAGGAGGCGACGAAGACGTAGATCACCTCCAGCGGCACGGGCGCCCCCGCCAAATGTTCGCGCACCTCCTCCAGCTGGACCGTCCACGCCGGGTCGAGACCGGTGGGCGCGCGGACGCCGCCGTGGCGCCAGAGCTCGACCATCAGGTCGAGGAGGACGCCGCCGAAGCGCCAGCCGGGGTCGTGGGCGGCGGCCCCGGGGCCGGTGTCGGCGTCCGCGACGGGCTTGGCGAAGAGCAGGGTGAACTCGTTGGGGTGGGCCAGCGCCCACCGGCGCAGCTCGCGGGCGGCCTCGCGCAGCCTCGGTCCCGGCCGTTCGGGCGGCTGCCGCTCGCGCGCCGCGGCCAGGGCGGTGGCGAGCTCGTCGTACAGGTGGGAGACGAGGGCCTGGACCAGCTCGCGGTGGCCCGCGTAGTAGCGGTAGAGGCCGGGGGCGGTCAGGCCCATCTCGCGGGCGACCGCGCGGACGGTCACGGCGGCGGGCCCCTCCTCGACGAGGAGCCGGCGGGCGATGCGCATCGCGTCGGCCAGGGCCTCCTCACGCACGCGGTGGCGGCGCCTGCCCGCGTCGGATCCTGCGTCGGATCCCGCGGTGGATCCCGCGGTGGTGTCCGTCATCTGCCTGCTCCTGCCCTCCCCTTGACAAAGTTAACACGTATCACTTTAGCTTCCCATCAGAGTTAACGGTGTAAACAATTGGCTTTGGGGGATACGACTCATGACGTACGGCATCGTGCTGACCTACACGCTCACGCCGCGCTGGCTGGCTCTGCCGCGCGAGGAGCGCGACCGGATGCGCGCCGCGCACATCGAGCCGGTGTTCGCCCGGTACGCGGACCGGGTCACCGCTCGGTTCTTCGACGGCGAGGCCTTCAACAGCCGCTTCTCCGACTTCGCCGTGCTGGAGACCGAGGACCTGGGCGCGTACTACTTCCTCGTCGAGGCCCTGCGCGACACCCCGCTCATCAGCGAGGGCCACCTGGTCCTAGGCGAGGTCATCCTGGGCGTCGAGGACGGCTTCCGGTCCTACGAGCGCCACCTCGCCGCGTAAACGCGCCGGGCCCACGGGCGGCGGCGTGACCCGGGGTCAGGGCCTCTTCGCCGGGGCGACCGCCACGCCGGTCGGGCCGTCGCCGACGGGCACCGTGTCCGTCACGCAGGCCGTCGCGGTGTCGATGACCGACAGGGCGTCCGAGTCGAAGTCGCTGACGTAGACCCGGGAGCCGTCCGGGGCGACCGCGAGGCCGTTGGGGCTGTGGCCCACGGCGACGGTCGCCGTGACGGCGCGGCGGCGGGTGCTGATCACGGACACGCTGTCGGACCCGATGTCGGCGACGTACACCTGGCGGCCGTCCGGTCGCACCCCGATCCCGGCGGGCTGGTCCCCGACCGGGATGCGGTCCGATTCCACGCCGGTGTGGAGGTCGACGACCGACACGTCGTCCGAGGTCATGTTGGAGACGTACAGGCGACGGCCGTCCGGGGCGAGGACCAGGGCGGTCGGTCCGCCGCCGACGGGGATGGCGCCGGTGACCGTCCCGCTCGCGGTCCGGACCACCGAGACGGTGCCGGATCCGGCGTTGGCGACGTACAGGGTGCATCCGTCGGCGGTCACCGCCACGCCCAGCGGGGCGTCGCCCACCGCGATGGTGTCCGTCACGGTACGGGTGCGGGTGCTGATCACCGACACGTCGTCCGACTTGACGTTGGCGACGTAGACGTTCCGGTTGTCGGGAGAGACCGTCACCCTGCTCGGTTCGTCCCCGACGGGAATGGTGTCGATGACCTTCCTGGTACGGGCGTCGATCACCGATACGGTGTCCGCCGCCGAGTTGGTGACGTAGACGCGGGAGCCGTCCGGGCTGACCGCCACGCTGTCCGGCCCCTTCCCGACGGGGACGCTGTCCACGACCCTGCCGCTGCCGGGGTCGACGACCGACACCGTGTCGGAGTGGAGGTCGGCGACGTAGACGAGGGCACCGGGGCGCGGGGACGGCCCGTCCGCCGGCGCCCCGGCGGCCGCACCGGCCGGGTTGCCCGGCCCCATCAGCGCCGCCGCCACACAGAGCACCACGGCCGCGCGCCGCGCCATGTCCTGATTCCTCGTCATGGCGCCAGGCTAGGGCGCCCCTTGCGGATCTCACCGGATCCGCGCCGCCCGCCGCCACACCTCGCCGGCGTCCTCATCCGGACGGCCCCGGGACCGGCGGAGGGCGGAGGAGCGGAGGAGCGGAACCCACGCCGGCGGCTGGACCTACGCCGGCGGCGGAACCTACGCCGGCGACAGGACGGCCGCCAGGGCGGGGGCCAGGCCGTGGACCACGGCCTCCGGGGACAGGGCCGTCACCGCGGGGAGCTTCAGGAGGTAGCGGGTCAGGGCCAGGCCCAGGAGCTGGGACGCGACCAGGCCCGCCGCCGACGCCGCCCGCCCGGGGCCGAGGGCCGCCGCCAGCGCCGGGGCCACCTGCGCCGCGAACACCTCCCGCATCCGGCCCGCCGCCTGCTCGTTCGTCACGGCGGAGCGCAGCAGCACCAGCAGGGCCTCGTCCGCCGGATCCCCCTCCCACCGCTCCACGAAGTGCCGTACGAGCGCCCCGGGCAGTTCCGCTTCCGGCACGGCCGCCAGGTCCGGCAGGCGCAGGTCGATGGCCAGGCTCGCGTCGAAGAGCAGCTCCTTGCTGCCGAAGTACCGCATGACCATCGAGGGGTCGATCTCCGCGTCGGCGGCGATGGCGCGGATGGTGGTGCGCTCGTAGCCCTGTACGGCGAACCGTTCGCGCGCGGCCCGCAGGATGGCCGCCTTGGTGTGGTCGGAGGTGCGTCGTGCCGTCATGCCAACAAGCGTAGGCCAACAAGCGTTGACAAGCCAGCGAGGCCGCCGCACTCTTGAGTCAACAGCCGTTGGCCAACAACCGTTGGCCCTCTGGAGGAGGCCCGCGATGACCGCCACCGCCCCGCTCCCGCTCCCCGCCACCACCGAGGTCGCCATCGTCGGCGCCGGCCCCACCGGCCTCGCCCTCGCCGTCACCCTGGCCGAGGCCGGCATCGGCTTCGTGCTCCTCGACCGGCAGGCCGAGGGAGCCAACACCTCCCGCGCCGCCGTGGTGCACGCCCGCACCCTGGAGGTCCTCGACGAACTGGACCCCTCCCGCGCCCTGTCCGCCGAGCTGATCGGCCGCGGCCTCCCCGTCAGCACGTTCCGGATCCGCGACGGCGCCCGCCCCCTGGCCACGATCGGCTTCGACGGCCTGCCGACCGCCTACCCGTACGCGCTGATGGTCCCCCAGGACCAGACCGAGGCGGTGCTCCTCGCCCGCCTGCGCGCCCTCGGCGGCGAGGTCCACCGCCCGTACGAGGTCACCGCGCTCACCCAGGACCCGGACGGGGTCACCGTCACCACCGCCACCGGCCGGACCCTGCGAGCCCGCTACGCCGTCGGCGCCGACGGGATGCGCAGCGCGGTCCGCGAGGCCGCCGGGATCGGCTTCACCGGCAGCGCCTACGAGGAGTCCTTCGTCCTGGCCGACGTCGTCATGGACTGGGCGCCCGGCCCCGGCGAGGTCTCCCTCGGCCTCGGGGCCGCCGGGCTCACCGTGGTCGCCCCGCTGCCCGGAGGGCACTACCGGGTGGTCGCGAGCGTCGCCGACGCCCCCGCCGAGCCGGACTTCGCCTTCGTACGGGGGCTGCTGGACGAGCGCGCGCCCGGCCAGGCCACCCTCCGCGAGGTCGCCTGGTCCTCCCGGTTCCGGATCCACCACCGCGTCGCCGACCGCTACCGGGCGGGCCGGCTGCTGCTCGCCGGGGACGCCGCCCACGTGCACAGCCCGGCCGGCGGGCAGGGCATGAACACCGGCATCCAGGACGCGTACGCCCTCGGCCGCGCCCTGGCCGGTGGGGACCTCGACGGCTACGAAGCGCGACGCCGGCCCGTCGCCCTGCGGGTGGTGGCCCTGACCGACCGGATGACCCGCGTCGCGACCACCCGCAACCCGGTCCTGCGCACCGCGCGCGACACCGTCCTACCCCTCGCCTCCCGCATCCCCGCCCTGCGCCGGCGCCTGGCCAGCGAACTCGCGGAGCTCAACTACCGCTAGAGCCACCGGGTTCCCCGGCACGCCGGTGGCACCGGGCCGTCGCGGGCCTCGGTCAGCGGTCCTGGAGAAGGGCGACCGCTTCGGCGAAGTCGGCGTGCGCGGGTGCGAAGGACCGTGCCGCGAGCAGGAACATCGACCGGTCCGTGAGGGCGCGGGCCAGGCGGACGGGGTCGTCGGGCAGGCGGCGGGCGAGCGCCACGCCCTCGTCGAAGTGCGGGGTGAACCGCTCCTCGAACCGGTAGTGGTGGGCGCCGTCGCGGACGGCCGCGCGGACGGCGATCCTGCGCCGGACGTCGACCAGCTCGGCCAGTCGGCCGGCCTCGCGCAGTTCCGCCGCCTCCGCCACGAGGCCCGGCTCCATGCCGAGGAACCCCCCTCGCACGTCGCCCGACCATCCGTGCGCCGTGCCGAACGGCGGCATCGGGGACTCGGGGCTCGCGGCGGGTTCGGCGGCCCGCCCCGACAGGACGAAGAGCGTCCTCCAGCACTCCAGGATGCAGCTCCAGTTCTTCGGCTCGCCCGTGGCCGCGAGCTCCTCCAGGACTCTCAGGGCCTCGCACCGGGCCACTGCGGCACCGGCCCCGTCCCCGGCGGCCTCCCGCATCCGGGAGAAGTGGACCAGCTCCCAGGTGAACCCCGCCAGAGAGGTGCGCTGTTCGGCCGCCTCGCACCGGCTCTGCTCAAGGAGCTCGCCGAAAACGGCCGACGCGGCGTCGTGCCGCCCGGCGCCCTCCAGGTTCGCGGCCCGGCAGACCGCGTGCCAGAAGTCCGGGCCTCCGTTCCGGGCGCCCTTCCCGTCGAGCTCCGCGGCCTCCTCGAAGTACCCCTCCTCGGCCAGAACCTTGGCCAGCGGCCCGCTCCAGCCGGCCTCCGCCAGCTCCTCACAGACCGCGCGCCCTTCCGCCCTGTGCCCGAGGTCGAACAAGGCGACCTGGTGGGCGTCGAGGGCCTGGCGCAACAGCTCCGCCCGGTCCCGTGCCCCGGGCTCCAGCCTGCGAGCAGCCCGGGAGGCCTCGGCGGTCAGCGTGACGGCCACCTCCGGGTCCCGGCTCTCGTAGCGCAGCGAGAGCAGGGCGCCGACCAGCTTCGGCAGGTACGCCTTCGGACTCACCTCGGCCAGAACCCGGTACGCGCCGGCCAGCTCGGCCCGGCTCGGCCGGCCGGACCCCAGCAGCAGCACACGGGCCCGAAGCACCGCGTCGTGATCGATCGTCACCATTCCCCCTGTCTCCGGATGACGTACGGAGGAGATTCTGGGAGCCGGGGAACGGATCGGACAAGCCTCGCGAACTGTGCGTTCCGTCCTACGAAAAACGGCGCTGACCTGTCATGATGGACATGCGTTCGCCCCAAATCCCCGAGCGGCCCACGCCCCACCGGCGGTCTGACGCCCCCTCTTGCCGCCGGCCGGCCGAGAAATCGGCGGCCGATCACCTCTTGGCCTTGACCTCGACCGCGCTTGAGGTAAGAGCGTGTTCCCCATGACCACGGAATCCGCTGCGTACACCGCAGACATCGAAGCCATCGCGCAGGTCGTCGCCGCCGTCGAGCACTCCCAGCAGCACAAGGACCCCGACGAGTTCCTCGCCCTCTTCCACCCCGAGGCGGTGTGGACGACCGCGGGCGGCAAGGTCCTCATAGGCCTCGACGCGATCTCGGCGTTCACCCGCGAGGTCCTCCCGGCCGCCGACTGGGACGGCAAGGTCACCTACGAGGTGGTCCACGTGTTCTTCATCCGCCCCGACGTGGCGGCGGTCAAGGTCCGCCAGCGCTACCTGAGCCCGGGCGCCGAGAGCGAGGGAGCGCCGCTGTACGTGATGTCCCGGCAGGCCGACGGCCGCTGGCTGCTGACGGCCTGCCAGAACACCGCCGTCGCCACGGCCTGAGCCCCTCACCGGCGGCGTCGCCAGCAGGACGATCCCCTTCGGCAGGCCCCAGGACGGCCGGCTCCTCGTCTGCCTCTTCCGCCTCGCCATGCCGCGATCCAACACCATCGGGGCCCCGGCCTGACAGTGCGTCAGGCGGGTCGGGCCTGGAGGTAGCGGTGCAGGATGAGGTGGAGGGTGGGGAGTTGTTCCGCCGGGCGGAAGGAGGGGTCGGCGGCGGCGCTGGTGTAGAGCGAGGCGATGAGCGCGAGGACCCAGGTGGCCGTGTCGTCCGGGTCGAGGCCCGGGTCGATCCGTCCGGCTGCGGCGGCCCGCGTCAAGAGGGTGCTCACCGCCGCGTGTTCGGTGGCGTTGTCGCGGCTCAGCAGGGCCTCGAGCTCCGGGTCGCGGTACGCCTGGACCATGGCCTCCATGACCAGGTGCGGGACGAGCGGCTCGACGGCCGCCTCGGCGAGCAGGTCGACGGTCTCCAGTAGCGCTTCCCACGGGTCCTCGGCCGCCTGGGCCCGGGCGAGGCGTTCGGCCTTCTCCTCCCGGTCGCCGTCGAAGACGGCGAGGAAGATGGCCCGCTTGTTCGGGAAGTAGTGGAAGAGGTTCCCGGCGCTCATCCCGACCGCCTTGCAGATGTCCGCGGTCGTCGTGCGCTCGAAGCCCTTGGCCGCGAAGAGGGCGGCCGCGGCGTTCACGATGCGCTGGCGCTGGGCCTGGTGCTTGACCGGGTCGACGGTCCTCACGGTGTCGGCGTCCTTCCTGCGGGTGTCTGGTCCTGTCTCATCCTCGCGGAGGATTAATAGACCGAGTACTCGGTTTATGTTGGGCGCATCGATCGGCTCGATCGGCCCGCACCGTCAGTGAAGGGAACACGTCGTGGACAGCTCCGCCCCACCCGTCCTGCCCGCCTCACCTACCCCGCCAGCCCCGAAGCCGGCCGTGCTCCGGAGGCTGTTACCGGTCCTGGGACTCCTCGTACTCGCTCCGGTCTGCGCCGAGTACCTGATCGGGTACGACCAGATCATCGGCCGCCCGCTGGAGCTGCTGACCGGCCTGCTCTACCTGGCCCCGCTCTACGGCACCGTCGCCGTGCTCATCCGCGAGACCGCCCGCCGGACGGGGCGCGGGTGGCCGACGATCCTGCTGCTGAGCGCGGCGTTCGGGCTGGTCGAGGCGGGGCTGATCGACCAGAGCCTCTTCAACCCCGACTTCGTGGACGATCCCTCGTGGGACCAGGACCGGATGCCGACGCTGGTGCCCGTTCTCGGGGTGAGCGTCAAGCAGTTGCTGGGATTCGTCGCGGGGCATGTGATCTGGAGCTTCGCCGCACCGGTCGCCGTGGTGGAGGCGTGCGTTCCGCGGCTTGCCCGCCGGCCGTGGCTCGGCCGTGCGGGGACGGTGGTGGTGGCCGTGCTGTACGTGCTGGCGGTGGTCGTGTTCACCCACGAGCACACGCGGAGGTTCACGGCGAGTCCCGTCCAGCTCGGGGTGACGGCGGCGGCCGTGCTCGGGCTCGTCGCCGCGGCGTTCGCCGTACCGCGCCGGCTCGCCGTCGCGTCCCGGCGGGGCGTGTCCCCCTGGGCGGCCGGGGGCGCCGCCGGGGTCCTGCTGGCCGCGCACCAGTTGTCGCCTTCCACCTGGACCGGAGCCGCCCTGGACGCCGTGGTCCTGGCGCTCGGCGGGGGTCTGCTGCTGTGGTGCTCCCGTGCTGCGGGATGGGGCGGCCATCACGTGCTGGCCGTCGCGGGTGCCGCGCTGGTGGTCAACGCGGGCCTGTCGTTCGCGGTGGATCCCCTGGGGGAGGTGTCCCTCACCGTCAAGTACACGGTGAACGCCGCGCTCACGCTGGCGGTGCTGGTGCTGCTGGCGGGTGCGCATCTGCGGGTGCGGCGGGCGGGGGCCGGGCCTCTTCCCGGGCCTTGAAGCTCATCAGGAGCATGTCGCGATGGCCGGACGCCGCAGGTCCGGCCACGGAGACCGGGGTGACGTCATGGAGGACGCGGGCGTCCTCGGCGTAGAGGCTGTCCAGCGGGGACCGGAAGGTGGTGGCGGCGATGGGTGGGCCGTCCGGGGTCGTGTAGAGGATCGTGCGGCCGCCCTCGACGTTCGCGCGGCCGATGTGGTGGAGGGCGATGTAGTCGAAGCCGTCGCGGTGGCGGCCCTCGGGGGACGGCATGCCCCGGGCGCCGGCGGTCGCGGTGACCCTGATCAGATGGGCGTCGACCTCCCAGAACGGCGGCGGCTGCCCTGCGCACCGGTCGAAGGTCAGGGCGTTGTGCCGGGCCAGGGCGCGGAAGAACGGGTTGTCGGCCTCGTGGTCGCGGAAGGGGGCGAACCGCCGGATGCGGCCGCCGATCAGCGGGTTCGCTTCGGCGCTCTGGTGGTATCCGGCGCCGGGGACACGGGCGAGTACGAGTCCCGTCCGGGAGTACAGGAACTTGGCGTGCCGGCGGCGGCGGTAGGTGCCGTGGCCGGGCAGGTAGCCGTCGGGCGGCAGGTCGTCCCAGGCCGCCCGGAACCGCCGGAAGGCCCGGGCGCAGTCGGGGTCCAGCCTGAAGTCGGCGCCGCGGACGAAACGGTATCCCCGCCCCGCGAGGGAACCGACGAGGTCCACCGTGACTTCCACTCCCATCCTCCTTCACGCACCTTCCGGTTCCTGGGAACGCTGGTGCGGCAGGGTGGTGCCCTCGAACTCGCCGCGCGAGAAGTACAGGTCGGTGATCGTGGGGTGCCAGGCCAGGTGGCTGAGGTGGTAGGCGCGCAGCACCGGGCTGAGCGCGAACATCGAGCCGACGTAGTCCGCCCAGGCCTGGCGGTCGACCTCCGTGATGCCCTCCCGCCTGTGCCAGATCCATTCGAAGACGTCGAGCATGAGCTCGGCCACGGCGTGCGCCCGGTGGTAGTTGGGGTCGTCCCGGGTGAGTGACTTGCCGTCGTAGAAGTACGGGCGGACGTGCGGGTATTCCACGAACACCAGGTTGAGCTGCATGAAGAGGTCGGTTCCGGAATGGTAGGAGGCCGATTCATGGCTCTTGGCGGCGGTCTGATGGCTCTTCGACGCGGAGTTCTGGGCGAGTACGCTCGCGCCGATCGAGATGGCGACGGCGAGCAGGGCTATGAGGTCAGACGTCTGCATCAGGCCCCCCTGGTCCTGGTCCGACGCGCCAGGATGACCAGTGCCGGAGCGGGATTCAAGGGCGCGCGGAGGGGGCGCGCGGAGGATCGGGAGGCGCGCAGGACACGGCGTTCAGAAGCGGCGGCGTGTGGCTTCGACGATCTCCGCCGCCGTCCGGCCCGCGAAGAGCTTGTCCTCCGCGCGGCGGACGGCGAGCACCGCGTCGAGGAGGCGGTCGCCCATGGCCCGCCGGAGCAGCGCGGACTTCTCCAGGTGCCCGATCGAGGCGGTGAGGGTGTCGGGGAGGCGCCGGACGCGCAGACGTTCGAGCATGGCGGGGGGCGCGGCGGCCGGATCTGCCGTGTATTCGGTGGGCAGCCGTAGCCCTTCGTCGACTCCCGCGAGCCCGGCGGCGATGACCGCGCCGACGACCAGGTAGGGGTTGGCCGCCTGGTCGAAGCATTTGACCTCGGCGTTGGCACTGTCGGAGGCCGCGTGCGGACCCGTGACCAGGCGCAGCGCGGCCTCGCGGTTCTCCCTGCCCCAGCACTGGTAGGCGCCCGCCCACTGGGAGGGGATCAGCCGCAGGTAGCTGGCGGGGCTCGGGCAGCCGATCGCCGTCAGGGCGGGGAGGTGTTCGAGGATCCCGGCGAGGAAGGCCTCGCCGTCACGGGTCATGCCGTACGGGCCGGTGCCGCCGTGCAGCAGGTTGGAGCCCGACCGCCAGGGGCTGAGGTGGAGGTGGCCCCCGTTGCCCGCGCCGGTGGGGGTGGTGAGGGGGGCGAAGGAGGGCAGCAGCCCGTGGCGGACGGAGAGGGCGCGCACGCAGTGGCGTACGAGGACGGCGGTGTCGGCGGCGTCCACGGGGGACTCGGGTGCGGTGGAGACCTCGTACTGGCCCGTCTCGTACTCCGGGTGGATCTGCAGGAGGTCGATCCGCTGGTCGGCGAGGACGTCCGCGATGTCGAGGAGGTAGGGGCCGGATCCGGCGAGGCGGGCCAGTCCGTACGCGGGCCCGGGTCCACTGCGGCCGGACAGCGCGGGAGCGGCGCGGGGGTCCTCCTCCACGGTCCACTCGGTCTCGAAGCCCATCCGCAGCTCGATGCCGCGGGCCTCCGCTTCGCGGCTCATCCGGCGGGCGAAGGAGCGCTGGCAGCCCTCGTACGGTGTGCCGTCCTGGGCGTACCGGTCCGCCGGCGCCCAGGCCCAGCCGGGCTGGGCGGCGAGCGGGGTCAGCCGGGTGAGGTCGGGGCGCAGCCGGAGGTCCCCCACGGGGCCGTCGAACCCGGGGCCGCCGGCCCTGGAGTCGTCGACGAGGAAGGTGTCGAAGACGGGGGCCATGCCCACGCCCCACCGGTCCGCGTGCTCGATCCGGTGGGCGGGGACCGCCTTGACCCGGCTGATCCCGGCGTTGTCCACCCAGCTCAGTGCCACGACACGCACACCCCGGCCACCGTCCGCGCTTTCGCTCATGCCCTGCATGATCCTGCGCGGCGGGGCCGCTGGAAAGGTCGCCTCCCGGGAGGGGCGGGGATCGCGGCGCGCCGCCCCGGGCCGGGGTCGGCGGGTGCGGGGAATAGGGGTGCGGGGGTGGGGGGTTGGCGGACTGCAAGATCGGGTCGGGGTTCGGGAGGGGTGTCATGGCTGTTCAGGGGACGGTTGCCGCCGGGTTCGAAGGGGTGCGGGAGGAATTCGCCGGCTTCCTCGCTGAGGAGGAGAACGCGCCCGGGGCTCAGCTCGTCGTGTACCGGGGCGGGGAGCGGGTGGTGGACCTGTGGTCCGAGGGGGTGGGGGCCGAGTCGTTGGTCGGGGTGTTCTCGTCCACCAAGGGCGCGGCGTACCTCGTGGCGGCGCTGCTCGTGCAGGACGGGCTGCTGGAGCTGGACCGGACCGTCGCCTCGTACTGGCCGGAGTTCGCCGCCGAGGGCAAGGGCGGGGTCACGCTGCGGGAGTTGCTGGCGCACCGGGCCGGGGTGATCGGGCTGGACGCCGGGTTCACGCCGGAGGAGCTGGCCGATGACCGGGCGATCGCGGCGCGGCTGGCGGGGCAGCGGCCGTTCTGGCAGCCGGGGCGGTTCTTCGGGTACCACGCCCTGGTGATCGGGGCCCTGGTCGGCGAGGTGGTGTTCCGGGCGACCGGGCGGACGCTGCGGGCCTGGTACGAGGAGCGGGTGCGCGCCCCGTACGGGCTGGACCTGTGGCTGGGGCTGCCGGAGTCCGAGGAGCCGCGCGTGCTGAGCACGCTGCCGATGCTGCCGACGCCGGCGCAGGCGGCCGAGATGGAGGCCGGCGCCTGGAGCCCGTACAGCATGGGCGGGATCGCCTTCAACGAGCACGCGCCCGGGCACGTCGAGCTGTACGAGTTCCCCAATTCGCGTGCCGTGCGCGCCGGAGGCCAGGCCTCGGCGGGCGGTATCGGTTCGGCGCGCGGTCTGGCGGGGATGTACGCCGCCGCAGCGTTCGGCCTGGCCGGGGAGAAGCCGTTGCTGGAGGCGGATACCGCCGCCGAGTTCGCCCGGGTCCACTCCGAGGGCAGGGACCTCGTGGGCGGCATGGCCAGCACCTTGGGCCTGGGCTTCCAGAGCTACGGCCACCGGTTCCCCTCCCTCGGCGCGGGCGCCTTCGGGCACAGCGGCGCCGCCGGTTCCCTCGGCCTGGCCGACCCCCGGCAGGGCTTCGCGTACGGCTACACGCGCCGCCGGTGCGCCTACCCGGGCGGCGCGGCCCCGGAGAACGAACGCCTGCTGCGGTCGGTGGTCCGGGCCCTGCGCTGACCGCCGCCCTGACGGCCGGTCACACCCCGGTTCCCTGACGATGCGGCCGCCGCGATGGTTTCACGGCGGCCGCATGGCGGGGGCGGGCGGGCGCCTCAGGAACGGCCGTGCCTCGCGGGCGGGTCAGAAGGGCTTCGTCGGGAGGTACTTGCCGTCGAGGGTGATGACGGCGCGCTCGCCGCCCTCGGGGTCGGCGACCTTCTTCACGTCGAGGCGGAAGTTGATCGCGGAGATGATGCCGTCGCCGAACTCCTCGTGGACCAGGGCCTTCAGTGTCGTGCCGTAGACCTGGAGCATCTCGTAGAAGCGGTACATCGTCGGGTCGGTCGGGATCCGGTTCGGCATCGAGCCGCGGACCGGGATGGTCTGGAGCAGCAAGGCCGCGTCGGCGTCGAGGCCCAACAGCTCGGCCACGGCCCGGGCGGACCGCTCCGGCAGCGGGTGCTGGCCGAGGACGGCGGCGGTGGTGAAGGCCACCGACAGGCCGGAGGCCTCGGCGATCTGCTTCCAGGACAGGTTCTTGGCGGTCTTCGCGGCCACGGCCTGGTCGGCGAGGGCCTCGCGGGCGGTCTGCGTGAACTGTGCCTGCGTCATGGTCGGTACGTCCTTTCGGAGACGGTGTGTGAGGGGTACGGGGAGGTCAGGCCGCGGGCGTGAGGTGCTCGACGCGGCCGGTGGGGATGTCGTAGACCCAGCCGTGCAGGGCGGTCCCGCCCTCCGCCAGGGCCCGGGCGACCGACGGATGGGTGGCCAGGTTCGCCAGCTGGGCGAGTACGTTCTGGCGCACCAAGGCCGGGACGTCGCCGTCGGCGGCGGTACGGGCCACCGAGGCGTCGGCGAGGCGCAGCCAGTCGGCGACCGCCGGGGCGGCGCTGAGGTCCTGGCGCTGGGCGAGGGCGGTCATCGCGCCGCAGCCGGAGTGGCCGCAGACGACGACGTCCCGTACGGCCAGGACGGCGACCGCGTACTCGATGCTCGCCGCGACCCCGTCGGCCCCGGGGGTGTAGGCGGGGACCAGGTTGCCGGCGGTGCGGATGACGAACAGGTCACCCGGCTCGGTGCCGGTGATCAGCTCGGGGACGACGCGGGCGTCGGAGCAGCTGATGAACAGCGTGTGCGGGGTGTGGTGCGTGGCCAGGTGGGCGAAGAGTTCCGCCTTGGCGGGGAAGACGTCCCGCTGGAAACGGGCGACGCCCTCGGTGAGGTCCTGCACGGTCACTGGTCACTCCCTTCGGGTGGTGATCGATCCCTGTGGGCTGGTGAGATCCACCATGCATGACCTGCTTCTATAGTGTCCAAGAGCTGTTGGGCATGGCAGCTATTGGTGCCATCTATAGTGAGAGTCATGGCCGCCCTCGAACTGCGTCACCTGCGCTATCTGCTCGCCGTCGCCGAGCACGGGAACTTCACCCGTGCCGCCGAGGAGCTGCACATCTCCCAGCCGACCCTCTCCCAGCAGGTCAAACAGCTGGAACGGACCCTGGGCGTGCAGCTGCTGGACCGCACCGGCCGCACGGTGCGGCTCACCGACGCCGGCGCCGTCTACGCCGAGCACGCCCGCCGCGCGCTGCGCGACCTGGCCGCCGCCGAGCGCGCCGTGCACGACGTCACGGACCTCTCGCGGGGCCACCTGCGGCTGGGCGTCACCCCCACCTTCACCGCGTACCTGATCGGCCCGCTCACCGCCGAGCTCCACGCCCGCCACCCCGGCATCGGCCTGACGCTGACGGAGCTGCCCCAGGACCGCATCGAGGCGGCCCTGCTCGCCGACGGGCTCGACCTCGGGATCGCCTTCGCCGGCCCCCACCCGCCCTCCGTCACCGCCACGGCACTGTTCACGGAGACACTCAGCCTCGTCACCGGCGCCGCGCACCCCCGCGAGACACCCCCCGGCCGGCTACCGGTCCGCGCCCTGGAGGACGAGCGACTCGCGCTGCTCAGCGGTGACTTCGCGACGCGCGAGCACATCGACGCCTACCTCGCCCGCCACGGGGTCCGGCCGCGCATCGCGGTCGAGGCCAACTCCATCCAGGCCCTCACCGAGATCGTCCGGCGCACGCCGCTCGCCACCGTCCTGCCCGACGCCGTCACCCACGACCACCCCCACCTCACCCCCGTCCCCCTCGACCCGCCCCTCCCCAGCCGCACCGTCACCCTCCTGCACCGCGAAGGCGCCTACCGCAGCGCCGCCGCACGGGCCTTCACCGCGCTCACCCACGACCTCGTCCGCGCACGCGGCTACGCGCCGCCCCCGTGAGCCCGGGCGGCAGGCATCAGGTCGTCAGGTCGTCAGGTCCAGGGTGGCCTCCGCGCCCCCGTCCGGGGCGTTGGCGAAGGTGAGGCGGGCTCCGAGGACCTCCGCCTGCCCGAGGGCGATGGTCAGCCCGAGTCCGTGTCCCCGTCCCCGTTCGGCGGAGCCCGTGCGGAAGCGCTGCGGGCCCTCGGCGAGGAGGCCGGCGGGGAATCCCGGCCCGTGGTCGCGTACGACGATCCGCGCGCCCTCGACGGTGACGTGCACGGGGGCCGCGCCGTGCCGGTGCGCGTTGGTGACGAGGTTGACCACGATCCGCTCCACCCGGCGCGGGTCGGTCTCCACCGGCTCGGCTTCCTCGGCCGCCGCGACGCGGGTGTCCGTCCCGGTCCGGCGGACCACGTCCGCGACGAGTTCGCCCAGGGGCACCGGGTCGGTGCGGGCCCGTTCGGCTCCGGCGTCGAGCCGGGAGACCTCCAGGAGGTCCTCGACCAGCGCGCTCAGCGCGCGGGCGCGGTCGCGTACGAGCGCGGCGGCCTCGTCGTCCTCCGGGAGCAGCCCGGCGGCCGTGGTCAGGCCCATCAGCGGGGTCCGCAGTTCGTGCGCGACGTCGGCGGTGAACCGCCGCTCGCGCTCCAGCTTCCGTTGCAGGGCCCCCGCCATCTCGTCCATGGCGGCCGACATCTCGGAGATCTCGTCCCGGGCCCGCCCGCCGGGGCCGATCCGGGCGTCGAGGTCCCCGTCGGCGATGGCCCGGGCGGTACGTGCGCCCCGGCGCAGCCGGCGGTTGACGGGTTCGGTGGCCAGGGCGGCGAGGGGGACGACGACCGCGAGGGCGGCGAGCACGGCCTTGACGATGCTGCGGTCGAGGAGTTGCAGGGCGCGGACCTCGAAGCTCATGTCGGTGCGGGCGACGAGGACCCGGTCGCCCGGGACGGGCCTGGCGGCCCAGAGCCAGAAGGAGTTCGGCGGCTTGCGGTCATACCAGGTCGCGTACGGGGCCTCCGGTTCCTTGTCCGCCAGGGCCCGGGCGAGGGGCGGGTCGAGTTGCTCGGGGCGCAGGACCTGGACGTCGAGGGGCGTCTTGCCCGTGAGGGTGTACTCGCGCTCGACGGCGCCCAGCCGGGCGACGACGCGTTCGGTGCCCGTCCGCTCGCTGCGGTCGGCCATCGACCGGTGGACGAGCACGCCGATCACCGCGGCCACGGCGCAGCAGGCGGCGGCGGTCAGCGCGGCGATCTTCCAGCGCAGGGCGCGGGGGTTGGGGAGTGCCATGGTGCCGCTGGTCCGTCCTCGTCGTCCGTCCTGATCGTTCGTCCTGATCGTGGTCCTGATCGTTCGTCTAGTCGCGGAGGAGTTTGTAGCCGAAGCCCCGGACCGTCTCGATCCGTTCGGCGCCGATCTTCTTGCGCAGCCGCAGCACGCACAGGTCCACGACGCGGGTGTCGCCCTCCCAGCCGTAGTCCCACACCTCGCGCAGCAGTCGGCGGCGGTCGAGGACGGTGCCGGGAGCGGCCGTGAACTCCAGCAGCAGGCGCAGTTCGGTGGGGGTCAGCGGGACGGGCCGCCCGCCGCGCCGGACCTCCAGGCCGAGGGTGTCGACCGTCAGGTCTCCGAAGACCAGGGTCCTGCCGGCCGGCGGGGCGTCGGCGGACGGGGCGGCCGGCTCCTGGGACGGCCTGAAGGTCGCACGGCGCAGCAGGGTACGGATCCGGGCGACGAGGACGCTCGTGTCGACGGGTTTGACGACGTAGTCGTCGGCGCCCGCCTCCAGCCCGGCGACCACGTCGAGGGCGTCGCCACGCGCGGACATCATCAGGACCGGGACCAGGCTCTCCTCGCGGATGCGCCGGCACAGCCCGATGCCGTCGAGTTCGGGCAGCATCACGTCCAGGATCAGCAGGTCGTGCGTACCCGTCCGGAAGGCCTCCAGCCCGGCCAGTCCGTCATCGGCGGGGGTGACGCGGTAGCCGTAGCGTTCGAGCGAGAGCTGCACGGCGCGGCGGATGGTGGCGTCGTCCTCGACGAGCAGGACGCTGACGCTGACGGGTTCCGGGACGACGGGGGTTGCCGACATACCGCCTTCTCGCTGACGTGTGCTGTTGCGCGGTGTGCGCTGATCTGTGCCGATGACGGGTCCACCGTACTCACAGGAGGTACGGGTCATGCCCGTCAGAGGCGGAGCGAGGCGACGACGGGCAGGTGGTCGCTGCCGGTGGCCGGCATGGTCCGGGCGGAGAGCGGGGTCATCCCCTTCAGCAGGATCTGGTCGATGCGTACCACGGGGAACGCGGCGGGCCAGGTGAGGCCGAAGCCGGCCCCGGCCTCCCGCTGCGCGGAGCGCAGTCCCGAGGTCACCGGCCGCAGCGCCGCGTCCCCGTCCGTCCCGTTGAAGTCGCCCACGACCAGGACCCGGGGCAGTCGCTCCGCCCGCAGGGCGTCGGCCAGCTTCCGGGCCGAGTCGTTGCGGCCCCCGGTGGTGAACCCGGCGACCGGGGAGACGCGTACGGAGGCGAGGTGGACGGCGTAGACGGCGACGGGCCCGCGCGGGGTGTCGACGGCGGCCCGCACCGCGCGCGTCCACGGCATGATCGGCACCGGCTCCACCCCGGCCAGGGGGTGCTTGCTCCACAGCCCGACGCCGAGGTGCACGGAGCTGTACGGGTACCGGGCGGCCAGCTCACGCTCGTAGACGGGTGTGGACGCGGCGGACAGTTCCTGGAGCGCCAGGAGGTCGGCGCCGGAGGCCGCGAGCGCCCGGGCCGTCCGCGCCGGATCGGGGTTGTTCTCGTCCACGTTGTGGCTCACCACGGTGAACTCCGCGCCGCCGGAGCGTTTGTCGGCGAGCGTTCCGGCGAACAGGCAGCCCCAGACGACCGCGGGCGCCAGGACGGCGGCCACCGCGAGCCGGGAGCGGCGTACCAGCGCGGCCGCGAGGAGCACGGGCACGGTCAGAACGGTCCAGGGGAGGAAGGTCTGGAAGAGGCTGCCGAGGTTGCCGGGACCCTCGGGGAGGTGGTCGTGCCACGCCATCAGCAGGGCGCAGCCCGCCGCGAGGGCCACGAGCACCCGGCCCCGGGTGCGGCGCGGGCGGGTGGCGGCGGTGCCGGAGGCGGCCGGGTCGATGTCGGAGGCAGCCGGGGGCACCGTGCCGGACTGGTTGTCGGAAGCGTTCGTAGTGCTCACACCGGAAGGCTCCGCGAGGCGCGCTTCGGCCCGGTCAGGGTGCCGCTTCGAGGACCTCACAGCTGTGCTTCAGGCATGTATCGGCGCGGGACCGCCCACCATCATGTAATGATCCTTATCGCCATCAGATCGTTACGCGCAGGGGGAATCATGTCCGAGGACCGGCTCACCGGCTGGGTGAAGCAGTGGGTCGACGGCTGGACCGTCTCACGCGGCGCCGCCGACCCGGTCGCAGCTCCGTGGGGGTGGACCGTGGACGTGGGGCTGTCGCGGGAGGTCGCCCGGCACGTGCTGCCCGAGCCCAGGGAGGCCGACGTCCGTCGACTGGCCGCCAGCGCCCCTCCGGGGACCTGGCTGAAGCTGTTCGCCCCGGACGAGGTGGTACGCCCCTGGGCGGGGGACGAGTGGGAGATGGACGTCCCCGCCTTCCTGATGACCCTGCCGCTCGCCCCCGCGCCGGCCGGTCCGCCGCCGGCCGGGTACACCGTGACCACGTGGACCCGGGGCGGGGTGGTCAAGGTCCTGGTCCGCTCCGGGGACGGGCGGCTGGCCGCGCGGGGCCAGGCGGGCCTGGCGGGCCGCATCGCGGTGCCGGACCAGATCGAGACCGCCCCGGACCAGCGGCGCCGGGGCCTGGGGGCCCTGACGATGCGCACGCTGCAGAACGCCGCGTGGGAGGCGAGGGCGCGCGAGGGGGTGCTGGTGGGCACGCCGGACGGCAGGGCCCTGTACGAGGCCCTGGGCTGGACCCTCCGCTCCCCCCTGGCCAGCCTGACCCGCCGGGAGGACTGACCACCGCCCGGGACGCGTCCGGCTCATCCCCCGCCCGCACCGGACGGGGGCCGGACCTCCAGGACGACGGCGGTGCCGCCCACGGTCCGGTCCTCGTCCAGGGTGATCCGCTGCCCGGGCCGCAGGTGCGTCCAGTGGGCGGGGGTGAGGGGGACGAGGCGCACCGTGGCCCGCCCTCCCGGCTCCAGCGCGGGCAGGTTCTCGACCCAGAGCGCGGCGATGCTGACCGACCGTCCGCCGGTGGGCGAGAGGTGTCCGATGTCCCACATGGGGCGCAGGACTCCGGCGCCGGGGATCGGCGTCGTGCGGCGCGTCTCGCCGGCGGGGCTGAGCGTCAGATCGGCCCGGACCAGGCCGTTGCGGATCTCGGAGCACCGCCAATGGCACCAGGCCTCGCTCCGCGCGAGCCTGAGCTGCCCGGCGGCCTCGGCGAGCCGCTCCCAGAACTCCAGGGGGAGCGGGCCCGCGTCCCCGAGCTCCTCCAGCAGGTTCAGGGCGGTCTCCCACTCGTCGTGGGCGAGGTGGTCCCAGATGTCCGCCACCGTCAGGTCGTTCCCGGTGGCGGTCGCTTCCGGCACCAGGAGGGAGGCCGATTCGAGCAGTTCAGCGACGTCCATGGGCGCATTGTCGGCCATGGACGGTCGCAGTCGCGCACGGAGGCCACGTACGTCGGGAACGGCCGCGGGGCCCATCCGGTACGCCGGTCGACATGTGCCACTCGGGGCCCCTGGGGGCCTAGGCCTCGGCGGCGACGAACCGGCGCAGTTGTTCGCGGGGGTCGGGGCCCTCGCCCGCGCGCCAGACGCGGTTCGCGATCTCCCCGGCGGGGATGCCGCGGAGCAGCATGTCGCGCATGGCCGTCACGGCCGAGGCCCTCGCCCGCGCGGTGCGTTCGCGGCTCTCCGCGGTGCCGTCATCGGCGGCCAGGGCGGCGGACAGGGCGCGCTCCCACGCCAGGACGTCGTCCCACACCCACATCTCCACGTGCCCGGACCCCGGGTTCTGGAGGGCGACCAGTTGCCATCCCTGGCTCTCCGTCAGGGGGGTGTCTGCCGACACCCAGCGCGTCACCAGTTCGGCCGCCCGCAGGGCGAGTTCCGCGTCCGCTTCGTTCGTCGCTTCGGTCATGTTCCTGACCCTACCCCATTTTCGTCCAACTGACGATAATGGGGTGGAGGGAAGCCCCCCGAGGCCACCACTCCGATGGCCTACCGGGTGCCGTGAAAAGGGCGCCGGGCTGAACTAATAGGGGAGGCAACATCCGCACCCCGTACGTACGGAGGGACCCCTCGTGTCTGCTGAGCTCAGCGACAAGCTCATGGAACTGCTCGACAGCCCCGTCTTCGTGAACATCGCCACCATCCAGCCCGACGGCAGCCCCCAGGTGTCCCCGGTCTGGGTGAAGCGCGACGGCAACGACGTGCTGATCTCGACGACCGTCGGACGGCGCAAGGAGAAGAACATGCGCCAGGACCCGCGCGTCACCGTGCTGCTCCAGCCCTTCGACGCCCCCTACACGTACGCCGAGATCCGCGGCACCGCCGCGCTCACCACCGAGGGCGGCCAGGAGCTCATCGACGAGCTGTCGGTCAAGTACACCGGCAAGAAGTACCGCGAGTTCAACCCGAGCTCGGTCGACGACGCCCCGCGCGTGGTCGTCCGGATCACCCCCCGGAAGATCGTCGGACAGGTCTGAGGCACGAGCTGAGGGCCCCTCCCGGGACGGAGGGGCCCTCAGCCGTGCGCGCGGCTCTGCCCGGCGGGCCGGACGCCCCGCTGAGGCGGAGCGGGCGCCGGCGCCTGTTTCAGTGGCCGCCCCTCGGGGGTTCGCAGCCCGTGCCGTCGGGGTAGCCGCCGAAGGCGGACGCCCGGGTGGAGTCGCTGTTCAGCGTGCCCTCCACGCACCAGGGGGAGGCTCCGACGTCGATGAGGAACCCGACGCCGGTGGGACCGTTCCGGTTCGCGCGTACCTTTCCGGCGGGGTAGCCGAGGCCGGTGAGCGTGCCGCGGACGCTCTCCGGGGCGAAGTCGCCGCGCCGGCGGAGCGGTTCAAGGGCCTTCTCGACGCGTTCGACGGCCGCGAGCCCGTCGCAGCGGCTCTGGCCGTGGAGCGGGAGGGGCATCCGGAAGGCGTGGTTCTCGGCGTAGTGGTCGGCGGGCGCCTCGGTCGAGCCGGTGGTCGATCCGCCGGTCGATCCGGCGGTCGTGGCGGCCGCCGTCGGCGCGGGGCTTTCGCCCGGGCAGGGGAAGTCCACCGGGGCGGCCGGGGGCGATATGCCGGTCGCCGTGGGATACGGAGAGGGCGGGGCGTCCGCGACGTCCCCCGCGCGATGCGTCCCGCACCCCGCCACCAGCAGGACCGCGACCGCCGCCCACGGCAGCGGGCCGAGCGGGATCCTCGTCTTCCTGATCGTCGTCATCATCCCCTGATCCTCCCCCGCCGCTCTGCGGGCGTCATGAGTCCTCGCTGCCAGGGCGCCCGCTAACGGTTGGACAAGCGACCGCCCGGACACGGACGATGAGCCTTCGACATCGCGACGACCAGCGTCGTCCCGCTTCCGTAATCGGAGAAACCTCTTCCCCATGAGCTTCGGCGACCCGAACAACCCCTACGACCAGCCGTACGGCCAGCACCCCCCGCAGGGCGGGCCCGGCTACCCGCAACAAGCCCCGCAGGGCGTCCCCCCGCAGTACGGCTACCCCCAGCAGGCCCCGCCGCCGTACGGGTACCCCCAGCAGCCCCTCCCGGGCGCGCCGTACGGCGCCTACCCGCCGCCCGGCATGCCGGGCGGGATGCCCGAGTTCGCCCACTGGGGGCTGCGCGTCGGGGCGTACGTGCTCGACATGCTGATCATCGCCGGTCCGATGTACGCCCTGGGCTTCGTCGACCTCGTCACCGCCCCCGACCCGGCGACGGCGAAGCCGGGCGTCTTCTTCGTCGTGGGCGTGCTCTATGCGGTCGCCATGGGCGTCTTCCAGCTCTTCCAGGAGGGCTCGAAGGGCCAGACGTTCGGCAAGAAGGCGGTCGGCATCAGCGTGCTCCGCGAGGCCGACGGCCGCACCCTCGGCTTCGGCATGGCCTTCGTCCGCAAGCTGGCCCACTTCCTCGACAGCCTCGCCTGCTACCTCGGCTGGCTGTGGCCCCTGTGGGACGAGAAGAAGCAGACCCTCGCCGACAAGGTGTGCAGCACCGTCGTCATCCGGGTCCCGAAGGGCTGAGCCGCCCTCACTCCCGGGCCTCATCCGGTGGTTCCGGCCCGGCCCCATGGCCGGGACCGGTCCGCCGGGGTGCCCTCACCCCGGCGGACCGTGAACGTGACCGTGTACGTGACCGTGCCGTGTGGGTCAGCCCTCGATGCGGTGCTGGGTCCAGAACGCCGTCAGGTCCGTGGACGACGCCGCCTGGGCCGCCGCCTTGAACTCGGCCGTCGTCGAGACGCCGTACCAGTGCGAGGTGGCGTAGTCCTTCAGCAGCTTGGCCATCGCGGTGTCACCGAGCTGGCGGCGCAGGTCGTGCAGGGCGCACTTGCCGTAGCCGTAGACGACGGTGGAGTAGCGGGAGGAGTTCGCGTCCCAGTAGGCCATCGAGTTGGTGATCTTCTCGGCCGAGGAGGCCCAGGAGACGCTGTTCCAGCAGTTCGTGCCCGTCTTGCCGAGGGCCAGGTCGGTGGCGTAGTCGGTGAACGACTCGTCCAGCCAGGGGCTCGTGTACTCGTCGTCGCCGACGATGCCGTAGAACCACTGGTGCCCGATCTCGTGGGTCAGTGCCGTGGTGCTCACCAGGTCGAGGACGAAACCGGGGTACTCCATGCCGCCGAACCAGTAGTTGTTGTCGATGATCGCGTCCAGCTCGCCGTACGGGTAGGCCCCGAAGCGCGCCGCGTGGGCGTCGATCGCGGTCTTCGCGGTGGTCAGCATCGACTGGGCGTCGCTCGCGCTGATCCCGGAGACCGAGTAGATGTTGATCGGCGTGCCGGCGGACGAGGTGCCCGAGATCTTGCTGAACGGTCCGGCGCCCCAGGCGAAGTCGCGCACCTTGGCGGCGGTGGCCCTGGTGACCGTACGGCCGCTGGTGCCGGGGGTGTCGACCGAGGTGCCGGTGGCGGGGACCAGGAGGCCGGTGGGGTGGTCGAGGGTCACGTCGAAGTCGGAGGCGAGGGAGTAGAAGGACTCGCCGTTGTTGGTGTACGGGTCCAGGTGCCAGCCCGCGCCGTCGCGGACGGCGAGCACCGGCAGGGCGTTGCCGATGTTGCTGAACGCTCCGTCGTGGCCGAAACGGTCCGCGCCGCTGGGGACGGTGATGGCCAGGTCGAAGCCGATCGTGGCGCTCTGGCCCTGGTTGAGCGGGGCGGGCAGGGTGATCTTCAGGGCGGTGCAGGCGACCGAGAGCGCCCCGGCGGTGCCGCCGGTGACGTTGCTGACGCTGATCGGCATGGCCTGGCAGGTGCCGTGGTAGTTGTCCCAGAGCCTCAGGTACACCTCGCTCAGCGGGGTGGCGGCGGCGTTGGTGAAGGACGCGGTCTCGTGGCCCGTCCAGACGAAGCCGTTCGCGTCGCTGCTGAGGCTGACGGTGTACGAGGGCGTCGCCGGCGTACGGGTGGAGTCGGCGGGCGGGACCGTGCCGCCGGAGGTGTCGAGGGCGACGTCGTCGACGACGAAGCTGGTCTGGAGGCTGGAGTCCTCGGAGCCGGTGAACGCGACGGTGACGGTCTGGCCGGCGAACGCCGAGACGTCGAGGGACTTCTGTACGTACCCGGTGTTCTTGTCGAGGTTCGAGTACGTGGCGAGGGTGGTGCTGCCGATCTTCGCCGTGAGGGTGTCGTACTTGACGGACGTGGTCCGCTCGGCGGTGTCGACGTGCAGCCAGAAGGTGAGGGTCGCGGTGCTGCACCCGGAGGGGATCGTGACGCTCTGGGAGAGGGTGTCGGTGTGGGTCGAGCCGACGCCGTTCAGCCAGGCGAAGTAGCCGCCGGCGTGGGGACTTTCGCCGGTGCGGTTGGTGATGAGGCCGGTCTTCGACTGGCTCCAGGGCGAAGTGCCGCTCTCGAAGCCGCCGTTGGCGACGACCTGCGCCGGGGTGCAGGCGTCGGCCGTGCGCGGGGCCGCGGCCTGGTGGGCGGGGGTGGTGCGGTTCGGTGCGGCGGCGGCCGGTGCTGCGGGGAGCAGCGCGGCCGTGGCCAGTGCGGCGACGGCGGTCATGGTCGCGGCGAAGGCCTTGTGGGGGGTGGCTCTCACACGGAACTCCTTCTCGGCGGCCGGGATCCCGGCCTGCTCGGTGGCCGTCCGGCACCGGCTGGGGTGCGCCGGCGGACGGCCGCGGGGCGCCCGGTTGAGGCGGGCGCGGTGGTGAGACGTGCCGTGTCCCCGGTTGGGGGGACACCGGTAGGCAGCCTCGCAGCGTTGACCGGAACATGCCATCCAGTGCGGGTAAAGGTTGTTCGTGTCTACCCTGCCCCGGTCGGCGGAAGCGCGAGGGAGCAGCCGGAGGCTGCGGAGCAGGAGTCGTCTTGAGCCATCGGGTGTTCGGCGCGTGGCACGACTGGGAGACCGCCCGGGCGCGGTTGGCGGTGCTCGCTCCGGAGGTTTCGGCGGGGCGGCTCGGGGAGGCCGTCGCGTTCGCCGAGGCGGCCCACGGGGATCAGCGGCGGCCCGCCGGTGAGCCGTATCTGGAGCACCTGTTGGAGGTGGTGGAGATTCTCGTGGCGGGCGCGGGCGTCCACGACGAGGACCTGTTGGTCGCGGCCGTCCTCCACGACGTCGTGGAGGACACCGACCGCACGGCCGGGGAGGTCGGTGAGCGGTTCGGGGCGCGGGTCGAGGAGCTGGTGGCCTGGGTGACGAAGCCGCGCGCCGGGGCGGACGAGGATCCCGCCGAGGTGCGCGAACGCTACCTCCTGCGGCTGCGTTCGGCCCCGCCGGAGGTGCTGCGGCTGAAGCTGGCGGACCGGTTCAGCAACGTGCAGCGGCTCGACACGCACCCCCGGCCCGAGAAGCGGCGCTCCTACTACCGCGAGACCTGCCGCCACCTGGTACCCCTCGCGGCCGGGGTGCCGTGGTTCGAGGAGGCCTTCGCCCGGTGGCGGGAGGCCCACCGCCACCTGGAGGACACCACTCCCCCGGCGCCGACGGGCTGACGCCGGCTGCCGACCCCGGGCGGCCCCGGGCAGCCCCGGGCGGCCCCGAGCAGCCTCGACCGGCCCCGGGCGGCCCGGGCTTGGCCCCGACCGGCCCGGGCTGGCCCCGGGCTGGCCCCGGGCTGGCCCCGGGCTGGCCCCGGGCTGGCCCCGGGCTGGCCCCGACGGCCTACGGAACCACCCCAGGGTCCGGATCAGGACTCCGCCCGGTGCCCGTCGGCGGCCCACGCGACGTCGTCGACCGCGAGCCACGGCGCGGCCGCGACGGCCGTGGGCGTCACTCCGGCGAAGGCCTTGACGTCCCGGTACAAGTGGGACTGGTCGGTGTACCCCGTCTCCGCCGCCACCCGCGCGGCGCCGTGACCGGCGGCGAGCCGGTGCGCCGCGTGGTCGAAGCGGACGAGCTGCGCGGCCCGCTTGGGGGTGATGCCGAGCTGCGAACGGAACCGGGACCACAGGCGCTTGCGGCTCCAGCCCGCCTCGTCCGCCAGCCGCTCGACCCGGACCGCACCGTGGCTCGCCGCCGTCCGCCCCCATACGAAGGCCACCTCGGGGTCCACGGCGGGGCCGGCCTCGTACCGCCCGAGCAGCGCGGCCTCCGCCAGCGCGAACCGGGCCTCCCAGGAGCCGGCGGCGCGCAGCCGCTCCTGGAGGCGTACGGCCTCGCGGCCCCAGAGGTCCTCCAGGGAGACCACCCCGGCCCCCGGCTCCGCGCATCCGCCGCCGAGCACCGCGTGCGCGACGGACGGCGACAGCCGCACCTGGAGGCACTCGATGTCCCGGCCGCGCCCCCGGACGCCGACGGACGCGAGCCCCACGACGGCGCCGCCGCTCTGCCTCCGGCCGTCGGCGTCCTCGACGGCGAGCGCCCCGTCACCGAGTTCCAGGGCCACCGTGACGGCCGGGTACGGGACCACTCCGAGGTCGACGGCGTCGGTCGTACGGGCCCGGAACCCGGCCATGCTCACGCCCGGCAGCCGCCCGCGCCGCGACGGGGTGGCGATGTCCCACAGCGACGCGGCGCCCTGGTCCTGTCCGGCGGATCCCATACCGGCACGCTACGCGACATTCGTACAAGACGCGACGCGCGGAGGGTGAACACACTGACGGCACACGCCAGTTACCCGGTCACGCACCGGCACGGAAAGGACCACCCGTGACCCACTCCCCCGTCGACCCGTTCACCCCCGCCGTCGAACTCGCCGCCGCCATCCGCCGCAAGGAGGTGAGCCCGGTCGAGGTGGCCGACCTGTTCCTCGGACGGATGGACGAGCTCGACCCCCGCCTGAACGCCTTCTGCCACCGCGCCGACGACGACGTCCGCAAGGCCGCGGCCGCGGCGGCCGACGCGGTGGTACGGACCGACTCGCCCGAGGACCTGCCGCCCTTCCTCGGCGTCCCGCTGCCGGTCAAGGACCTGGCCGACGTATCCGGATGGCCCACCACGCACGGCTCCGCCGGGGCGGCGAGGACACCGGCGGCGGCCTCGGACCCGGTGGTGCGGCGCTTCACGGACGCGGGCTTCGTCCTGCTCGGCAAGACCACCACCTCCGAGTTCGGCAGCCTGCCCTTCACCGAGAGCCCGGCCCTGGGCATCTCACGCAGCCCCTGGAACCCCGACCGCACCCCCGGCGGGTCGTCGAGCGGCGCGGGCTCCGCCGTGGCCGCCGGGATGGCGCCCGTCTCCCACGCCGAGGACGGCGGCGGGTCGATCCGCATCCCCGCGTCCTGCAACGGCCTCGTCGGCCTCAAGCCCACCCGCGGCCTGGTCTGCGACGCCGTCGTGGAGGTGGAGGGCCTCGCCACGAGCGGAGTGCTGACCCGTACGGTGGCGGACACCGCCGCGGCCCTCGACGTGCTGGCGCGCCACGATCCCGGCGCCTGGTGGTCGCCCCCGGCGCCGCGCACCTCCTTCGCCGCCGCGCTGGAGTCGGACGCGCCGACCGGGCTGCGGATCGGCGTGCTGGCCGAATCCCCGGTCGACGGGATACGGGTGCACCCGGCGTGCCTCGCGGCCGTCGACGTCACCCTCCGCGCCCTGGAGGCGGCCGGCCACCACCTCGTCGACACCCCGCCTCCGCTGCCGCGGGCCGAGGAACTGGTCCCGGCGTTCACGACCCTGTGGAACGTGGGCGGGGCGGGCATCGGGCTCGCGGACCCGGACCGGATCGAGCCGCACAACCGCGCCCTGCGCGAGGCGGCGCGGGCGACCGACTCGTGGGCGTACGCGGAAGGGCTGCGGCGCACCCAGGAGTTTTCGCGGCGCATCGTGGAGGGCTTCGTCGCGGGCTTCGACCTGCTCGTCACACCGACGATGGCCTGCCTCCCGCCGCTCATCGGCGCGTGGCGGACGGGCGTCGACGACGACCCCCTGAGGGCACTGGTGAACAGCTACCCGATGGGGGTGTTCACGTCGGTGTTCAACGTGACGGGCCAGCCGGCCGTCTCGCTCCCCGTCCACCACGACGAGGCCACCGGCCTGCCCGTGGGCGTCCAGCTCGTCGCCGCGCCCTGGCGCGAGGACCTCCTGCTCCAGGTCTCCCGCACCCTGGAACTCGCCCTCCCCTGGGCGGGGCGCCGGCCGCCGGCCTGCTGAGCCGCTCCACCGGACCGGCGCTACGGCACCCCCACCAGCCCCCAACCGCGACGGGCGGCCTCGGTGACCACGCCGCCCCATTCGCGCAGCAGCGCGGTGAACGCCTCGAAGCTCTCCGGGCAGCCCGCCCAGCCCTCGCACTCGGCGGCGAACGGGGCACGCAACAGGCCGAGGCACGGCTCCGCCCGCCGCCAGGCCTCTGCCTTCTCCCGCACCGCGCCGGGCGGGGCGGCCAGCAGGAGGTGGGGGTAGCGGGGGTCGGCGGCCGGCGGGAAGAACCCGTCGGCGCCGGTCAGGGCGGGGTCTTCGGCGGGTACCTCGTCCCAGATCAGCCCGCCGAGGAAGCCGTCCACGGCTCCGCGCACGGGCTGATCGACCAAGGGCCGCATGTCCGCCCATCCGTCGCCCGCACGCCAGTGCGGCCGGTAGGAGCCGCTGGTGGTGCGGAACGCGTACACGGCACACCACGCGCCCTCCGGCCCCGCCGGAAACTGCCAGCCCGGCCGTCCGTCGTCGTCCGGCGGCCACATCGCCTCGTCGAGGGCCCTTGTCCGGTCCTCGACGGGGAAGGAGCCAAGCCGCTCCCAGTCCGCCATGAACAACGTGAGGTCCACTCCCATGCCCCGCAGCATAGGCACGCCCCACACCCCGGCCGGGGCGCGCCCCCTCCGCCCCGGCAGACGTCCGCCGATGGAAGGTGACCAACCGGTAGCCGGCTGGGGCCCCGGCAGGCGTGGGATACCCAGCCCGAAACCTCTCCGCCCGCCGATGAAGGAGGAGACCCATGCCGCCCGGAAACGCCCCACCGCCCGCTTCGTCCCGCAGGAGGTGGCGGGGGCGACTGGCCTCGGCCGGGGCGCTGGCCGTCATCGCGCTCCTGGCCGCGATGCTGCCCGCGTCCGCCAACAACGGCACCATCTGGACCACACTGCCGTCCATGCCCACGGCACGCAAGGATCTGGCGTCGGCCGTCGCGCCCTGCCCGCCGGGCCAGACCGGCACCTGCGTCTACACCGTCGGCGGGGGCACCTTCGCCACTCAGTTCGCCACCGTGGAGTCGTACAACCGGCTCACCAACGCCTGGTCCACGCTGCCGCCGATGCCCACGCCCCGCGCGGGCCTCGCCGCAGCGGCCGCACCCTGCCCGGCAGGGCAGACGGGCACCTGCCTCTACGCCGTCGGCGGCGGTGTCACGGCCGGAGGGAGCAGCCAGCATCTGAGGGTGGTGGAGTCCTACAACCCGGTGACCAACGCCTGGAGCACGGTCGCCTCCCTGACGACGGCCCGCTCGGGTCTCGCGGCGGCGACGGCCCCCTGCCCCGCAGGTCAGACCGGTACGTGCGTCTATGCCGTCGGCGGCTGGGACGGTACCAATGCGCTCGGCACGGTGGAGTCGTACAACCCCGCGAACAACTCATGGAGCACGGTGCGGGCGCTGGCCCTGCCCAGGACCTCTCTCGGCGCCGCTGCCGCGAGCTGTCCGCCGGGGCAGACCGGAACCTGTGTGTACGCGGTGGGCGGATACGGCAACGGCTTCACCGGTGCGGTGGAGTCGTACAACCCGGCCACCAACGCCTGGAGTCCGATGGCGGCGGTTCCCACACCCCGGGCCAATGCCGGAGTGGCGGCCACGACCTGTCCGCCCGGCCAGAGCGGGGCCTGTGTCTACGTCGTCGGCGGAAACAACACGGGCACCGTGGCCAACGTGGACTCGTACAACCCCGCGACCAACGCCTGGACGGCCCTGCCGTCCCTCCCGAAGCCCCGCAACCTGCTCGCGGCGGCCGCCATGCAGTGCCCGCCCGGCATCACCGGCAGCTGTGTCTACGCCTCCGGCGGATACGTGACCGACATCTCCGGCACGGTCGAAGCCCTCGACCCCCCTCCCCCGCCGGAGGATTGAGCTCACCCGGGCCCGAGCCACCGGTCCGCACGCAACGGACCGTGGCGCGGCGGCCGGGCGGGGGATTGTCAGTGGCCCGGCATAGGCTCGTGGGATGACGCCGATGACGATCATCTCCGGGGATGCCACCAGTCCGCAGGCCAAGGGGCCGAAGATCATCGCGCACGTCTGCAACGATCTCGGCGGCTGGGGGAAGGGCTTCGTCCTGGCGATATCCAGGCGCTGGCCGGAGCCCGAACGGGACTTCCGGGCCTGGCACCGCGCCCGCGCCGGGAACGACTTCGGCCTCGGCGCGGTCCGGCTGGTGCGCGTCCGGCCGGACACCTGGGTCGCCAACATGATCGGCCAGCGCGGCATACGCACGGGCAGTTCGGGCGTCCCGATCCGCTACGACGCCCTGGAGCAGTGCCTGACCGCACTCGCCGGCCACGCCCTCGAACTGGGTGCCTCGGTCCACATGCCCCGCATCGGCTGCGGCCTGGCCGGCGGGAAGTGGTCCCGGGTGGAGCCGCTGATCACCGGGGCACTGTCCACGAGGGGGGTGGCGGTGACGGTGTACGACCACGGCGGGAACTCCTGATCGCCGTCACGGTGGTCAGCGACCGGCTGCGGCGCGGTTCAGCTCGGCGGCCGGAAAGGGCGTCCGCTTGCTCTCCCTGAGCAGGCGGCGGTGGAAACCGTCCAGGACGACGGTGGCCGGCGCATGCCGTTCGATGATGGCCGCGGTCTCCGGCCGTACCCCGTCCGGCCTTCGGCCCGCGATCCACTCCCGCAGGAAGACGTCCGTCTCCGTGTCGCCGCGGAGGCCGTCGAGGAGGTGGTGGCGGAGCAGATGCCCCGCCGTGTAGTGGCGGTCGTACGCGAGATGGTCCGTCAGGAACGCCTCTTCGCCCGCCGAGAGCTCGAAGTCGGAGCTCAGGGCCAGTCCGAAGTCCGCGAAGAAGACCAGCCGGCCGTCGGTCAGGACGTTGTTGAAATGGGCGTCGAAGTGCACGAGCCCGCGCGAGCTCATGAAGGCCGCTCCGCGCGTCAAGGCCTCCTCCGCCCTGGGGTACACGGAACCCGGACCGGGGCCGTGGCCCGTCGGCGCGGCGTCCGCCCGGTGCTCGTGCAGCCATGCGCCGAGCGTCTGCGGCACGTGTTCGAGGAAGAGCACCAGGCTGTGGGAGGACCGGCTGATGGCCTCCAACCGCCCGCGCACCGCTGGGGAGCCATCCCAGTGGGCGACGGCTCCGTCGATGCCCCCGAACTCGTCCATGAGGCCCTCGGGCGGGGAATCGGGCAGCACGCGCCAGTGGTACAGGAGCGGAAAACCCTCGTACTCCCTCCCCAGAACCCAGTTGCTGGTCATGGTGTGGGCCGCCAGCTCCCGCCAGGCACCGAATCCGGCCGAGCCCACCCCGTACTGGTAGAACATCGGCAGACCGAAGAGGTTCGCCGTGGACCGGACGTTCTCCGGCCGCATCTCCAGGTCCGTCAACGGCACCCTCTTGGCGAAGACCCGTATCCCGTCGACCTCCAGCTCCGCGGACCTGCCGCCCATGCCGGAGGCGGACCCGGCCGGGGCGGCGGAGGCCACGAGGTCACCGAGTCGCCGGTCGCTCAGCAGCGACAGACGGGTCGCCACGGTCGCGTAGGCGGCCGGACGCGCGGCGTCGCGGGCAACGGCATCGTCATCACGCATGGGCATGGGCATGGGCTCCTCTGAACGGGCCGAGCCTATCCGCGCGGCACTCTTAGGATGATCAGCGGATGATCGTTCAACAGAGAGAAGTACTGTGCGCGTTGCATGGCAGCACGAGGCGGCCCAGCTCCGGGACGCGGCCATCTTCATAGGACTGCCGAACCCGGCCCTGTGGTCCGGGCCGCCGGTCCGGGAGAGCGCGATCCCCGCCTGGATGGAGGAGGTCAAGTTCTTCTCCGCGATCGAGATCGATTCCGTCCTCACCGTGCACAGCCGCTCGGGCAACGCCTTCGAGCTGTACGGAAAGGGCCGCAGCTTCCTCAACCCGGTACGGCTCGCGCGCTACGTGCCGTACACCGTCGACGCCGAGACCGTCGAGGAGAACCCGCAGGCCCTCGCCGCCGCGCGCACCGCGTGGCGGGAGTACGTGGACGGCATCGCGCAGCGCATCGGTGCGCCCCTCCAGGTCACGGAGGACGACGCCGACATCCCGGAGGCGATCTGGCGGCCGGGCGGCGAGGAGGGGCCGCACCTGCGGCTGTGGGTGAACCCCTCGTACGGACTGGCCCCGGACAACCCGCTGTTCACCCGGATCCCCGGCCGTGCCCTCGTCCGCCTCGACGCGCACGCCCCGCAGGACCTGCCGGGTGTCACGCCCCGCCCGGCGAGCGGCGTCAACGACGTCCCGGACGACGTTCCGGCCTGGTACCAGGAGCACGCGGTCGAGCAGGCGCGCCTCGAATACGAGGCCGCGGACGACGACGACCTGCTGAACGACCGGCTCCGGCACGTGGTGGGCAGTGCGATCGAGGCGGGCACGTCGATCCACGGCCATCTGGGCGCGCTGGCCGCGACCCCGGTCGCCGAGAGCGGCCCGGACACCGGCTCACTGCTCTGGCAGCACACGTTCGAGCACCCCGACGCCCCGCAGGGCCGGCTGCCCGCCCAGCACATGGCGCATGTCATCAGCGTCATCTCGAACCACGACGCGAAGGGGTCGACCCGCACCCCGGAGTCGGTGGAGCCCGGCCTCACCCTCCGCTACTACGACCTCTTCGACCCGCGCATGCAGAACGCCCTGGCCGTCACGGGCCGGGAGGCCTGCGCGCTGTGGAAGTCGGTCCGCACCTCGTACGAGGCGTCGGTCACGGGTGCGACGTTCCTCGTCATGCCGCAGGACGTCCTGGACCGGATGCGGTCCGCCGCCCTCGGCACCGACTGAGGCGGGCCGCTCACTCCCGCACGCGCTCCGGGCACAACGGCCGGTCACCGTCCGCCCGGAGCGCGCCCGCACATCCGGCCACCGGCCGGGATCAGGAAGGTGATCAGGGCGCGCGTCCTCAGCCCGCTCCCCGATCCGTCACAGCCGGTCAAAACGGCCACGGCCGGTCAGCGGGCCCTGGAGCGCCTTCGCAGCGCACCGTGGCCGAAACGGGCCCGTCTGCCCCGGTCTGCCTTGGTACGGGTATCAGCCGTCTGCTACAACGACCGTCCCTTGATCAGACCGCCCTGGGGGTCCGTTGACGACGCCACCACCACCTCAGCCTCCACCCTTCGGCCCCGTTCCACAGCCTGATCCGCCACCCCAGCCGCCACCGCCCCCGCCTCCCCCGTCGTGGCGGAACTCCACGGTCGTCGCGGCCCTGGTCCCCACGCTCGTCTTCGGATCGATCGCGGCGTACACGGGCTGGCGGGCCCTTGACGCCACGGAGCAGAGCGCCGATGCCGATCAGGCGGGAAAACGGCGAGACGCCAAGGAGGACAGCGAAAAGCAGCGGGCCGACACCGGACCGCTCGTTTCCGTGACCCGTGGCGAGGCGCCGATCCTGCCCTCCGCGTTGGTCTTGAAGGAAACTCGCTACGCCATCGGCCCCGCCGCACACTCCGTCACCTGGGACGATGACTTCAACGCGTGGCTCAAGGCGGAAAGCGCGCGGCCCACCGGGCTCTATGCGGTCCGAATCACCGTCAAGGCCCTGCGGGACGACACCACGATCATCCAGGACTTCAAGCTCAAGAACCGGAACTGTCCGTTCGAGATCGCGGGCGTCGACGAAGAGCTGAACGTGAACTACAAGGGGACCGTGGTGTACCCGCCGCCCGAAGGCGGATCCGGCGAGGACGTGGCCCGTGACGTCCTGGGGTTCAACGTCGGCCAGTACGACGACACCAGTGCCAGGATCATGGAGAAGGGCTTCCCGAAGCTGGGCAGCGGCGAGATGAAGACCAACCACAAGGTGTTCCTGCGCCATCGTTTCTCCACGAAGACCGTGACCCTCGAGCAGAACGACGCGCGAACCTTCGACATCTATTTCGCATCCGACAAGGAATGCACCTTCGGGCTGGAGATGAACGTCACCAGCGGCAGCACGGACACGTGGATCGAGATTCCCATCGCGCCCGCGTGGAGGGACGGCAAGGAAGCGGCGATGGCGCCCGGAGGGCACGGGTTCACGAATCTCATTCGCCCGGATCCCGGGAAGGGCCTGGCCTTCCCGCCCGTCGGGTCACCGGAAACGCCGTTCGCCCCGTCCGTCGAGGTGATGGCGGACGATGTGAACCCATGAGCCGCACGGGCGGCGGCCCTGCGGCTTCCGCCCGTGCCGGAGCGCCCGGCGAGTGAGGCCGGGCGCTCCTGGTGATGCGGTGGTGCGGACCCGTGAGTCCGCCTCAGTTGCCGATACCGGCGGTGCCGACGCCCGAGTTGCCGATCCCGTGGCTGCCGAGGCCCGTGTTGGCGATGCCCGCGGTGCCCACTCCCCAGTTGGCGAACCCGGCGTTCCCGATGCCGCCGTTCGCGACGCCGGCGTTGCCGACGCCCTCGTTGCCGATGCCGGCGTTCCCGACACCCGAGTTGCCGATGCCCGCGCTGCCCACACCGTCGGCGCTGGCGATACCGGCTCCGCCGAGGGCCAGCACTGCCGCGGTGCCCAGCGCGGTCGTCACACGGAGAAGAGTTGTGTACATCGTCACATACCTCCTACATCGATGATCTTTGCGTACTATCACTAACACAGGAGTGCGCCAGATATCGGTAGATATGCCCGAATCCATCGTGTCGCCCGCCCCTCGACTTTTGTCCGCGGACAAAAGTCGAGGGGGCTGATGTCAGTACCGGTCCGCATCATGGTGAGCATGAGTCACAACATCGCCTACTCCACCGCCGACAAGGCCGACGTCCTGGCCTTCCTGGGCAGCAACGGCAATCTGACGGACATACAGCTGCGCCGCCTCGACGGCATGCGCAGGGACGCACAGGCCCATCAGGACGATCTGGACGGGCAGGACGTCGACTGGGGGCTGTCCATCCCCGAGGCACTGGAGCACCTGCTGGCCGGGCACACCGGTTCGGACGCCGCGTGCGCCGGCAACGCCTACACCGCCGCCCTCCAGCACATCATCGACCACAACGCCTCCGACCCGTCCCACCTGGGCACCTACTCCAAGCCCGCCACGTTCTTCGGCCTGGTCGACGACGAGATGCGCCGTCTCGGAGTGCCTGCCGACCTCCTCCCCCAGGGCTACCTGTACAGCGAGCTCCCCGACGGGTTCCCCTTCGTTCCGGGCTCGGTGGACGGATACCCCGCCATTGGCCACCTGCCTCTGGCCAAGGCGAAGCCCGCGGCGGACGCCTACCGTGCCGTCCTCGACCGGATGGACCCCGACTTCCGTTACGACGTCCAGGAGCTCATCGACAAGCTCGAATTCGAGCACGGCGAATGGGCGTTCGCCACGGAGAAGCTCGACTGGTACACCCAGGACACGCTCTTCTTCAAGCTCACCTGACCCCATCGACCACCAGGAGAGGAACCCGCCCGTGAACGGATCCGCCGCGGCCGTGCTCGTCCATGCCTGTCTACGGGACGGCACCGGAGGCAGCCCCACCGCCGTGGTGCTGGACGACGACCGGCTCAGCGATGAGGAGCGCCGGCGCATACCCGTCGAACACGGCACCTCGCACGCCGTCTTCCTCCGGCCGGAGCGGGAGACCGAGACCGCGCACGGCCGGCCCGCCTTCCGCATACGGTTCTTCACCTCCGGAGAAGAGCTCCCCGCGTGTGGCCACGGTACGGTCGCCGCTCTGGCCCTCCTCGCCAACCGGGCGGGGGAGGAAGGGGAGTACCGGGCCCTCCTGCGGACGTCCGCTCGCACCTTCGAGGGCCTGGCGGTGCGGAAGGGGGCGGCGTTGGTGAACGCGGCCTTCGATCCCGGGCCCGTCGACCTCCGTCCCGCGAGCGCCGAGGAGCGGAGCCTGGTGCTTTCCGCGCTGGGCGTCGCCGGGGCGGACGCCGGTCCCGACGCGCGGGTGGCCGGGGTGGGGCGGGAGCGTCTGCTGGTACCCGTGCGTAACCGGTCCGTCCTGGCCGCTCTGGACCCGAATTCGGGCAGGCTCCGTGAAGTCTGCGACCATCTCGGCTTCTTGGGTGCGTACGTCTACTCGCCCCCCTCCCCTACCGGCGAGTTGGCGGCCCGGATGTTCGCACCGTCCATCGGGGTCCCGGAGGACATCGCCAACGCCAACAGCACCGCCTGCCTGGCCGCCCATCTGGCCGACCGGGGCATCAACCGCATCGCCGTCGACATGGGCGATGCCGTCGGCAGCCCCGCCACCATCACCGCCTCGGTGCACCCGGAGCCGACGGGGCCCCGGGTCCTCGTGGGCGGCACCGCCACGATCGGGACTTCCCACACCTGGGTCCGAGGATGAGCGCGCTGTACCCGGCGGTCGAGCCGTACGAGACGGGCATGCTCGACGTCGGTGACGGCAACCTCGTGTACTGGGAGGTCTGCGGCAACCCGGACGGCAAGCCCGCAGTCGTCGTGCACGGCGGGCCGGGGTCCGGGTGCGGGACCGGCGTGCGCCGGTACTTCGACCCCGACCGCTACCGGGTCGTCCTCTTCGACCAGCGCGGCTGCGGCCGCAGCACCCCGCACGCGAGCGACCCCGCGACCGACATGCGGTGCAACACCACCCAGCACCTGATCGCCGACATGGAGCAGCTGCGCGAGCACCTGGGCATCGACCGCTGGCTCCTCCACGGCGGCTCGTGGGGCTCCACGCTGATCCTGGCGTACGCGGAAACGCACCCGCGGCGGGTCTCGGAGATCGTCATCTCCGCCGTCACCACCACCCGCCGCTCGGAGATCGACTGGCTCTACCGGGGCGCGGGCCGCTTCCACCCCGAACAGTGGGAACGCTTCCTGGCAGGAGCCCCCGGCACGCCGCGCGACGGGGACGTCGTCGCGGCGTACGCACGTCTGACGGAACACCCGGACCCTGCCGTGCGGAACAAGGCGACCGCGGACTGGTGTGCCTGGGAGGACGCGGTCCTGTCCGGGGAGACGAAGGGCCGCTCCCACCCGTACGGCGACCGTCCGCCGACCGCGCGCCTGGCCCTGGTCCGCATCTGCGCCCACTACTTCTCGCACGGCGCCTGGCTGGAGGAAGGGGCCCTGCTCCGCGACGCCCACCGGCTGGCCGGCATCCCGGGCGTCCTGGTCCACGGCAGACTCGACCTGGCCGGCCCACTCGACACCGCATGGGACCTGGCCCGCGCCTGGCCCGACGCCGAACTGCTCGTCGTCGACGACGCGGGCCACCTGGGCGGCGAAACGACCCAACGCCACGTACGCGAGGCCCTCGACCGCTTCGCCCGCCCGTGCCCGGCTCACGCGCCGCCGAGCGGACCGGTCAGCTGAACTGGACCACGCCTTCCTCCGCATCCTCGAAGAGCCTGACCAGCAGCCAGCGTTCGCCGTCCTTATCGGCAAGGTCCTCGGGCGGGGTGGTGTCGACGACCACGGTCACGAAGGGCTCCGCCGCATCCGAGTTCGCGACTGCGGAGAAGGTCCGCCGGGACCAGGCCGGGGGATGGGCAGGCGAGCTTGGGGGGCAGGCTCACCCCGGGGGGCGTAGCCTGCCTGATCCGTGCCCCCCATGGTCCGTGCTCGTCCGGTCCTCGCTGGACCGCGCCTGCGTCGACCTGGCCTGCCGGAGGCCGGACGACAGGTCCAGGGCCGGAGCGATGACGGCCAGGGGCCGCTCCGGTGCTGGGCGAGGAGCCTGTCCAGTGCGCTCTCCGCCTCGATCCACCGGGCAGGTACCGCCGGGACGGTCCGGAACCGGATCCATCGGCTGCGTCCGGCGCGTGGCCTGCCAGGACCTCGACGGAACGCCCGGGGGACCTCTCCGAGAGCCGGCTCCCGGGCGGCAGCAGCCTCACCCGCTCCGACAGGCCCCGCGTCCGTTTCTTCAAGCGTCGAGGGGCCCCGAGTGTGACATTCGCGGGCGGGCCGTATTTTTAGACGTCCAAATAAGGGGCGCCCGACGTCGCACCCCACCGGGGGGGGGGGGGGGGGCAGCCCAAGAAGGTCGC
>NZ_JBEPFL010000042.1:0-74130 GCF_040301925.1 Streptomyces sp. NPDC000075
ACGGCCTGTGACCGGCGCGCCGTTCACCCCGCACATGCGGCCGGGGCCGGGCCGTATTGCGCCGGGGCGGCGGGAAGCGCCCGCCGCGCCGGGGCGCGGGCGGGCCCCCCCCGGGCGCCCGCCGCCCCGGGGGGCGCCCCCGCGCCCCGCCCCGGGCGCCCACACCAACCCCGGGGGCCCGGGGGCGCGGATCGCGCACCGGGCCACCGGTCTTTCCCGCAGGTCCTAGCAGCCCAGCAGACGGCTGCCGAGGTAGGCCTGGATCTGGTCCAGGGAGACGCGCTCCTGCTTCATGGTGTCGCGCTCGCGCACGGTCACCGCGTTGTCGTCCAGGGTGTCGAAGTCGACGGTGACGCAGAACGGCGTACCGATCTCGTCCTGGCGGCGGTAGCGGCGGCCGATGGCGCCCGCGTCGTCGAACTCGATGTTCCAGTTCTTGCGCAGGTCGGCGGCCAGGCCCTTGGCCTTCGGCGACAGCTGCGCGTTGCGGGACAGCGGCAGGACGGCGACCTTGATCGGGGCCAGGCGCGGGTCGAAGCGCATCACGGTGCGCTTCTCCATGACGCCCTTGGCGTTCGGGGCCTCGTCCTCGACGTACGCGTCGAGCATGAAGGCGAGCATGGCGCGGTTGACGCCGGCCGCCGGCTCGATGACGTACGGGGTGTAGCGCTCGCCGGCCTCCTGGTCGAAGTAGAACAGGTCGGTGCCGGAGGCGGCGGAGTGCGCCTTCAGGTCGTAGTCGGTGCGGTTGGCGACGCCCTCGAGCTCGGAGAACTCGCTGCCGCCGAAGTTGAAGCGGTACTCGATGTCAGCGGTGCGCTTCGAGTAGTGGGACAGCTTCTCCTTCGGGTGGTCGTACCAGCGCATGTTCTCCTCGCGCATGCCCAGGTCGCGGTACCAGTTCCACCGCTCCTGCATCCAGTACTCCTGCCACTGGTCGTCCTCGCCCGGCTTGACGAAGAACTCCATCTCCATCTGCTCGAACTCGCGCGTGCGGAAGATGAAGTTGCCCGGCGTGATCTCGTTGCGGAAGGACTTGCCCATCTGCGCGATGCCGAACGGGGGCTTCTTGCGCGAGGTGGTCTGGACGTGGGCGAAGTTGGTGAAGATGCCCTGGGCGGTCTCGGGGCGCAGGTACGCCTTCGAGCCGGTGTCCTGGGTCGGGCCGAGGTGGGTCTCCAGCATGCCGGAGAACTGCTTCGGCTCCGTGAACTGGCCCTTCACACCACAGTTGGGGCAGTTGACGTCGGCGAGGCCGTTCGCGGGGAGGCGGCCGTGCTTGGCCTCGTACGCCTCTTCCAGGTGGTCGGCGCGGTGACGCTTGTGGCAGGAGGTGCACTCGGTCAGCGGGTCCGAGAAGGTCGCGACGTGGCCGGAGGCCACCCAGACCTCGGGGGCCAGGATCACGGAGGAGTCGAGACCGACGACGTCCTCGCGCCCGGTGACCATCGCCTTCCACCACTGGCGCTTGATGTTCTCCTTGAGCTCGACACCCAGCGGACCGTAGTCCCAGGCAGCCCTGGAGCCGCCGTAGATGTCACTGCAAGGGAAAACGAAGCCACGGCGCTTGCTCAGGCTGACGATGGTCTCGATCTTGTCGGCGGCCACGGTGCTCTCTTCATTACGAGGACGAACGGCGAAGGCTTTAGGTTACCGGCGCCCGCACCCTCCACTTCAAGTCGGTACCCCCCTTCCAGCATGCTCCTCCGGGCCCCCCACCTGCCTTTTTGACAACCGTTTCCATCTTTGATGAAAATGGATGTCATGAACGTACGACGCCTCATACCCACCGCCGCGCTCGCCGGGGCCGTCGCCCTCGGCGCCACCACCCTCACCGCCTGCTCCGGGGCCGGTGCGGCGAGCGCGGACAAGGACGGCAAGCTGAGCGTGACGGCGTCGTTCTACCCCCTGCAGTTCCTCGCCGAGCGGGTCGGCGGCGAGCACGTGAAGGTCACCACCCTCACCAAGCCGGGCGTCGAACCGCACGACCTGGACATCACCCCCCGGCAGACCGGAGCGCTGGGCGACTCCGACGTGATCCTCTACCTCAAGGGCCTCCAGCCCGCCGTCGACAAGGCCATAGCCCAGTCCGGCGTGAAGAACACCGTGGACGCGGCCTCCCTCACGAAGCTGGAGGTGCACGGCACCTCCGGCGAGGAGGACCACGACCACGCCGCCGAAGGGGACGGCCACGACCACGGCCACGACCACGGGGAGGCGGGCGAGGACCCGCACGTCTGGCTCGACCCGGTCAAGTACGCGGAGATCGCCAAGGGCTTCGGCGCCGCGCTGGAGAAGACCGACCCCGGGCACGCGGCCGACTACCGCAAGAACACCGACCAGCTGGTGGCCGAACTGGGCACCCTGAACACGGAGTTCGCGGAAGGCCTGAAGAACACCGCCTCCAGGACCTTCATCACCACGCATTCCGCTTTCGGCTACCTCGCCGAGCGCTACGGCCTCGACCAGGAGGGCATCTCCGGCATCGACCCCGAAGCCGAGCCCAGCCCGGCCCGGATGAAGGAACTCCAGGCCGTCGCGAAGAAGGACAATGTGACGACCGTGTTCTTCGAGGCCCTGGCCAGCGACAAGACCGCCAAGACCCTCGCCCGGGACACCGGCCTGCGGACCGACGTCCTCGACCCCCTGGAGGGGATCACCGACAAATCGCAGGGCGCCGACTACTTCGAGGTCATGCGGTCCAACCTGAAGAACCTCCAGAAGGCCCTCGGAACCAAGTGATGACAGCAGCAACGGAGGCGCGAGCCATGCAGTCAACGCCCCGACCGGCGGACGACGACCAGACCGTCATATCCCTGAGCGGGGCCACGGCCTCGCTCGGCTCCCGCCCCGTGCTGCGCGGGGTCGACCTCACCGTCCGCCGGGGGGAGGTCGTCGCCCTGCTCGGCGCCAACGGCTCCGGCAAGTCCACGGCCGTCCGCGCCGTGGTCGGCCAGGTGCCGCTCACCGACGGCGCCCTGTCCCTCTTCGGCACCGACTTCAAGCGCTTCCGCCAGTGGTCGCGCATCGGGTACGTCCCCCAGCGCACCACCGCCGCGAGCGGCGTCCCCGCCACCGTCCGCGAGGTCGTCTCCTCCGGCCGCCTCGCCCGCTCCCGCTTCGGGATCCTGCGCAAGGCCGACAGGACCGCCGTCGAGCGGGCCCTCGCCCTCGTCGACATGGACGCGTACGCCGACGCCTCGGTCAACGCCCTCTCCGGCGGACAGCACCAGCGCGTGCTCATAGCCCGGGCCCTGGCCGTCGAACCCGAGCTGCTGATCATGGACGAGCCGATGGCCGGCGTGGACCTGGCCAACCAGGAGGTCCTCGCGAACGCCCTGCGCGAGCAGGTCGCCGCCGGGACCACCGTCCTCCTCGTCCTGCACGAGCTGGGCCCGCTGGAGCCCCTGATAGGCCGGGCCGTCGTCCTGCGCGACGGCTGCGTCGTCCACGACGGCCCGCCGCCCGAGGCCGTCGGGCAGCACGCCCTCCCCGGCCACGACCACGTACACCCCCACGCGGCGCACGACGCCGAGCCCCTGCGGACGGGACTGCTGAGCTGATGGACATCCTGCACCAAGCCTTCATGCAGCGGGCACTGATCGCCGCCGCGCTGGTCGGCATCACCGCGCCCGCGATCGGCACCTACCTGGTCCAGCGCCGCCAGGCGGTCATGGGCGACGGCATCGGCCACGTCGCCATGACCGGCGTCGCCCTCGGCTTCCTGCTCAACACCAGCCCGGTCTGGATGGCCACCCTCGTCGCCGTCGTCGGGGCCGTCGGCATGGAGCTGATCCGCTCCCGCGGCAAGACCAGCGGTGACATCGCGCTCGCCATGCTCTTCTACGGCGGCCTGGCCGGCGGCGTCATGATCATCAACCTGGCCCCGGGCGGCTCCACCGCCAACCTGAGCAGCTACCTCTTCGGCTCGATCAGCTTCGTCTCCCCCGAGGACGTCACCGCCGTGGTGATCCTCGCCGCCTTCGTCATCGCCGTCACCGTCGGCCTGCGCCGCCAGCTGTTCGCGATCAGCCAGGACGAGGAGTTCGCCCGCGTCACCGGCCTGCCGGTGCGCGCCCTGAACCTGCTGATGGCCGTCACCGCCGCCGTCACCGTCACCGTGGCCATGCGCATCGTGGGCCTGCTGCTGGTCAGCGCCATGATGGTGATCCCGGTCGCGGCCGCCCAGCGGGTCACCCGCGGCTTCGCCGCGACCCTGTCGCTGGCCATGGCGATCGGCGTGGCGGTCTCCCTGAGCGGTACGGCCGCCACCTACTACATCGACGCGCCGTCGGGAGCCACGATCGTGCTGCTCGCGATCGCCGTCTTCGTGGTCACGACGGCCCTGTCCACGCCCGTGGCCAGGCGCCGCGCGAAGGCCGCCCGGGCCGCCGAGGAGATCTGCACCCGGGACGACGTGAAGGTCTAGGAGGACCGGCCGCCTGGCACAATGGGGCAAGGCCGAAACGAGGAGGAACCGGTGGCGACTGCGCCTGGCGAGACGAATACCGCGCCAGTACGAGGACGATCCACCCGGCAGCGGGCCGCCGTGGCGGCGGCGCTGGACGAGGTGGACGAGTTCCGCAGCGCCCAGGAGCTGCACGACATGCTCAAGCACCGCGGCGACTCCGTGGGCCTGACCACCGTCTACCGCACCCTCCAGTCCCTGGCGGACGCCGGCGAGGTCGACGTGCTGCGCACCAGCGACGGCGAATCCGTCTACCGCCGCTGCTCCACGGGCGATCACCACCACCACCTGGTCTGCCGCAAGTGCGGCAAGGCCGTCGAGGTGGAGGGCCCCGCGGTGGAGAAGTGGGCGGAGTCCATCGCGGCCGAGCACGGCTACGTGAACGTGGCCCACACCGTCGAGATCTTCGGCACCTGCGCGGACTGCGCGGCGGCCGGTTAGCCCCGAAGGGACGGAATCCGGTCGAACACCGACCTGAATCCGGCCGATGTCCCGGCACTCCGCCGCCGCGCCCTCCCGGGCCCGGCGGCGGAGCCGTATCCCGGGGTCAGCTCTCGGCGCCCTCGGGCTGGTTCGGGACCGCGCCGCCGAAGCGGCGGTCGCGCTTGGCGTACTCCAGGCAGGCGTCCCACAGGTGGATCCGGTCGAAGTCCGGCCACAGGACGTCCTGGAAGACCATCTCGGCGTAGGCGCTCTGCCAGATCAGGTAGTTGGACGTACGCTGCTCGCCGCTGGGGCGCAGGAACAGGTCCACGTCCGGCATGTCCGGGTAGTAGAGGTACTTGGCGAGGGTCTTCTCGTTGACCTTCGACGGGTCCAGCCGGCCGGCCTTCACGTCCTCGGCGAGGGCCTGGGCGGCGTCGGCGATCTCGGCGCGGCCGCCGTAGTTCATGCAGAAGTACAGGGTCAGCTTGTCGTTGCCCTTGGTCTGCTCCTGGGCGACCTGGAGCTCCTTGGCCACGGACTTCCACAGCTTGGGCATACGGCCCACCCAGCGCACCCGGATGCCCAGCGCGTCGAGCTGGTCGCGGGTCTTGCGGATGAAGTCGCGGTTGAAGTTCATGAGGAAGCGCACCTCGTCGGGCGAGCGCTTCCAGTTCTCGGTGGAGAAGGCGTACAGGGAGATGTTCTTGACGCCCATCTCGATCGCGCCCTGGAGGACGTCGAGGACGCGCTCCGCGCCGACCTTGTGGCCCTCGGTGCGCGGCAGGCCCCGCTCCTTGGCCCAGCGGCCGTTGCCGTCCATCACGATCGCGACGTGCTCCGGTACCAGCTCGCCCGGGATCTTGGGCGGGCGGGCGCCGGTCGGGTGCGGTTCGGGGAGCGTGTAGTCCCGTCGGGAGAGTCCCAGGAATCCGCGTACTGCCATGGCGCTTCGGTCTCCGATCTCGGTCACTTCTCTACGTATCGCAAGGAGCGCAGCCCGCGCTCCAGATGCCAGTGCAGATAGGCGGAGACGAGTCCGCTCCCCTCGCGCACGTGCCGCGGCTCCGCCGCGTCGGCCGTCGGCCAGTCCCCCGTCAGCAGGGCGCTGAGCAGCCCGATGGCCTCAGCAGATGGTACGACGCTTCCGGGGACCCGGCAGTCGCCGCATATGACCCCGCCTGCGCCGACGGAGAAGTGCCGGTTGGGGCCGTGGATCCCGCATTTCGCGCAGTCCTCGAAGCTGGGCGCGTAGCCGTTGACGGCCAGGGAGCGCAGCAGGAAGGCGTCGAGGATCAGGTGCGGCTCGTGTTCGCCCCGCGAGAGGGTGCGCAGGGCGCCGACGAGCAGCAGGTACTGCTGTACGGCGGGTTCGCCCTCGTTCTCGGTGAAGCGCTCGGCGGTCTCCAGCATCGCGGTGCCGGCGGTGTAGCGGGCGTAGTCGGTGACGATGCCGTTGCCGTAGGGGGCGATGATCTCCGTCTGGGTGCACAGGGGCAGGCTGCGGCCGATCAGCTCGCTGCCCCGGGCGAAGAACTGCACGTCGGCGTGGGAGAAAGGTTCCAGCCGGGCGCCGAACTTGGACTTCGTGCGCCGGACTCCGCGGGCGACGGCCCGGACGCGGCCGTGGCCGCGGGTGAGGAGCGTGATGATGCGGTCCGCCTCACCCAGCTTCTGGGTGCGCAGCACGATGCCGTCGTCGCGGAACAGACTCATGGGCCCATTGTCCCCTGTGCGCGGACAGCACCGGCCCCCGTCCGGCAGTGTCCGGACGGGGGCGGCACCCCTTGGGAGGTTCAGCGGGGAGTCGGTCAGACGGCGGCGGCTCCCGCCTCGTCGGCCTCCTCGGCGGCGTCGTCCGTCTTCGCGGCGTCCGTCTCGGCGGCGTCCGCCTTGGCCGGCGCCTTCGCGGTGTCCGCCTTGGCCGGGTCCGCCTTCGCGGTGTCCGCCTTGGCCGGCGCCTTCGCGGAGCCCTTCTCGGCGGCCGCGGGGGCGGCGGCCGGCTGGGCGGGCACCTCGGCGTGGCCGGTCAGGTTCTCGGCCAGCGTCTCGGCCAGGGCCTCGGCCGCGGGGACGTTCTGCGCGTCGTCCGCGGCCAGGCCGTTGAAGACCAGGTTCAGGAGGATGGCGGCGCTGGCACCGAGGGTGACACCGCTGTTGAGGAGCGAGGACAGGTCCGGGCTCATGTGCTTGTCGAAGTAGGCCGGGACGGTGGCGGGGAAGAGCGCGAAGGCCAGCGAGACGCCGACGATCAGGGCGTTCTTCTCCTCCTTGAGGTCCACCTTGGCCAGGGTCTGGATACCGGCGAGGGCGACCATGCCGAACATGACGGTGGCGGCGCCGCCGAGCACGCCCGGCGGGACGGAGGCGACGATCGCGGCGGCCTTGGGGATCAGACCGAGGACGATCATGAACACGCCGGCGGCCACGACCACGAAGCGGCTCTTGACCTTGGTCATCCGCACCAGGCCGACGTTCTCGGCGAAGGCGACGTACGGGAAGGAGTTGAGGATGCCGCCGAGGGCGGTGGCGGCGCCGTCGGCGCGCAGGGCGCGGGCGACGGTCTCGCTGTCGACGTCTTTGCCGACGATGTCGCCGACGGCGTAGGTGTCACCGGTCGTCTCGACCATGGTGATCAGCATGACGATCAGCATGAGGAGGATCGGGAACCATTCGAACTTCGGGGCGCCGAAGTGGAAGGGGGTGGTGACGCCGATCCAGTCGGACCTGCCGACGTCGCCGAACTTGGCGTCGCCGAGCAGGAAGGCGACGGCCGTGCCGCCGACCAGGCCGAGCAGGATGCCGATGCTGCGCAGGAAGGGTCCGCCGAACTTCATCAGGACGAGGATGAAGAGCATGGTGCCGCCGGCGTAGGCCAGCTGCGTGGGGACGCCGCCGTCGGCCACGGTGGGGGCGCCGCCCACGGCGTCCTTGAGGCCGACGGGTACCAGGACGATGCCGAGGACCGTGATCACCGTGCCGGTGACCACCGGCGGGAACAGCCGCATGACCGCGCGGAAGGCCTTGGCGGGCAGCCAGGCGAAGGCGAAGGTGGCGATGCCGGCGGTGATGACGGCGCCGTAGATGACCAGCAGGGCGGCCGTTCCGCCGCCCGCGCCGAGGCCGATGGCGATCATCGGGGAGACCGCGGTGAAGGTCACGCCCTGGATCAGCGGGAGCCGGGCGCCGACGCGGCCGATGCCGAAGGCCTGGATGATCGAGGCGATACCGCAGGTGAAGAGGTCCGCGTTGATCAGGTAGACCAGCTGTTCAGGGCTCAGCTTCAGCGCACTGCCGACGATGATCGGAACGATCACCGCGCCGGCGTAGAAGGCGAGTACGTGCTGGAAGCCGTACAGCGCGAGCTTGGGGAGGGGGAGCACCTCGTCGACCGGGTGCGAGCTCTGCTCTCCGCTTGCGGAAAGCCGGGCGGCGACACGTGCCATCTCTGCCTTGCCCTTCAAAGGAGGTAGGTAATTGAGAGGAAGCTGGTTATCCCCGGGCCGGAGTGGGTCGTTAACCCGTTGGTCCGCCGGGGTTGTCAGTGGGAACACGCAGATCTCGTCGTGTGACCGGAATTGAACGCCTGTGGAAGTGCTCACAGGTATCGGAGACTTCGACAAAGTGTTGACGCCCCAGGCCACCCTCTTTGGAGGTTCCCACAGTGGCGGGCGCCCGCGTACCGGAGTATGGGAGCCGGCCCCCGCACCGTGGAGTTCCCCCTGCACACCTGCGAAGTTCCCGGTTCTGACAGGGGATTTCCGGGTTCGCAAGCCTTCGGCCACGCAAATCAGAGGGTGCAATTCCGGCCGTCCGGAATGCGGAATTCGTGTACGGAATTGAGGAATCCACCCCTCGCGGGGGTGGTGCGGGGCTCCGTTTCCGGCCGGTACGGCCCAATCGTTACCTCCCGGACGCCCACATGCCGGGATTTCGTCCCCGAAAACGCCTCCGGGCCCGGCGGAGAACCTCCGCCGGGCCCGGATCCGCGTACCCGCGGGCAGCCGTTAGGGCGCCCGCACCGCCGACAGCAGGCCCGCCACCTCGTCCGAACCCATCCGCAGCGCCGCGCCCACGGTGGCCAGCACCTCGCGCTCGGCCGGGATGTAGGGCCCGTCCGCCAGGGCGATCCTGGCGCCCTGGAGCAGGATCGATTCGCGGCCGGGTCCGGCCAGGTGCGCGGCGAGCGGCTCCAGCGCCTCGTGGAGCTCGATCGACAGCGCCGCCCCGCAGCACTCGGGCCCGTCGTACAGCCCCAGCCGGCCCTCGTCGGTGGCCAGCGCCTCCACGAGGGACTCCAGCTGCTCCTCGGTGCAGTCGGGGAAGCCGGCCCCGCGCACGGCCGTCACGGCGGCCTCCAGCGCGCTGCGCGAGGCGGTCCCGCCCGCGGCGAGCACGGCCAGCGTCACGGTGTGCACGGCGTCGCGCAGGAGCGAGGAGAAGCGGGTGGTGGTGAGGTGGTCCAGCACCTCGGGGCCGAAGCGCTCCCGGCAGGCCTGGCACTCGACGACGGGCCCGGCCTCCCCGCGCGGCAGCAGCGGCAGGCCGAGCACGGTGAACCGGCGGCGCCCGGTGCGCCGGCGGTAGTTGCGGTCACCGCCGCAGCCGGGGCAGAAGAACTCCCCGTCGCTGACGGTGTTCCAGCTGGTACGGATGCCCCAGAGCGTCAGCTTCCGGCCGTCCCCACCCCGAACTGGCAGCACGTCGCACCTCCGTAACTCCCCGGACAACGACGCCGGGTTGGCGTGATGTTAGCCACATCGGTGAGTGTGCGTCAGTCGTGCGACAAGACAACATGGGCCCGGGGGCGCACTTGGCCGATCTGCGCCCCCGGCCGACGGGCCCGCCGACGGCCCCGGACGCACGGCGGAGCCCCGCCCCTCCGGGTGGAGGGACGGGGCTCCGTCAGGGGTGGTTCAGCGGCCCGCGCGGTTGACGGCGGAGATGACCGCCTTCAGGGAGGCGCGGGTGGTGTTGGCGTCGATGCCGATGCCCCACAGGACCCGGCCGTCGATCGCGCACTCGATGTACGAGGCGGCCACGGCGGAGGCGCCCTCGCTCATCGTGTGCTCGGTGTAGTCCAGCAGGCGGGCGTCCACGCCGATGCCGCCCAGCGCGTCGAAGAAGGCCGAGATCGGACCGTTGCCGGTGCCGCTCAGGACCGTCTCCACGCCGTCCACGACCGCCTCGACGGTCAGCGTGTCGGTGCCGTCCTTGTCGGTGGCGGTGGAGCCGGAGCGCAGCTGGATGCGGCCCCACGGGTTCTCGGGGTTGGGCAGGTACTCGTCCGAGAAGACCTCCCAGATCGCCTTCGGCGTGACCTCGCCGCCCTCGGCGTCGGTCTTGGCCTGGATGATCCGCGAGAACTCGATCTGCATGCGGCGCGGCAGGTCCAGCTTGTGGTCGTTCTTCAGGACGTAGGCGATGCCGCCCTTGCCGGACTGCGAGTTGACCCGGATGACCGCCTCGTAGGAGCGGCCGACGTCCTTCGGGTCGATCGGCAGGTACGGGACGGCCCACTCGATCTCGTCGACGGTCTTGCCCTGGGCGGCCGCGTCGGCCTCCATGGCGTCGAAGCCCTTCTTGATGGCGTCCTGGTGGGAGCCGGAGAAGGCGGTGTAGACCAGGTCGCCCGCGTAGGGGTGGCGCGGGTGGACCTCCATCTGGTTGCAGTACTCGCTGGTGCGGCGGATCTCGTCGATCTGCGAGAAGTCGATCTGCGGGTCGATGCCCTGGGAGAACAGGTTCATGCCCAGGGTGATCAGGTCGACGTTGCCGGTGCGCTCACCCTGCCCGAACAGGCAGCCCTCGATGCGGTCGGCGCCGGCCATCAGGGCCAGCTCGGCGGCGGCGACGGCGGTGCCGCGGTCGTTGTGCGGGTGCACGGAGATGCAGATGTGCTCGCGGCGGGTCAGGTGGCGGGCCATCCACTCGAAGCGGTCCGCGTGGGTGGAGGGCGTCGAGCGCTCCACGGTGGCGGGCAGGTTCAGGATGATCTCGCGGCCCTCGCCCGGCTGCCAGACGTCGCAGACGGCCTCACAGACCTCCAGGGCGAAGTCCAGCTCGGTGTCGGTGAAGATCTCGGGGCTGTACTGGTAGCCGAAGACCGTCTCGGGGCCCAGCAGCTTCTCGGCGTACTCCATGACCAGGCGGGTGCCGTCGACGGCGATCTGCTTGATCTGCTCCTTGGAGCCGCGGAAGACGACCCGGCGGAAGGTCGGGGCGGTCGCGTTGTACAGGTGCACGGTGGCGCGCTTGGCGCCGATCAGCGACTCGACGGTCCGCTCGATCAGGTCCTCGCGGGCCTGGGTCAGTACGGAGATGGTGACGTCGTCCGGGATGGCGCCCTCTTCGATGATGGAGCGCACGAAGGCGAAGTCGGTCTCGCCGGAGGAGGGGAAGCCGACCTCGATCTCCTTGTAGCCCATGCGCACCAGCAGGTCGAACATCTCGCGCTTGCGGGCGGGGGTCATCGGGTCGATCAGCGACTGGTTGCCGTCGCGCAGGTCCGTGGACAGCCAGCGCGGAGCCTTGGTGACGCGGGCGTCCGGCCAGGTGCGGTCCGGGATCTCCACCTGCTCGTAGAAGCCGTACTTGTGGATCGGCATTCCGGAGGGCTTCTGGGTGTGGGTCGCGTTGGTGATGGGCGTGGGGCGACCGACAAAAGGCTGCTGGCTCATGGCGTTGGGCTCCTCGCGTGTCCGCGGTAGTTCGCTGGGACGGCCGACGGCGGTAGTGAAAACCGCAACACCAAACTCCGCGGGGAGGGGGCCGGCCTACGACTACAGACCCTCGCCGCGGCAGCTAAGGAGAAGCAGCCCGAAACGCATGATGGGCCGAGCCTAACCGAGCCGCGCCGTGTCGCGAGGACCTGTTTCAGTATGCAAGACCGGCGGGTCCGATTTGTACCCTTTGTGACCCAGGACTCCTTTCATCCTGCGAGGTCCGGCGGATCCGTCAACACGGCGCGACGCCTTTGAGACAACCGAATGAATCATGCTCGCCGCTAGTGACACCGACATCACCCACTGCCACATTTCCGGGCATGGATGCCTTCCTTCCCCACGGACACGCCCCCCGCCACCCCGTCTTCTGCACCGTGGTGCCGCCGCACCTCCTGGACAAGGCCGCCCGGTCCGCCGACTCCGCCCGCGCCGACGCCGCGCAGCGCACCCTGGAGACCGACGCCCTCCTGCGCACCCGGCGCCGGATCAGCACCGTCCGCGGCATCGTCCCGGCCGAGGCGGACACCTCCGTCCCCGACGGCCCGCGCCGCACGGTCTACGACGCCCAGCACCACACCCGGCTGCCCGGGAAGAAGGTCCGCGCCGAGGGGGCGGACGCCTCCAAGGACGCCACCGTCAACCGCGCGTACGCGGGGCTGGGCGCCACGCACGAACTCTTCCTCAAGGGGTACGGCCGCCGCTCGATCGACGGCTCCGGCCTGCCGCTGGACGCGAGCGTGCACTACGGCGAGGACTACAACAACGCCTTCTGGGACGGCCAGCAGATGGTCTTCGGCGACGGGGACGGGGACCTGTTCCTCGACTTCACCGTGTCCGTGGACGTCATCGGCCACGAGCTGACCCACGGGGTCACCCAGTACACGGCCAACCTCGACTACCACGGCCAGTCCGGCGCCCTCAACGAATCGATGTCGGACGTCTTCGGCTCGCTGATCAAGCAGTACTCGCTCGGGCAGACCGCCGACCAGGCGGACTGGCTGATCGGGGCCGGACTGCTGGGCCCGAACGTGACCGGGGTCGCGCTGCGCTCGATGAAGGCGCCGGGGACGGCGTACGACGACGACGAGCTCGGCAAGGACCCGCAGCCCGCGACGATGGACGGCTACGTGACCACCTCGCGCGACAACGGGGGCGTCCACATCAACTCAGGCATCCCCAACCACGCCTTCTACATCGCGGCGACCGAGCTGGGCGGCAAGGCCTGGGAGCGGGCCGGGCAGGTCTGGTACGACACCCTGACCGGCGGGCAGCTGGAGTCGCGGGCGGACTTCAAGGACTTCGCCCGGCTGTCGACGGCGGCGGCCGTCGCCCGGTACGGGGAGGGCGGCGCCGAGCACCTGGCCCTCCAGAAGGCCTGGGCGACCGTCGGCCTGGGGTAGGCAGGGGGCATGAGGATCGAAGTGGTGCGGACGGGCGGATTCGCGGGGATCGAGCGCCGGGCGGAGGTGGACACCTCGGGCCGGCCCGACGCGGAGGAGTGGCAGGCCCTGGCCCTGCTGGCCCTGCGGCCCGGCCCACGGGCCGCCGAGGGGCCGGGCGGCGTCCGCGACGGGTTCTCGTACCGCATCACGGTGGACGGGCGGACGGTGTCCTGCCACGACCCCCACCTCTCGGACGCCCAGCGCAGCCTGATCACCCGGGTGCTGAAGGAAGGCGCGTAGCGGCGGGCACCCGTGCCGCCGGGGCGACAATGCGGGTGACCGGGGCGGACGGTCCTGCTTGGATGACCGGATGACCGCAACGATCTTGAACACCCTGGAGCAGTACTACGACGCCGCCCCCCGCCAGGGCGGCGCCCGGGGCGAGGACTTCGGGCCGCTGACCCTGTTCGTACAGGAGGAACAGGGCTGGCCCTACTACGCGCGGCCCACGCTCGGGGGGCCGGACGCGACCCCGGCGGACGTACGGAAGGTGCTGGAGAGACAGCGGGAGCTGGAGGTACCCGAAGCCTTCGAATGGGTGGCCGAAAACAGCCCCTCCCTCCGGGCCGCCGTGGAAGCGGCGGGGCTGCACGTCCACGCCCACCCGCTGATGGTGCTGGACGCCGGAGCCGACCCGCTCCCCCCGCACCCGGAGGTCCGCTCGCTCGGCGCCGGGGACCCCCTGCTCGCGGCCGCGGTGACCGTGGCGCGGCTGGCCTTCGGCGAGCCGGGGACGGCCCTGGGCCAGGCCGGCCCGGCGGAACTGGCGGCCGCGCTGGCCGACCCGTCGGTGGAGCAGCGCCGGGCCCGGGTGTCGGGGATGCTCGCGGACGGGCGCACCGGGATGGCGGCGGCGGTCCGCGACGGGACGGTGCTCTGCTCGGGCCAGTACATCCCGGTCGGGGAGGTCGCCGAGGTCGTCGGGGTCGGTACGCTCCCTGCGGCCCGGCGCCAGGGCCTGGCCCTCGGCGTCACGGCGGCCTTGGTCGCGCAGGCCCTCGGCGGCGGGGCGACGACGGTGTTCCTGTCCGCCGGCGACGAGGACGTGGCCCGGATCTACGCCCGCGCCGGCTTCCGCCGCGTCGGAACGGCCCTGATCGCGGAACCCCCGCAGTAGGCCGTCGACCTTTTTGCGGAAACGGCAAGAAGGATTGCCGGGGTCGCGCGAGGGGCCGGAGCATCGGTGGTGTCCGTACAGGAGCCACCGAGGAGACCGCGTGCCCACCCACTCCCCCGCCCACCACGAGCACGAGCACGGCCACCGCGTCGCAGCGGCCGGCCAGGAGTTCTGGGACTCCCGCTACCGCGAGAGCGAGCGGATCTGGAGCGGGCGGCCCAATTCCGTCCTGGTCCGCGAGGCCGGGGACCTGGCCCCCGGCCGGGCCCTGGACCTCGGCTGCGGGGAGGGCGCCGACGCGGTCTGGCTGGCCGGACGGGGCTGGCGGGTGACCGGTACGGACATCTCGCCCGTGGCCCTGGAGCGGGCGGCCGGGCACGCGGCCGAGGCGGGCCTGGCCGACCGGATCGCCTTCGAGCGCCACGACCTCGGCCAGTCCTTCCCCGCCGGGGAGTACGACCTGGTCGCCGCCTGCTTCCTGCACAGCCCGGGCGAGATGCCCCGCGAGCGCATCCTGCGCACCGCCGCCGCGGCCGTCGCCCCCGGCGGGGTCCTGCTGGTGGCCGGGCACGGCGGCCCGGCGCCGGGCGCCGAGAACCCGCACCCGGAGCTGCACTTCCCCACCCCCGAGGAGGTGCTGGCCGGCCTGGAGCTGCCCGAGGACGGCTGGGAGGTGCTGGTCTGCGCCGAGCACGAGCGGGTCGGCGCGGAGGCCGACCGGCCCGGTCACGGCTACGACAACACCCTCAAGCTCCGCCGCCTGCCCTGACGGGACGGCGGCCGGGATCAGAAGCCGAGCTTGCGCAGCTGCTTGGGGTCCCGCTGCCAGTCCTTGGCGACCTTCACGTGCAGGTCGAGGAAGACGGGCGTACCGAGCAGCGCCTCGATGTGCTTGCGCGACTTCATCCCGACCTCCTTCAGGCGGGAGCCCTTGGGGCCGATGATGATGCCCTTCTGGCTGGGCCGCTCGATGTAGACGTTGGCGTGGATGTCGAGCAGCGGCCGGTCCGCCGGGCGGTTCTCGCGCGGGATCATCTCCTCGACCACGACGGCGATGGAGTGCGGGAGCTCGTCGCGGACGCCCTCCAGCGCGGCCTCGCGGATCAGCTCCGCGACCATGACCATCTCGGGCTCGTCGGTGAGGTCGCCCTCCGGGTAGAGCGGGGGGCTCTCCGGCAGCATCGGGGCGATCAGGTCGGCCAGCAGCTGGACCTGGTTGTCGCCGACGGCCGACACCGGGACGATCTCCGCCCACTCGATGCCGAGCTCGGCGCCGAGCTGCTGGATCGCGATGAGCTGCTCGGCGAGCTGCTTGGACTCGACCAGGTCGGTCTTGGTGACGATGGCGATCTTGGGGGTCTTCTTGATCCCCGCGAGCTCCTTGGCGATGAACTTGTCGCCGGGCCCGAGCTTCTGGTCGGCGGGCAGGCAGAAGCCGATGACGTCGACCTCGGCCCAGGTGGTGCGCACGACGTCGTTGAGCCGCTCGCCGAGCAGGGTGCGCGGCTTGTGCAGGCCGGGGGTGTCCACCAGCACCAGCTGGGCGTCGGGGCGGTGCACGATGCCGCGGACGGTGTGGCGGGTGGTCTGGGGCCGGTTCGAGGTGATCGCGACCTTGGTGCCCACCAGCGCGTTGGTCAGGGTCGACTTGCCCGCGTTGGGGCGGCCGACGAAGCAGGCGAAGCCCGCGCGGTGCGGGGCGGTGGGCTCGGGGGAACGATCGCTCATACGGGCCATTCTCCCCGATGCCGCCCGGCCCGCCGACCAGACCGCCCCGGCGACACCCCCGCACCGCCGCGCGGAGCCCCTCCCGGGCCGGAACGGGAGAGGTCAGCGCTCGGTGCGCTCGGCCCGGAACGTCCGCCGGTACGCCGTCGGGCTCACCCCCAGCACCGCCCGGACGTGCTTGCGCAGCGACTGCGCCGTCCCGAAGCCCGTCTCCCGGGCGACCTCCTCCATCGACAGCTCCGTCCGCTCCAGCAGCCACCGCGCCCGCTCCACCCGCTGCGCGGTGATCCACTCCCCCGGGCTGACCCCCGACTCCTGGCGGAAGCGGCGCGTGAAGGTCCGCACCGACACGGCCTCCTGCCGGGCCAGGTCGCTCAGCCGCACCGGCTCGTGCAGCCGGTCCAGCACCCAGGCCCGCGCGGCCGTGGTGCTGGCCTGCTGCGGCTCGGGCACGGGCCGGTCGATGAACTGTGCCTGCCCGCCGTCCCGGTGGGGCGGCACGACGGTCCGGCGGGCCGTCTCGTTCGCCACGGCCGCGCCGTGGTCGCGGCGCACGATGTGCAGGCAGAGGTCGACCCCGGCGGCGACCCCCGCCGAGGTCAGCACGTCGCCGTCGTCGGTGTAGAGCACGCCCGCGTCCACCCGTACGGCCGGGAACAGCCGCTGGAAGTGCTCGGCGTAGGCCCAGTGGGTGGTGGCCGGGCGGCCGTCCAGGTACCCGGCGGCGGCCAGGACGTAACCGCCGGTGCAGATGGACACCATCCGGGTGCCGGGCCTGACGTGGGCGAAGGCCGCCGCCAGCTCGTCGGTCAGCCGGCCCTCGGAGTGGATCGGCCCCAGCTCGTACGAGGCCGGCACCACCACGGTGTCGGCCGTCGCGAGCAGTTCGGGGCCGTGCTCGACGTGGATCGCGAAGTCGGCGTCCGTCCGCACCGGGCCGGCGGCGAGCCCGCAGGTCAGGATCTCGTATAGGCGCCGCCCGCCGGGGTCCTTGGCCAGGCCGAAGATCCGGTGCGGGATGCCGAGTTCGAAGGGCAGCAGCCCGGCGAGGACGAGGACGACGACGCGGTGCGGGCGCGACTCGGGGGTCATGGCCCGATCGTATCGAACGGTGTCGGTCAGGCCACTGTCGTGGCGGCCCCGCCGGCCGGAAGCTGTCGGGGTGACCCAGACAGCACCCACCTCCAGCCCCCGGGCCGGCTCCCCGGCCCCCCGCGAGCCCGGCCGCATCCACCGGGCCTGGTTCGCCGCCGCCGTCGCCTTCGTGACGATCATCGGCGCCGCCGCCTTCGCCTCCCTCCCCGGACTGCTCATCGACCCGCTGCACGAGGAGTTCGCCTGGTCGCGCGGCACCATCGGCTTCGCGGTCTCCGTCAACCTGGCGCTCTACGGGCTCACCGCGCCCTTCGCCGCCGCCCTGATGGACCGTTTCGGCATCCGGAAGGTCGTCGCGGCGGCCCTGACCGTGATCGCGGCCGGCTCGCTGGCCACGGTGTGGATGACCGCGTCCTGGCAGCTGGTGCTGTTCTGGGGCGTGCTGGTGGGCCTGGGCAGCGGTTCGATGGCGCTGGCCTTCGCGGCGACGGTGACCAACCGCTGGTTCACCGCCCGGCGCGGGCTCGTCACGGGCGTCCTGACCGCCGCGGGCGCCTCCGGCCAGCTGATCTTCCTGCCGCTGCTGTCCTGGCTGGTGGAGCACCACGGCTGGCGCCCGGCGTCGGTCACCGTGGCGCTCGCGGCCCTGTCCGTCGTCCCCTTCGTCTGGCTCCTGCTGCGCGACCACCCGGCCGACGTGGGCCTCGCCCCGTACGGGGGCGTCCACGAGCCCAAGCCCGCGCCCGTCCGGGGGGCGGCCCGCAGGGCGGTGACCGTCCTCTTCCGGGCGGCCCGGACGGGACCGTTCTGGCTGCTGGCGGGCACCTTCGCGATCTGCGGGGCCTCGACGAACGGGCTGGTGCGCACCCACTTCACCCCGGCCGCCCACGACCACGGCATGCCGGTGACGGCGGCCGCCGGGCTGCTCGCCGTGATCGGGGTGTTCGACGTCCTCGGCACCATCGCCTCCGGCTGGTTCACCGACCGGTTCGAGGCGCGCCGCCTGCTGGCCGTGTACTACGCCCTGCGCGGGGTGTCACTGCTGTTCCTGCCGGTCCTGCTGGCGCCGTCCGTGCACCCGCCGATGGTGTTCTTCATCGTCTTCTACGGGCTGGACTGGGTCGCGACCGTCCCGCCGACCATCGCCCTGTGCCGGGAGCACTACGGGCAGGACAGCGCCATCGTCTTCGGCTGGGTGCTGGCCTCGCACCAGGTGGGCGCGGCGGTGGTGGCCTTCCTCGGCGGGGTGGCCCGTGACGCCCTCGGCTCCTACGACCTGGTCTGGTACGCGGCCGGCGGGCTGTGCGCGGTGGCGGCGCTGATGGCGATGGTGATCCGCCGCCGCCTCCCGGAGCCGGCCGCGGCCTGAGCCGGGCCGGCGGTCCCGGGCGGCTGGGGTCTCAGGCGCCGGCGGGGGTGGTGGACTTCAGGGTGCCGTCCGGGCCGGCGAGCAGGACGGGGGTGGCCGGGCCGCCGAGGTCGCGGACGGCCGCGCGGTCGGCTTCGGCGGGGGCGTCGGCCGCGCTGACGACGGCGGCGGCCTCCAGGGAGCGGGCGCCGCTGGCCACCGCCATGGCGACGGCCGTCTGGAGCGCGCTGAGCTTGAGGGAGTCCAGCTCCACGGTTCCGGCGACATAGGTGCGTCCGGTCTCGTCCCGTACGGCCGCCCCCTCCGGGACCCCGTTGCGGGCCCGGGCGCTGCGCGCCAGGGTGATGATCTTGCTGTCCTCGGGGTCGATCCCCGCTCCCACGCTGCTCTCGGTCATAGGCGAAAGCATAGGGAGCGCCCCGGCGGCGACGTGCAACGACCCCGCCGGGGCGCGGTTCCCCCGTCGCGCCTCCCCCCGGGGCGCAGGACAAACCTAAACAGTCAACCGCCCACACCCTGCGATCCGAAGGTCCCGAACCCGCATGACCTTGGACCCTAACCTTCGGCCTGGGGAGGGCCAGGGCTTACGGCCGGTCGAGCCGCAGCCGCTCCGCCCTGGGCAGACCCGCCACGACCAGGTCGTACGAGTCCTCCACCAGCTCCCGCACCAGCGCGTCCGGCAGCTCGCCGACCGTCACGGTGTTCCAGTGCCGCTTGTTCATGTGCCAGCCCGGCACGATCGCGGCGTGCTGCTCGCGCAGCCGCACCGCCGCCTCCGGATCGCACTTGAGGTTGACCTTGAGCGGCTCGCCGTCCAGGGCCGACAGGGCGAACATCTTGCCCAGCACCTTGAACACCGAGGTCTCGGGGGTGAAGGGGAACTCCTCCACCGCCGCGTTGAAGCTCAGACAGAACGCGCGCAGCTCCGCCGGGGTCACTCCGCCTCCTCACCCTCGCCGTCCTCGGGAACCACCGGCTCCACGAGCACTGTGACGATCTTGTTCCGGCGGCCCGCCGGGGACTCGGCCGTCAGCCGCAGCGGACGCCCGTCCGGCAGGTCCACCACCGCCGAGGCCCCGGCGATCGGCACCCGCCCCAGGGCCTTCGCCAGCAGTCCGCCGACGGTCTCCACGTCCTCGTCGTCGAAGGCCAGCGCCCCGAACAGCTCGCCGAGGTCGGTGATGTCCAGGCGCGCCGTGACCCGGTAGCGGTCGTCGCCGAGCTCCTCCACGGGCGGCAGCTCACGGTCGTACTCGTCGGTGATCTCGCCGACGATCTCCTCCAGGATGTCCTCGATCGTGACGATGCCCGCCGTGCCGCCGTACTCGTCGATGACGACGGCCACGTGGTTGCGCACCGACTGCATCTCGCGCAGCAGGTCACCGGCGTTCTTGGTGTCGGGCACGAAGACCGCCGGGCGCATCACCGTCGAGACGAGGTCGGTCTCGGCCTCCCGGTTGATGTGCGTGCGGCGCACGAGGTCCTTGAGGTAGACGATGCCGACGATGTCGTCCTCGTTCTCCCCCGTGACCGGGATCCGCGAGAAGCCCGAGCGCAGGGCGAGAGTGGTCGCCTGGCGGATGGTCTTGTAGCGCTCGATGCAGACCAGGTCGGTGCGCGGCACCATCACCTCGCGCACGAGCGTGTCGCCGAGCTCGAAGACCGAGTGCACCATCCGGCGCTCCTCGTCCTGGATCAGCGACTCCTTCTCCGCGAGGTCCACCATCGCCCGCAGCTCCGCCTCGGAGGCGAAGGGTCCCTTGCGGAAGCCCTTCCCCGGGGTGAGGGCGTTGCCGATGAGGATCAGCAGCTGCGGGATCGGCCCCATGATCCGCGCCAGCGGGACGAGGACGTACGCGGCCGCCGTCGCGGTGTTCAGCGGGTGCTGGCGGCCGATCGTACGGGGGGAGACCCCCACCGCGACGAAGGACACCAGCACCATCACGGCGATGGCCACCAGCAGCGCGGTCCAGTTCTCCCCGAACGCGTCGAGGCAGACGTACGTGACGAACACGCCCGCCGCCATCTCACAGGTGACGCGGACCAGCAGGGCCACGTTGACGTAGCGGGTGGGGTCCCCGGCGACCTGCGCCAGCTTGGCGCTGCCGCGCCGGCCCTCCCGTACGGCCTGCTCGGCGCGGAAGCTGGAGACCCGGGCGATCCCGGACTCGGCGCAGGCCGCGAACCAGGCCACCACCGTCAGCAGGACCGCCCCGGTGATCAGCTGGTAGTCGCTGCTCACGAGACGGTCGGGGCCGGGGACGGACCGGTCAGCCCGCGCTCACCGCGCCAGCCGTCGACGATGGCCGCCTGGAGGCCGAACATCTCGGCCTTCTCGTCCGGCTCCTCGTGGTCGTACCCGAGCAGGTGCAGCACCCCGTGGACGGTCAGGAGCTGGAGCTCCTCGTCCATGGAGTGCTGCGTCGGGGCCTCCTGGCCCTGCTTCTTCGCCACCTCGGGGCACAGGACGATGTCCCCGAGGAGCCCCTGCGGGGGCTCCTCGTCGTCCTTCGACGGCGGACGCAGCTCGTCCATCGGGAAGGACATGACGTCGGTGGGTCCGGGCAGGTCCATCCACTGGATGTGGAGCTGCTCCATCGCCGCCTCGTCGACGACGATGACGGAGAGCTCGGAGAGCGGGTGGATCCGCATCCGGGTGAGCGCGTAGCGGGCAACGTCGAGGATCGCCTGCTCGTCGACTTCGGTTCCGGACTCGTTGTTGACGTCGATCGACATGGTGCGCTGGGTTCTACTTCCGCTGGTTGCCGTTCCGGGCGGGTCCGGTCTCCCGGGCCGCCTGGCTGTCGTCGTACTTCTCGTACGCGTCGACGATACGGCCGATCAGCTTGTGCCGGACGACATCCTCGGACGTGAGCCGCGAGAAGTGGATGTCGGGCACCCCTTCGAGGATCTCCTGGACCTGGCGCAGACCGCTCCTGGTGCCGTTCGGCAGGTCGACCTGGGTGATGTCACCGGTGATGACGATCTTCGTGTCGAAGCCGAGGCGGGTCAGGAACATCTTCATCTGTTCCGGGCTGGTGTTCTGCGCCTCGTCGAGGACGACGAAGGCGTCGTTCAGCGTGCGGCCGCGCATGTACGCCAGCGGCGCCACCTCGATGGTCCCGGCGGCCATCAGACGGGGGATGGAGTCCGGGTCCATCATGTCGTGCAGGGCGTCGTAGAGCGGGCGCAGGTAGGGGTCGATCTTGTCGAAGAGCGTGCCCGGCAGGAAGCCGAGCCGCTCCCCCGCCTCGACGGCGGGCCGGGTCAGGATGATGCGGCTGACCTGCTTGGACTGCAGGGCCTGCACCGCCTTGGCCATGGCGAGGTAGGTCTTGCCGGTGCCGGCGGGGCCGATGCCGAAGACGATCGTGTTCTTGTCGATCGCGTCGACGTACCGCTTCTGGTTGAGGGTCTTGGGGCGGATGGTGCGGCCGCGGCTGGAGAGGATGTTCTGGGTGAGCACCTCGGCCGGCGTCTCCAGCGGGCGCCCCTGCGCATCGCTGCCGTTCGCCTTGAGCATGGCGATCGAGCGTTCCACTGCGTCCTCCGTCATCGGCTGCCCGGTGCGGAGCACCAGCATCATCTCGTCGAACAGGCGCTGGATGAGGGCGACTTCCGCCGCTTCCCCGACCGCGCTGACCTGGTTGCCCCGAACGTGGATGTCGGCCCTCGGGAAGGCCTTCTCGATCACGCGCAGCAGCGCGTCACCCGAGCCGAGAACGGTCACCATCGGGTGCGTCGCCGGGACGGTGAAGTGGGCTCGCGCCTGGCCCGGTACGGGGCTGTGGGCTGTCGGTGTCTGAGTCATGGGCCGGCACTGTGGCCTGCGCATACCTCCCGCTGAGGGGCCGCGCCGATCGACGGCCTCCGGAGTACCAAGGGTACGTCCACCCCGCGGCGTTCCCGAGGGGTTTTCCGGCTCGGCCCCGGGCCGGCCTAGGCCGGGCTGCGGAAGCCGATGGTGGGCACGGCCCGGCGGCGGTAGCAGGGGACGGCGCCCGGCGGGACGAGGGCGTCCAGGAAGGCGTAGCGGCCCCGCAGCTCCTCGGGGGCGGTGCGCCACCAGTGGGCCACCTCGGACCAGCCCGGCGCGGAGAGGGAGCCGCCGAACTCCTGCACCGAGAGGGCGGCGGTCAGGCCGGCGAAGGCCAGCCGGTCCGCCAGCGGCCAGCCCGCGAGGCTGCCGGTGACGAACCCGGCCACGTACACGTCCCCGGCTCCCGTCGGGTCCAGGGCCTCCACGGCGATCGCGGGGACCTCCGCCGTCTCCCCCGTCCGGGAGTCCACGGCGTACGAGCCCTCGGAGCCCATCGTCACCACCGCGACCGGCACCTTCTCCGCCAGTGCCCGGGCCGCGGCGCGGGGACAGTCGGTGCGGGTGTACCGCATGGCCTCGCCGGCGTTGGGCAGGAAGGCCTCGCAGTGCTCCAGGTCGGCCAGGGCGCCGAGGTCCCAGCGGCCGGTGTCGTCCCAGCCCACGTCGGCGAAGACCCGCGAGCCCCGGCGGGCCGCCTCGCCGATCCAGTCCTCGCGGCGGCCGGCGGAGAGCGAGGCCACGGCGGCCCGGGTCCGCGGCGGGCACCAGGGGAACGGGCCGGGGCCGGCCGGGGGCGGGGCCTCGTGGCCATGGGAGACCATCGTGCGCTCGCCCTCGTAGGCCATGGAGACGGTGACCGGGCTGTGCCAGCCGGGGACGGTGCGCGACATGGACAGGTCGATGCCCTCGCCCTGCTCCAGGGCGTCCCAGCAGTACTCGCCGTAGTGGTCGTCGCCGAAGGCGGCGGCGAGGGAGGTGCGCAGGCCGAGCCGGGCCAGGGCGGTGGCCATGTTGGCGACGCCGCCGGGGCTGGAGCCCATGCCCCGGGCCCAGGACTCCGTCCCCCGGACGGGGGCGGAGTCGAGGCCGGTGAAGATGATGTCGAGGAAGACCGTGCCGGTCAGGAAGACGTCGCAGCCCGGCTCCAGGGGGTCGCGCAGCGGGCCCAGCGGGTCGAGTGTTCCGGGGCGGCTGGTGCGGCTGTCCCGACTGGTCACGGTGTACTCCCCGTTGAAGTGTCGTTTCTGCGTTCGGCTGGCGGGCTGCCAGGACTGCCCGGGCACCCGGAGGCCAAACCCAGTGTGACGCACCTCACCTGAGCCGGGCTCTCCTTCCACCCTCGCCCCGCTGGTCCCGCCCTTGACGCTAACGCTTCGGCAGGGCGACCCGGGACAGGTCGGCCGCGACCGTCAGCTCGCCCTCGAACCCCGCCCCGCGCGCCTGCCGTTCGAACTCCGCGGGGTCGGGGTACCGCTGGGAGAAGTGCGTCAGGACCAGGTGCCGGACGCCCGCGTCCCGGGCCACCCCGGCCGCCTGCCCGGCGGTGAGGTGACCGTGGTCCTGCGCGAGGGCCCTGTCCGCGTCGAGGAACGTGGACTCGATGACCAGCATGTCGCAGCCCTCCGCCAGCTCCCGGACCCCCGGGCACAGCCGGGTGTCCATCACGAAGGCGAACCGCTGCCCGGCCCGGTGCTCGCTGACGTCCTCCAGGGTGACCTCCCCCAGCCGCCCCTCACGCTGGATCCGCCCCACGTCCGGACCCTTGATCCCGTGCCGCGCGAGCAGCTCCGGCAGCATCCGCCGGCCGTCCGGCTCGGTCAGCCGGTAGCCGAAGGACTCCACGGGGTGCGAGAGGCGCCGGGCCTCGAGGACGTACGAGGGGCCGTGCGCCAGCACCCCGTCCTCCGCGACGGGTTCCTCCCGCAGCCGCACCGTCTCCCGGTAGGCGGTCGCGTACCGGAGCCGGTCGAAGAACTTCTGCCCGGAGGCCGGGTAGTGCGCGGTCACCGGGTGCGGGACCTGGTCGAGGTTGATCCGCTGGATCACCCCGGCCAGGCCGAGGCTGTGGTCACCGTGGAAGTGCGTGACGCAGATCCGGTTGATGTCGTGGGCCGCGACCCCGGCCCGCAGCATCTGCCGCTGCGTGCCCTCGCCCGGGTCGAAGAGGATGCCCTCGCCGTCCCAGCGCAGCAGGTAGCCGTTGTGGTTGCGGTGCCGGGTGGGTACCTGGCTGGCGGTGCCGAGGACCACGAACTCGCGTACGGACACGAACGACTACCCGGGGGGCCACTGGAGGCCGCGGCCGCCCAGGACGTGCAGGTGGGCGTGGAAGACGGTCTGGCCGGCGCCGGCGCCGGTGTTGAAGACCACCCGGTAGCCGTGGTCGTCGATCTTCTCGTCGGCGGCGATCCGCCCGGCCTCACGCAGTATGTCGGCGACCACGGCAGGCTCGGCGGCGGCGAGCGAGGCCGCGTCGGGGTAGTGCAACTTCGGAATGACGAGCACGTGGGTCGGCGCCTGCGGGTTGATGTCCCGGAAGGCGACGGTGGTTTCGGTCTCCCGGACCACGGTCGCGGGGACACTGCCCGCGACGATCTTGCAGAACAGGCAGTCCGCCTGCGGTTCCCCGGCCATGGCCACGCCTCCCGTGATGTTGATCGGTCGGGGCATGCTACCGGCCCGGGCCCCCGCCCGGCCCGGCGGCCGAGCGGGGTTCGACGCCGCTACGACCAGCGGCCCGTGCGGGCCAGCAGGACGGCGGTGGCCGCCGTGCCCGCCGTCGAGGTGCGCAGGACGCTGTGGCCCAGGCGGTACGGGCGGGCGCCCGCCTCCGCGAAGACGGCCAGTTCCTCCGGGGAGACCCCGCCCTCGGGGCCGACCACCAGGACCACCGAGCCCGACGCGGGCAGCGCGGCCGTCGCCAGCGGCTCGGAGGCCGCCTCACGGTCCTCGTGGAGCACCATCGCCAGGTCGGCGGTCGCCAGCAGCGCGGCCACCTGCTTCGTGGAGAGCGCCTCGCCGACCTCCGGGAAGCGGACCCGGCGCGACTGCTTGCCCGACTCGCGGGCGGTGGCCCGCCACTTGGCCAGGGACTTGGCCCCGCGCTCGCCCCGCCACTGGGTGATGCACCGCGAGGCCTGCCACGGCACGATGGCGTCGACGCCGGTCTCCGTCATCGTCTCCACGGCCACCTCGCCCCGGTCGCCCTTGGGCAGCGCCTGCACCACCGTGATCCGCACGGCCGGCTCCGGCTCCTCCACGATCCCGTGCAGGTCCGTGACCACCAGGCGGTCCTTGCCCTCAGCCGCCTTGACCACCCCTTGCGACCAGCGGCCGCGCCCGTCGGTGAGGACGACGTCCTCACCCGGGTTCAGCCGCTTCACGGCCACCGCGTGCCGCCCCTCGGGGCCCTCCAGCACGAACTCCGGCCCCGCGGGGACCTCTTCGACCACGAACACGGGGGCCGTCATGACGCTCTCCTCATCTGCAACACCTTCAACGCGCTCTGCGCCTCGGCCAGTTCGGCCGCCAGCACCTCCACCAGCTCCCCCGCCGGCAGCGCCCGGGCCAGCCGGTGCCCCTGCCCCGCCCACAGCGCCATGCCCTGCGGGTCCCCGGCGGCGGCGGCCGCCTTGCGCAGCCCCGCCGTCATGTGGTGGATCCGGGGGTAGGCGGCCGGGGCGTACGGGCCGTGCTCGCGCATGAAGCGGTTCACCAGGCCCCGCGCGGGACGGCCCGAGAAGGCCCGGGTGAGCTCGGTGTGCGGGAACATCGGGTCGGTCAGGGCCTTCTTGTGCAGCGGGTGGGCGCCCGACTCCCGGCAGGCCAGGAAGGCCGTGCCGAGCTGCGCGCAGTCCGCGCCCGCCGCGAGCAGCGCCGCGATCTGCGCGCCGCGCATCACCCCGCCCGCCGCGATGATCGGCAGCGCCACGGCCTCCCGCACCTGGGTGACCAGCGCGAGCAGGCCGACGCCCGCCGTGCCGTCGGTCTGCGGGTCGTCGCGGTGGGTGCCCTGGTGGCCGCCGGCCTCGACGCCCTGGACGCAGACGGCGTCGGCGCCGGCCGCCTGGGCGGTGCGGGCCTCGTCGGCCGAGGTCACGGTGACGACCGTGTACGTGCCGACGGCCCGCAGCCGGGCGAGGGCGGCCGGATCGGGGCAGCCGAAGGTGAAGGAGACGACCCGGACCGGGTCCTCCAGCAGGATGGCGAGCTTGGCGTCGTAGCCGTCGTCGTCGGTGCCGATGATGTCCTCCTCGGCGAGGGAGACCTCGTACCAGCTCGCCTCGCCCGCCAGCTGCCCGCGGTAGGCCTCGACGGCGGCGGGGTCGGCGTGGGCGGTCTGCGGCAGGAGGAGGTTCACGCCGAAGGGGCGCCGGGTGAGCCCGCGCGTCTGCTTGATCTCCTGGTACATGCCGTCGGCGGTCTTGTAGCCGCCGGCCAGGAAGCCGAGCCCGCCCGCCTCGCACACGGCGGCGACGAGGGGCGGGCCGGAGACCCCGCCCGCCATGGGAGCCTGCACGATCGGGTACGGGTGGAGACCGTTCGGTGCGGAGGACATGCACTGCATCGTGCCATGTCCGGGTCACGGCGCCGAATCATGGCATTCGCCTGGCATAGTCCGCTTTCCCGGGGGGCGCGCAACAGCGAGGAGCCCGGTACGGGTTCTCCCGTACCGGGCTCCTGAGCGCACTGCCGCAGGGCGGTCAGCGGCCGTTGAACGCGTCCTTCAGGCGGCTGAACAGGCCCTGCTGGCCCGGCGCGAACTGGCCCATGGGCCGCTCCTCGCCGCGCAGCTTGGCGAGCTGGCGCAGCAGCTCCTCCTGCTGGGCGTCCAGCTTGCCGGGGGTGGTGACCTCGACGTGGACGATCAGGTCGCCGCGCCCGCCGCCGCGCAGGTGCGTGACACCGCGCCCGTGCAGCGGGATCGCCTGGCCGGACTGGGTGCCGGGGCGGACGTCGATCTCCTCCAGCCCGTCCAGCGTCTCCAGCGGGCACTTGGTGCCCAGGGCCGCCGCCGTCATGGGGATGGTGACCGTGCAGTGCAGGTCGTCCCCGCGCCGCTGGAAGGTCGGGTGCGGCAGCTCGTGGATCTCCACGTACAGGTCGCCGGCGGGGCCGCCGCCGGGGCCGACCTCGCCCTCGCCCGCGAGCTGGATGCGGGTGCCGTTCTCGACGCCGGCCGGGATCTTGACCGTCAGGCTGCGGCGGGAGCGGACCCGGCCGTCGCCCGCGCACTCGGGGCACGGGGTCGGGACCACGGTGCCGAAGCCCTGGCACTGCGGGCAGGGGCGCGAGGTCATGACCTGGCCCAGGAAGGACCGGGTGACCTGCGAGACCTCACCGCGGCCGCGGCACATGTCACAGGTCTGCGCCGAGGTGCCGGGAGCGGCACCCTCGCCGGAGCAGGTGCCGCAGACGACGGCGGTGTCGACCTGGATGTCCTTGGTCGTACCGAAGGCGGCCTCGTCCAGCTCCAGGTCGAGGCGGATCATGGCGTCCTGGCCCCGGCGGGTCCGCGAGCGCGGGCCGCGCTGCGAGGCCTGGCCGAAGAAGGCGTCCATGATGTCGGAGAAGTTGCCGAAGCCGCCCGCTCCGAAGCCGCCCGCGCCGCCACCGCCGCCCGAGGAGGACAGCGGGTCGCCGCCGAGGTCGTAGACCTGCTTCTTCTGCGGGTCGGAGAGGACCTCGTAGGCCGCGTTGATCTCCTTGAAGCGCTCCTGCGTCTTCGGGTCCGGGTTCACGTCCGGGTGGAGTTCACGCGCGAGGCGGCGGAAGGCCTTCTTGATCTCGTCCTGAGATGCGTCGCGGCGCACGCCGAGTACGGCGTAGTAGTCCGTGGCCACTTACGACTCCGCCAGGATCTGTCCGACGTAACGTGCCACTGCGCGTACCGCTCCCATCGTTCCGGGGTAGTCCATGCGGGTCGGTCCGACCACGCCGAGTTTGGCGACTGCTTCGCCGCCCGAACCGTAGCCGACGGACACGACCGACGTGGAGTTGAGCCCCTCGTAGGCGTTCTCGTGCCCGATCCGTACGGCCATCCCCGACTCCCCGGCCTCGCCCAGCAGCTTGAGGAGCACCACGTGCTCCTCCAGCGCTTCGAGCACCGGCCTGATCGTCAGGGGGAAATCATGTCCGAAGCGAGTGAGGTTGGCGGTGCCGCCGATCATCAGCCGCTCCTCCGCCTCCTCCGCCAGGGTTTCGAGGAGGGTCGCGAGCACCGCCTTGACGGTGGCCCGGTCCTCCATCTCGAACGACTCCGGCAGGTCCTGCACCAGATTCGGGACGTCGGTGAAACGCCGGCCGACCACCCGGCTGTTGAGCCGCGCCCGCAGGTCGGCGAGGGAGTTCTCGCCGAAGGGGGTCTGGGTGTCCACCATGCGCTGCTCGACCCGCCCGGTGTCCGTGATCAGGACGAGCATCAGCCGGGCCGGGGCCAGCGACAGCAGCTCGACGTGCCGGACGGTGGAGCGGGTCAGCGACGGGTACTGGACGACGGCGACCTGACGGGTGAGCTGCGCGAGCAGCCGTACCGTACGGCCGACGACGTCGTCGAGGTCGACGGCCCCGTCGAGGAAGTTCTGGATGGCCCTCCGCTCGGGCGTCGACAGCGGCTTGACCCCGGCCAGCCTGTCGACGAAGAGGCGGTAGCCCTTGTCGGTGGGGATCCGGCCGGCGCTGGTGTGGGGCTGGGCGATGTAGCCCTCCTCCTCCAGCACGGCCATGTCGTTGCGCACGGTGGCCGGTGAGACGCCCAGCTTGTGCCGCTCGGTGAGGGCCTTGGAGCCGACGGGCTCCTCCGTCCCGACGTAGTCCTGGACGATGGCGCGCAGCACCTCGAGTCTGCGTTCACTGAGCATCGCGCACACCTCCGGATGCGGGTCGGTCGTCGGGCGGTCCGGGCCGGGTTGGCACTCTGACTGTTCGAGTGCCAGGGATCCCCCGGTCAGTGTACGGCCGGGTAGTACGCCGGGGGCAAGGGCGGCCCGCCAGGGTAGCGTCGCGGCATGGACATGCGATGGGAAGAGGCGGGCTGGGAACGGCTGACCGGGCGGGCGGGCCGGCGACGGCTCCCGGTGTGGGACTGCACGGTGGGGCTGGTGGTGGGGGACGACTCGGTGCTCCTGATCGACCCCGGATCGAGCGTGCGGGAGGGGGCCGGGATCCGTGCCGAGGCGGAGCGGCTGACCGGGAGGCACGTGACCCATATCGCATTCACGCACGGACATTTCGACCACGTCCTGGGCGGCGGCGCCTTCGCGGGCGCCCAGTTCTTCGGTGCGGTCGGTCTGGACCGGCTGCTGGGCACCCCCGGGGGCCGCGAGGAGCTCCGGTACAGCGCGGTGGCCCAGGGCCTGGCGGAGGGGGAGGCCGACGAGGCCTGCGACCTGCTCAAGGCGCCGGGGCACCAGGTGTCGGGCGAGTGGACGCTGGAGCTGGGCGGGGTGCAGGTGCTGCTGGCGAACCTGGGGCCCGCGCACTCCGAGCACGACCTGGCCGTCTTCGTGCCGGGCGAACGGGAGACGGTGTTCTGCGGGGACCTGGTCGAGGAGTCGGGCGAGCCCCAGGCGGGCTCCGACGCGGTACCGGGGCAGTGGCCGGCGGCCCTGGACCGGCTGCTGTCGCTGGGCGGGGAGGACGCGCTGTACGTGCCGGGTCACGGAGCGGTGGTGGACGCGGCCTTCGTACGTGCGCAACGCGCCACACTGGCGGACCGTTTCGGCGTGTCGCGGGCGTGAGCGCGGCCGCGCTCCTAGTGTCGGCCGGATGCGTGAGTACTCGCCCGACCTGACCCCGCAGTGGAAGCGCGCCAAGCCGGTGCCGGAGGTGCCGGCGGACCCCGATCTGGTGGTCGAGGTGGCGGGCACGGACTTCTGCGGGGCGGTGGTGGCCTGCGAGGCGGGCACGGTGACCCTGGAGGACCGGTTCGGCAAGCGCCGGGTGTTCCCGCTGGAGCCGCGCGGCTTCCTGCTGGACGGCGCGGTGGTGACGCTGACCCGCCCGTCACGGGCTCCGGCCGCGCCCGCCCGTACGGCCTCGGGCTCCATCGCCGTCCCCGGGGCGCGGGCGCGGGTGGCGCGGGCGGGGCGGATCTACGTGGAGGGGCGCCACGACGCCGAGCTGGTCGAGCGGGTCTGGGGCGACGACCTGCGGATCGAGGGCGTGGTGGTGGAGTACCTGGAGGGGGTCGACGACCTCGCGGCGGTGGTGGCGGAGTTCGCCCCGGGCCCGGACGCCCGCCTCGGGGTCCTGGTGGACCACCTGGTCCCGGGTTCGAAGGAGTCCCGGATCGCGGCCTCGGTGAGCGGGCCAGACGTGCTGGTGGTGGGCCACCCGTACGTGGACGTCTGGCAGGCGGTGAAGCCGTCGGCGCTGGGCATCCGGGCCTGGCCGGAGGTCCCGCGCGGCCAGGACTGGAAGACGGGCGTCTGCCGGGCCCTGGGCTGGCCGGAGCACACGGGGGCCGCCTGGCAGCACATCCTGTCCCGCGTGACGTCCTACCGCGACCTGGAGCCGACGCTGCTGGGGCGGGTGGAGGAACTGATCGACTTCGTCACGGCCGGCGGTAGCGCTTGAATTTGGGAAGCGTTCGGAACTCGGTGGTGTCCAGTTTGATCCCCAGGACATCCAATGGAACCGGCAGCCCGAACGCAGTGGTGAGTTCCATGTCGTAGTCCGCTTCCTCACCCCGTCCCGTCGGCTTCGTCAGCAGGACGCACACCGCCTCGAAGGGGTCGATGATCAGATACGCCGGAACCCGGCCAGCCGCGTACATCGACCGCTTGATCTCGTAGTCGGTGTGGACGCTGTTCTTCGACACGACCTCAACCAGCAGAGTGGTCGCTGGAGCCGGAACGAGCCTCCCGGGCCCGTCGAACGCGCCGTGCTCAACCACCACCAGGTCAGGCTGTGGCTCCGACGTCTCGCCGGGAATGGCGATGTCCTGAGTCTGAACCGGATACCACCTGTCGAGGGGAATCTGCTTCAGCACATGCAGGATGATCAGATTGTGGACCCAGTCGGGCCCGGCCATCATCACGATGTCCCCCCTGAGGAGCTCAGCCTTGAAGCCCTCCGGGACCACCAGGTCCTCGAAGAACTTGGCGACATCCGTGATCAGCCGGTCATCCACAGCAGTCATCTCCGTGGTCCTCCGCGTTCGCCGCCGTCGCTTACGGCGGCGAGCCTAGGTCCAGCGTAAGCAGTGGCATCCGGGTTCCGGGGGCATTCACCCGACTGGGGGATCAGTCCACCAGGTCCCGCACCACCGCGTCCGCCAGCAGCCGCCCCCGCAGGGTCAGGACCGCGCGCCCCGCCTCGTACGGGGCCGCCTCCAGGAGGCCGTCGGCCAGGGCGCGGCGGGAGGCCGCCAGGCCCGCAGGGGCCAGCAGGGACAGCGGGACGCCGTCGACCAGGCGGAGCTCCAGCAGGATCCGCTCCACCCGCCGGTCCTCCTCGGAGAGGAGCTCGCGCCCCGCGCCCGGGGAGCGGCCCTCCGCCAGGGCCGCAGCGTAGGCGCCGGGGTGCTTGACGTTCCACCAGCGGACCCCGCCGACGTGCGAGTGGGCGCCGGGGCCGGCGCCCCACCAGTCGGCCCCGCGCCAGTACAGCTCGTTGTGCAGGCAGCGGCCGGCCTCGGAGGTGGCCCAGTTCGACACCTCGTACCAGGAGTACCCGGCCCGCTCCATGACCTCGTCGGCGATCAGGTACCGGTCGGCGTGGACGTCGTCGTCGGTCATCGGGACCTCGCCGCGGCGGATCCGGCGGGCCAGCTGGGTGCCCTCCTCGACGATCAGGGCGTACGCGCTGACGTGGTCGGGCCCGGCGCCGAGCGCGGCGTCCAGGGAGGCCCGCCAGTCCTCGTCGGACTCACCGGGGGTGCCGTAGATCAGGTCGAGGTTGACGTGCTCGAAGCCCGCCGCGCGCGCCTCGGCGACACAGGCCTCGGGGCGGCCGGGGGTGTGGGTGCGGTCGAGGACCTTGAGCACGTGCTGCTTCGCGCTCTGCATGCCGAAGGAGATCCGGTTGAACCCGCCCGCGCGCAGCTCGGCCAGGTACTCGGGGTTCACGGACTCCGGGTTGGCCTCGGTGGTGACCTCGGCGTCCTCGGCCAGGCCGAACTCGTCGCGGATCGCCGCGAGCATGCGGACGAGGTCGGCAGCGGGCAGCAGGGTGGGCGTGCCGCCGCCGACGAAGACGGTCCGCACGGCGCGCGGGTCGTCGCCGAGCACCTTGCGGGCCAGGCGGACCTCGTCGATCAGGGTGTCGGCGTAGTTCTCGCGGGAGGCGAGGACGCCGCCGGTGCCGCGCAGCTCGGTCGCGGTGTAGGTGTTGAAGTCGCAGTACCCGCAGCGGGTGGCGCAGTACGGGACGTGCAGGTAGAACCCCAGCGGCCGCCCCCCGGCGCCCGCCAGGGCATGCGACGGCAGCGAGCCGTCTTCGGGCATGGGGTCACCATCGGGCAGTGCGGAAGGCATGGCCCCATTGTCCCGCACCGCCCCATGGTCGTTTACGCCCTCGGCCCCGCGCCGGGCTCAGGCCTCGCGCGAGCCCGCGTACATCTCCTCGATGAGGTGCTTGAACTCGCGCTCGACGACCGGCCGCTTCAGCTTGAGGCTGGGCGTGAGGTCGCCGTGCTCGACGTCCAGGTCGCGCGGCAGGATCCGGAACTTCTTGATCGTCTGCCAGCGCTGGAGGTTCTCGTTGAGGGTCTGTACGTAGGTCTCGATCAGGCGGTCGGTCTCGGGGGCGGCCAGGACCTCGGCGTACGTCTTGTCCTCCAGGCCGTTCTCGGCGGCCCAGCCGAGGATGGCGGGCTCGTCGAGGGCGACCAGGGCGGAGCAGAAGTTGCGGTCGGCGCCGTGGACGACGATGGCCGAGACGTAGGGGCAGATCGCCTTGAACTGACCCTCGATCTCGGCGGGGGCGACGTACTTGCCGCCGGAGGTCTTGATCAGGTCCTTCTTGCGGTCGGTGATGCGCAGGTAGCCGTCCGGGGAGAGCTCGCCGATGTCGCCGGTGTGCAGCCAGCCGTCGCTCTCCAGGACCTCGTCGGTCTTGTCGGGCTGGCGGTGGTAGCCCTGCATGATGCCGGGGCCGCGCAGCAGGACCTCGCCGTCGTCGGCGATGCGGACCTCGGTGCCGGGCAGGGGCTTGCCGACGGTTCCGGTGCGGTAGGCCTCGCCGGGGTTGACGAAGGAGGCGGCGCTGGACTCGGTGAGGCCGTAGCCCTCCAGGATGTGGATGCCGGCGCCGGAGAAGAAGTAGCCGATCTCCGGGGCGAGGGCGGAGGCGCCGGAGACGGCGGCGCGCAGTTTGCCGCCGAAGGCCTCGCGGAGCTTGGAGTAGACGAGGGCGTCGGCGATCTTGTGCTTGGTGGAGAGGCCGAAGGGGGCGGTGGCCCGGCCGGTGCGGCGGTAGTTGTCCTGGGTGACCTTGGCGTACTCGCGGGCGACGCCGACCGCCCACTGGAAGATCTTGTACTTGGCGCCGCCGCCGGCCCGGGCCTTGGCGGCCACGCCGTTGTAGACCTTCTCGAAGATGCGCGGGACGGCCGCCATGTAGGTGGGCTGGACGACCGGCAGGTTCTCGATGATCTTGTCGATGCGGCCGTCGACGGCGGTGACGTGCCCGACCTCGATCTGGCCGGAGGTGAGCACCTTGCCGAAGACGTGCGCGAGCGGCAGCCACAGGTACTGGACGTCGTCGCTGTTGATCATGCCGGTGGCCACGGTGGCCTTGGCCATGTACGACCAGTTGTCGTGCGGGAGCCGGACGCCCTTGGGGCGGCCGGTGGTGCCCGAGGTGTAGATGAGGGTGGCGAGCTGGTCGGCGGTGATGGCCGCGATCCGCTCCTTGACGGCCGCCGGGTGCTGGCCGAGGTACGCGTCGCCGCGCGCCTCCAGGTCGGCGAGGGAGAGCACCCAGCCCTCCGGGTCGCCCTCGGCGGGGACCGCGTCGGCGGCCTCCATGACGACCACGTGGCGCAGCTCGGGGAGGTCGGCGCGGCGCTCGCGGGCCTTGGCCAGCTGCTTGGCGTCCTCGGCGATGAGCACCCGGCTCTCGGAGTCCGCGAGGATGAAGGCGGACTCGTCCGCGTTGGTGCTGGGGTAGACGGTGGTGACGGCGCCGCCGGCGCACATCACTCCCAGGTCGGCGAGGATCCACTCGACGCGGGTGTTGGAGGCGAGGGCGACGCGCTCCTCGGGGCGCAGGCCCAGGGTGATGAGTCCGGCGGCGATGGCGAAGACCCGGTCGGCGGCCTGCTGCCAGCTGAGCGACTTCCAGTCGTCGGGGCCTTCCCCGGGGCGGGCCGGGGGCACGGGGTAGCGGTAGGCCTCCCCGTCGGGTGTGGCGGCGACGCGGTCAAGGAAGAGGGCCGCCACGGTGGGCGGGCGGTTCTCGATCAAGGTCTGTGTGTCGCTCACGACATCCTCCGGACCGGGTCCACGCGGCCAGGGCGTGGGCGTGGGGCGCTTGGGACTGGCGGGGCGCAGCCGCCGGGTACGCGGCTGGCATGATTCGTTACCGGTTGCGTTACCGGCCGGTTAACTGGCCGGTAACCATCGAGCTTTGATCAGGGTAGAGGCCGCCCGCCCGGTGCGTAAGGGCCCCTGAGCCGCCGCTTCATAACGAAAAGGGCCCCCATGCGTGTGCATGTGGGCCCTTTTCGCGCGACATGGGAACGGCCGCGGCTACTTCTTCTTGCCGCCGGACTCGTCGCTGGAGAGGACGGCGATGAAGGCCTCCTGCGGCACCTCCACGGAGCCGACCATCTTCATGCGCTTCTTGCCTTCCTTCTGCTTCTCCAGCAGCTTCCGCTTACGGGAGATGTCACCGCCGTAGCACTTGGCGAGGACGTCCTTGCGGATGGCGCGGATGGTCTCGCGGGCGATGACGCGGGAGCCGACGGCCGCCTGGATCGGCACCTCGAAGGCCTGCCGCGGGATGAGCTCGCGCAGCTTGGCGACCAGGCGCACACCGTAGGCGTAGGCGGCGTCCTTGTGGCAGACGGCGGAGAAGGCGTCGACCTTGTCGCCGTGCAGCAGGATGTCCACCTTGACCAGGCTGGAGGCCTGCTCACCGGTGGGTTCGTAGTCGAGCGAGGCGTAACCGCGCGTCTTGGACTTCAGCTGGTCGAAGAAGTCGAACACGATCTCCGCGAGGGGGAGCGTGTAACGGATCTCGACCCGGTCCTCGGAGAGGTAGTCCATGCCGAGCAGCGTGCCGCGGCGGGTCTGGCAGAGCTCCATGATCGCGCCGATGAACTCGGTCGGCGCGAGGACGGTGGCGCGGACGACCGGCTCGAAGACGTCCTTGATCTTGCCCTCGGGGAACTCGCTCGGGTTGGTGACGGTGACTTCCTTGCCGTCCTCCAGCACCACCCGGTAGACCACGTTGGGCGCGGTGGCGATCAGGTCGAGGCCGAACTCGCGCTCCAGGCGCTCGCGGACCACGTCCAGGTGGAGCAGGCCGAGGAAGCCGACGCGGAAGCCGAAGCCGAGCGCCGCCGAGGTCTCCGGCTCGTAGACGAGCGCGGCGTCGTTGAGCTGGAGCTTGTCCAGGGCCTCGCGCAGCTCCGGGTAGTCCGAGCCGTCGAGCGGGTACAGGCCCGAGAAGACCATCGGCTTCGGGTCCTTGTAGCCGCCGAGGGACTCGGTGGCGCCGCCCGTCATCTGCGTGATGGTGTCGCCGACCTTGGACTGGCGGACGTCCTTCACGCCGGTGATCAGGTACCCCACCTCACCGACGGACAGGCCGTCGGCAGGCAGCATCTCGGGCGAGTTGGTACCGATCTCCAGCAGCTCGTGCGTGGCGTTCGTCGACATCATGCGGATGCGCTCGCGCTTGTTGAGCGTGCCGTCGACGACACGGACGTACGTGACCACGCCGCGGTACGAGTCGTAGACCGAGTCGAAGATCATCGCGCGGGCGGGGGCGTCCTTGACGCCGACCGGGGCCGGGACGGTGTCGACCACGCGGTTGAGCAGCGCGTCGACGCCGAGGCCGGTCTTCGCCGAGACGCGCAGGACGTCGTCGGGGTCGCAGCCGACCAGGTTCGCCAGTTCCTCGGCGAACTTCTCCGGCTGGGCGGCCGGCAGGTCGATCTTGTTCAGGACCGGGACGATCGCGAGGTCGTTCTCCATCGCCAGGTACAGGTTGGCGAGGGTCTGGGCCTCGATGCCCTGGGCGGCGTCCACCAGGAGGATCGTGCCCTCGCAGGCGGCGAGGGAGCGCGAGACCTCGTAGGTGAAGTCGACGTGACCGGGGGTGTCGATCATGTTCAGGATGTGCGTGGTCCCGGTCCCGGCGCCCTCGGTGGGGGCCCAGGGCAGGCGGACCGCCTGCGACTTGATCGTGATGCCGCGCTCACGCTCGATGTCCATGCGGTCGAGGTACTGGGCGCGCATCTGCCGCTGGTCGACGACACCGGTGAGCTGGAGCATCCGGTCGGCGAGGGTCGACTTGCCGTGGTCGATGTGCGCGATGATGCAGAAATTGCGGATCAGCGCCGGGTCGGTACGGCTCGGCTCGGGCACGTGGCTGGGGATGGCGGGCACGCAGTGTCCTGATTCTCGGGTCGCTGTCGGATCTGCTGTCGAACGGTACGCAGGCTCCCATGGTCCCATGGACCGGGCGATGCGCTCGGTTTGGGCCGGTCGAAGCGCGCCTGGTAGCCTGGGTGGCTGTGTCTCGCATGCCCTCTCAGCACTCGAGGCACGTCCGGAAAAATACTCTGAACCTGAAAAGGCTCTTTCGTGGCGAACATCAAGTCCCAGATCAAGCGGAACAAGACCAACGAGAAGGCCCGCCTTCGCAACAAGTCGGTCAAGTCCGAGCTGCGCACCTTCATCCGCAAGGCCAACGAGGCCATCCTCGCCGGCGACGCGGAGAAGGCCACCGCTGCGGCCCGCCTGGCTTCCAAGAAGCTGGACAAGGCCGTCTCGAAGGGTGTCATCCACAAGAACGCCGCCGCCAACAAGAAGTCGGCGCTGGCCTCCAAGGTTGCCGCCATCTGAGGTTCCGCACTCGATGTGAACGCCGGGAAGGACCAAGCGGGCCCTCTCATCCGCTCCTGACCGGCACCCAGCGCCGCACGCGGCCTGCGTTCGCCACGCGGGTGCGGCGCACACAGCAGTGACCGAAGGCCCCGGCCCCCGCCCTTCCCCAGGGCGGAGGCCGGGGCCTTCGCGCGTCCGGCCTCGTCGGCGTTCGAGGCTCGCGGGCATCCCTGCGGTAGCCGGGGCAGGACCTGAGGGCGAGCGGTGGCCGGGGAGGGTCCGGGGGCGGAGCCCCCGGGGGAACCCCAGGAGGGAACCGCTACCGCCCCCGCGAGGGCCTGGCGGCCCGCGCCACCGCCACGACGGCCTTCTCCAGCGCGTACTCGGGATCGTCCCCGCCGCCCTTGACGCCCGCGTCGGCCAGCGCGACGGCCCGCAGGGCCTCGGAGACCCCGTCCGCCGACCAGCCCCGCATCTGCTGCCGGACCCGGTCGATCTTCCACGGCGGCATCCCGAGGTCCCGTGCGAGGTCGCCCGGGCGGGCTCCGCGCGGGGCGGAGGCCAGCTTCCCGATCGCCCGGACGGCCTGCGCCAGCGCGCTGGTGATCAGCACCGGCGCCACCCCGGTGGCCAGGGACCAGCGCAGGGCCTCCAGGGCCTCCGCCGCCCGCCCCTCGACCGCCCGGTCGGCGACGGTGAAGCTGGAGGCCTCGGCCCGGCCGGTGTAGTAGCGGCCGACCACGGCCTCGTCGATGGTGCCCTCGACGTCCGCGCACAGCTGCGTCACCGCGCTCGCCAGCTCCCGCAGGTCGGCGCCGATCGCGTCGACCAGGTTCTGGCAGGCCTCGGGGGTGGCCGAACGCCCCAGCGCCCGGAACTCGGCCCGTACGAACGAGAGCCGGTCGGCGGCCTTCGTCATCTTCGGGCAGGCGACCTCCCGGGCCCCCGCTTTGCGGGCGGCGTCCAGGACGGCCTTGCCCTTGACCCCGCCCGCGTGGAGGAGGACGAGGGTGATCTCCTCGAACGGGGCGGTGAGGTAGGCCTTGACCTCCTTCACCGTGTCCGCGCCGAGGTCCTGCGCGTTCCGCACGATCAGGACCTTGCGCTCGGAGAAGAGCGACGGGCTCGTCAGCTCGGCCAGGGTGCCGGGCTGGAGCTGGTCGGAGGTGAGGTCCCGCACGTCCGTGTCGGCGTCGGCCGCGCGGGCGGCCTTCACCACGTCCCGGACGACGCGGTCGAGCAGCAGGTCCTCCTGCCCCACCGCGAGGGTGATCGGGGCGAGGGGATCGTCGGTGGGGTTCTTCCTGGTGGCCATCGGCTCCAGCATCCCACGCCGCACTGACAGCCCCCGGCCCCCGGTGCACGAGAATGATGCGGTGAACCTGCGACATGTACTCGTCCTGCCCGACCGCGACGCCGCCGAGGAGGTGGCCCGGGAGGCCGTGGACCGCTTCGGCCTGCCCGAGGAACCCCAGCTGGTGCGCGACGCGCTGGCCGGCGAGGACGACGCCGAGGACGCCCAGTGGCTGGTGGTCGTCGAAGACCCGCGGCAGCGGCTCGACGCCGCCGTGCTGGACGAGCTCGCCGCCGCCTACGAGGGCTGGCTCGAATCCCCCTGAGGCGCCCGGCCGCGCCGCCCTCAGGCCTTGTGGACGATCTGCACGTCCAGCGCCACCTCCACGCTCGACCCGATCGCCGCGATCCCCTGGGCCAGTATCGACTGCCAGTTCAGGGTGAAGTCCTCGCGGTTCAGCTCGGCCGTGGCCCGGCAGGCGGCGCGCGGCTCGCCCTCCAGGCCCGTGCCGACGCCCAGGTACCGGGTGTCCAGGGTGACGGTACGGCTCACCCCGTGCAGGGTCAGGGCTCCGGCGACCGCCCAGCGGCTGCCGCCTCGGTGGATGAACCGCTCGCTGTAGAACTCCACCGTCGGATACCGGGCCGCGTCCAGGAAGTCCGACGACCGCAGGTGGTCGTCCCGCATGCGCAGCCCGGTGTCGATGCTCGCCGCGTCGAGGATGACGTGCATGGAGGAGTCCTCCATCCGCTCCGCGATCCGCACCGCGCCGGCGAAGGTGGTGAACCGGCCGTGGATCCGGGCGAAACCGATGTGCTTCGCGGTGAAGGCGATCGAGGAGTGCGTCGGGTCCAGCTCCCAGTGGCCCGGCTGCGGGAGCACCGGCGGCTCCACCGAGTCCAGGATGATCTCCGCGGTGCCCGGCTGCGCGGGATCCCCCACGAGCGTCGCCCCGTGGAACGGCGCGTAGCCCTCGGCGCTGACCGAAAGCCGGTACTCCCCCTCCGGCATGGCCGCCGTGAATCCCCCGTACGGATCCGTCTCCCCGCTGACGATCCGTCGGCCGATCGGGTCGGTCACCTCGAACTTGGCCTGGCGGATGGGCTGGTGGACGGTGTCGAGGACCCGGCAGCTCAACAGGCGTGCCGTGGGCGGCAGTGTCAGTGTGGCGGACGTCTGCGAACTTGCGCTCCCGGCCGTATCCGTCCCCCGTCGGCGACCGAACATGACTGATGCACCCCCGTGCTGTGTGTACTTGGTCGGCTCTGGCGAAGAGGCATTCGATCATGCTGTCGGGTTGTGGGCAAACAGAGCGGTCACGCCCGGTATGACCGCGCCTTTTCAGACGCCGTCCGGCCGAAAAGGCGCGCATGCCCGGACCGCTGCCGCAGACGGCCACGGAGCCGTCCTCATCGGTGCGCAGCACAGCCGCCCCAAGGGCTTCAAGCCGCACGAGGGTGCTCCGCGCCGGGTGCCCGTAACGGTTGCCCGCACCCACCGGGACGAGCGCGAGCCGTGGCCGGATCCGATCCGTCAGAACCGGGTCCTGGTGCGCCGAACCGTGGTGGGCGACCTTGAGCACGTCCACCGGCCCCAGCTCCGGATGTTCCCTCAGCAGGGCCTGCTGGGACGGCGGTTCGAGGTCGCCGAGCAGCAGCAACGTCAGCCCCGAGGTACGGACCAGCAGGGCCACGCTCGCGTCGTTCGGCCCCGCCGGCGGTGGCCCGGCGGCCGACGGCCACAGCACCTGCCACTCCAGCGGACCCACCCGCCGCCGCTCCCCCGCGACGGCCGCCACCACCGGCACCCCGGCGCCCGCCGCCACCCGCCGCACCAGGGCGGCCCGCCCCGGCGGATCCGCCACTCCGGTGGTCTGGATCACACCCACGGAGCGGCCCCGGAGCACCCCGGACAACCCGCCCACGTGGTCCGCGTGAAAGTGCGTCAGCAGCAGCAATGGGACGCGTTTCACACCGAGGGCGCGCAGACAGGCGTCCACCGGGCCGGGCTCGGGTCCGGCGTCCACCACGACGGCCGTCCCGGGCCCCGCCGCGAGGACGGCGGCGTCCCCCTGGCCCACGGCGCACTGGACGTAACTCCAGCCGGGCGGCGGCCAGCCGGTGAGCGTACGGGTCAGCTGCGGCGGCCGCAGCACCGCCACGAGCAGCAGCACCGCCACGGCCGCACGCACCCCGCGCCGCCGCCCGAACCGCATCCCGAGCCCCACGAGGGCCGCGGCGGCCACGGCCAGCAGCAGGCCCCCTCCGGGCCCGCCCGGCCACGGCAGCTCCGCCCCCGGCAGCCGCGCCCCGGCCCGCGCGACGGCGGCGATCCACCCGGCGGGCACCCCCGCGCACCGGGCCAGCAGCTCGGCGACGGGCATGGACAGCGGGGCGGCGGCGAGCGCCGCGAAGCCGAGCACCGTGGCCGGCCCGGCCGCCGGCTCCGCCAGGAGGTTGCACGGGACGGCGACCAGGCTCACCCGGGCCGACAGCACGACCACCACCGGGGCGCACACCGCCTGCGCCGCCGCGGCGGCCGCCAGGGCCTCGGCGAGCCGCGACGGCACCCCGCGCGCCCGCAGGGCCCCGGCCCAGCGGGGCCCCAGGGTGAGCAGCGCCCCGGTGGCCAGCACCGAGAGCAGAAATCCGTACGAGCGGGCCAGCCACGGGTCGTAGAGCACCAGCAGGAGCACGGCGGCGGCCAGGGCCGGGAGCAGGGACCTGCGCCGCCCCGTGGCCAGCGCCAGCAGCGTCACCGCCCCGCAGGCGGCGGCCCGCAGCACGCTCGGGTCGGGCCGGCACACCACGACGAACCCCAGCGTCAGCACCGCCCCGCACAGCGCGGTGAACCGCAGCGACAGCCCCAGCCGGGGCGCCAGTCCGCCGCGCTCCACGTACTGGGCCCGTCCCGGCGACCCGATGAGCAGGTACAGCACCACGGTCAGGTTCGACCCGGAGACGGCCAGCAGGTGCAGCAGGTCGGTGGCTTCGAAGGCGTCGTGCAGGTCGGAGGGGACGCGCGAGGTGTCCCCGACCACCAGGGCCGGCAGCAGCGCCCGGGCGTCCCCCCGGAGCCCCTCGGAAGCCTCCCGCAACCCGGCCCGCAGCCTCCCGGCGGCCCGCTGGACCGGGTCGGGCCCGCCCGTCACCCGGGGCGGGACGTCCCCGGCCGGCCGGAGCAGCGCCACGGCCCGCTCCCCGTCCCGCGCCGGAGCCAGCCGGGCCACCACCGAGACCCGGGTCGACGGCTGCAGCCGGGCCCACTGCGGATGCCCGGCCAGCACCCGCACCGGGGTCTCCACCCGGGTCCGCGCCCCGTCGGGGCCGGTCACCCCGGTCACCACCGCGTCCAGCACCACCACGGGCGGCCCGCTCCCGCTCCGGGCGGCCCTCGGGTCGGAGCCCACGGTGAGCTCGGCGCCCACCCGGGCGTGCTCGGCGGCCAGCCGGGCCACGGGCCCCGCCCGCTCCGCGGCCCGCTCCAGCCCGGCCGCCCCGGCCCCGGCGGCCGCGCACAGCAGGGCGGCGGCCACGGCGGTTGCGACCCGCCACACCCGGCCCGGCCCACGGCACCCCGCCACCAGAGACACCCCGGCCACGGTCACCGCGACCCCCACCCCGAGGGCGCACCACCCGCCCGGCACCCCGAGCCCGAGGGCGGCCGCGCCCCAGGCGGCCAGAGCGGGCACCACGAGCCGCAGGTCCACGGGCCCGGCGCCGTCCGGCCCGGCGTCCCCCGGCCCGGCCCCCGCCCCCGGCCCCTCGACGGCGCTCACAACCGCACCAGCTTCCGCAGCTCGGCGAACCGCCGCTCGCCGATGCCGTCGACCTGCCGGAGGTCCTCCACGGCCCGGAACCCGCCCCGGGCGGTGCGGAACTCCACGATGTGCCGGGCCAGCACCGGGCCCACCCCCGGCAGCCCGTCCAACTGCTCCACGCTCGCACTAGCGAGGCTCAGCGGGCCCGGTCCCGGGCCCGACCCACCGCCGGAACCCCCGCCGCCCGGGGCCGGCTGCGCGGTGACGCCCACCAGCACCTGTTCGCCGTCCACCAGGACCCGGGCCCGGTTGAGCCCGGTGGTGTCCGTACCCGGCCGCACTCCCCCGGCGGCGGCCAGCGCGTCCTCCACCCGTGAGCCGCCGGGCAGCCGCCGCACACCGGGATCGCGGACCTTGCCGCCGACGTCCACCACGATGCGGCCCCCCGTACCGCCGGAGCCCCCTACCAGCACCGGGGGCGGGGCCGTCGCGGACGCGGGGGCGAGGACCGCGGGCGCCGTCACCGGCTGCGGCCGGGCCGCCCCGTACTGCTGGACGGCGAACCCCACCGCCACGGCCAGCACCACCCCCACGGCGGCCACCGCCCGGGGCTCCATCCCGCACCGGGACTGCACCCACACCGGCAACCGCTCACGCACGGCCGGCCACCGCCCCGGCACCCCGACACCCCCGGCCGGCACCCCGGGCCCGGGCGAAGGAACCGACCCGGCCGGCACCCCGTCCTCCTCCCCCGGCACCGGAGGCGGCTCGGGCACCGGAGGCGGCCCCGGCCGCCGGGGCGGGGCCGCCCCCGCCATCAGCAGCTCCGCCCTGCGCCGCACGGCGGCGGGGTCGGGGCCGGGCCGCGACCGGGCGCGGCGGCGTTCACGGAGCCGCCCGTCGGACGGCCGCGCCCTCCCGGGCCCGCTGCCCGCACCACCGCCACCGCCGCCGCCGGCACCACCGCCCCCGGCACGACCAAGGCCACCGACGGCACCGACGGCACCGACGGCACCGAACGATCCTGTCCCGAAGCCGTCGAGGCGTCCGGAAGGGCTTGCTGAAGAACTTCCCGAAGGGCTTTCCGAAGAGCGCGAAACACGCGTGCGAAGAGTCATGCCACGACGCTAGGGCCGACCCCCGACCCCCCGCTCGGAGCCCTCAATTCCGGTGGACAACCGCCCCGTTGTGGAAAATCCCGCCACCCGTCCGGGTGTACCGCCCCCCGCCGGACCGGGGTCAGCGCGGCGAGACCACCGCCGCCAGCAGCCCCGGCCCGGTGTGCGCGCCGATCACCGCCCCGACCTCGCTCACGTGCAGTTCGACCAGCCCCGGGATCCGCTCCCCCAGCCGCTCCGCGAGCTTCTCGGCCCGCTCCGGGGCCGCCAGGTGGTGGACGGCCACGTCGACGCTGCGCGCCCCCGCCCGCTCGACGGCGAGCTCTTCCAGCCGTGCGATGGCCTTGGAGGCCGTCCGCACCTTCTCCAGCATCTCGATCCGGCCGCCGTCCAGCGTGAGCAGCGGCTTGACCGCCAGCGCCGATCCGAGGAGGGCCTGCGCGGCCCCGATCCGGCCGCCGCGCCGGAGGTAGTCGAGGGTGTCCACGTAGAAGTAGGCCGACATCTCCGCGGCCCGCTTCTCGGCGGCGGCCACGGCCTCGTCGGCGGAACCCCCCGCCTCGGCCGTCTCGGCGGCGGCGAGGGCGCAGAAGCCGAGGGCCATCGCGACCATGCCGGTGTCCACGACGCGGACCGGGACCGGGGCCGTCTTCGCCGCGACCACGGCGGCGTCGTAGGTGCCGGAGAACTCGGCGGAGAGGTGCAGGCTCACGATCCCGGTCGCACCGGCCTCCGCCGCCGCCCGGTAGGCGCGTACGAACTGCTCGGGGCCGGGGCGGGAGGTGGTGACCGGGCGGCGCTTCTGCAGGGCCGCGGCCAGGCTGCGGGCCGAGATCTCGGTGCCCTCCTCCAGGGCCTCGTCGCCGAGCACGACGGTCAGGGGGACGGCGGTGATCCCATGCCGCGCCATCGCCCGCGGGGGCAGATAGGCCGTGGAATCGGTGACGATCGCGACATGGCGGGACATGAGCCGGAGGTTACCGCCCGAGGAGGTGATCCGGCAGCCCGCAGCGCATCCGTCACCCCCGCCTCGGCGACCTCAGCGGCCCCGGCCCGCCCCTGCCGCTCCGCTCAGGAAGCGGCCTCCGGCCGGGGAGCCTTCTGCCAGGGGTACCCGGCCGCCGGAACCGAAGGATCCAGCGCGGGCCGCTGCTGCCCCGACGCCCGCCCCGGCTGCGCGGACGACCCCGGAGCGGACTCACTCCGAGCACCCGCACCCTGAGCACCCGCGCCCTGAACACCCGCACCCTTGCCATCGGCCCCGGACGCCTGCCGCGCGTCCCACGCCGCCGCGGCGGCCGTCAGGTCGTCGACCGACTCCCGGGACCAGTCGCGCAGCGCGCTCGACTCCACCTCGATCTGCGCGGACAGCGCCGCGAGGTCCTCGTCCGCGAACTGGCGGGCCCGGTCGCGCGCCGCCCACCGCAGCGAGTCGGCCGACGTGGTGATCTTGGCGGTGCGCTCCCGCAGCTCGGGCAGCCGCTCCGCGATCCGCTTGCGGTCCGGCTCCTGCTCCAGCCGCTTGAGCTCGTCGTCCAGCTCGTGCCCGTGCCGGCTGAGCCGCTCGAAGAGGGCGATCGACTCCTTCAGCGAGCCGTCCGCCTGGACCCCCTGGTAGAGGGCCGCCTGCGTGGCGCGCATCGACGTCCGCAGGTCCAGCCGCAGCTGCGCCAGCGCCGCCGGGACCCCGACCTGCCCGAGGCTCCTGGCCTTCAGGGTGGTGTCCTCGACCGTCCGGCGGGCCTGTGTGATCGTCCGGTCCACGCCGCGCTTCGCCGCGCCGACCGCCTTGACCGTGACCCAGGCGCCCAGCCCCAGGAAGGCGAACAGCACCACCAGGGCAAAGATGATGACCAACGCGCCTACCTCCATGAGGTTCCCTTCCCCGGCCTGTTCCCGTCCCCTCCACCGTAAACGCCACGGGCAGGCCGGGGGTTCCAATCGAACCCCCAACCTGCCCGTACGGGATCACCCCGAGAAGCCGGCCTTCAGGACCGCAGGCCGTCAGATGACGATGTTCACCAGCTTCGGCGCACGCACGATCACCTTGCGGACCTCGGCGCCGCCCAGCGCGGCGACGACGGCCGCGTCGGTGACCGCCAGCTGCTCCAGGTCGGCCTCCGAGATCGTCGGCGGCACCTCCAGGCGGGCCTTGACCTTGCCCTTGACCTGGACCACGCAGGTGACCGTCTCGTCCACGACGTACGCCGGGTCCGCGACGGGGAAGTCCTGGTGGACCACCGAGTCGGTGTGGCCCAGGCGGTGCCACAGCTCTTCCGCGATGTGCGGGGCCAGCGGGGCGATCAGCAGCACCAGGCGCTCGGCCACGGACCGCTCCAGCGGGCGGCCCGCCTTCGTCAGGGTGTTGTTCAGCTCGGTGATCTTGGCGATCGCGGTGTTGAACCGCAGGCCCGCCATGTCCGAGCCGGCCCCGTCGATGGCCTTGTGCAGGGCGCGCAGCGTCTCCTCGGCGGGCTCGGCGTCGACGACCGTCACCGCGCCCGTCTCCTCGTCCACCACGTTGCGCCACAGGCGCTGGAGCAGCCGGTACTGGCCGACGACGGCGCGGGTGTCCCACGGACGGGAGACGTCCAGCGGGCCCATCGCCATCTCGTACAGGCGCAGGGTGTCCGCGCCGTACTCCTCGCAGATCTCGTCCGGGGTGACGGCGTTCTTCAGGGACTTGCCCATCTTGCCCAGCTCGCGCTTGACCGGTTCGCCCTCGAAGAAGAACTTGCCGTCGCGCTCCTCGACCTCGGCGGCCGCGACCGGGAAGCCGCGCTCGTCGCGGTAGACGTAGGCCTGGATCATGCCCTGGTTGAAGAGCTTGTGGAACGGCTCGACCGAGGACACGTGGCCCAGGTCGAACAGCACCTTGGACCAGAAACGCGCGTACAGCAGGTGCAGCACCGCGTGCTCGGCGCCGCCGACGTACAGGTCGACGCCGCCGTGCGGGGCGCTCTCGCGCGGGCCCATCCAGTACTGCTCGATCTCCGGGTCGACCAGCGCGTCCGCGTTGTCCGGGTCCAGGTAGCGCAGCTCGTACCAGCAGGAGCCGGCCCAGTTCGGCATGGTGTTGGTCTCGCGGCGGTAGGCGCGCACGCCGCGCCCGTCGCCCAGGTCCAGCTCCACGTTGACCCAGTCGGCCTTGCGCGACAGCGGGGTCTCCGGCTTGGAGTCCGCGTCGTCGGGCTCGAAGGTGCGCGGCGAGTAGTCCTCGACCTCGGGCAGCTCCAGCGGGAGCATCGACTCGGGCAGCGAGTGGGCGACGCCGTCCTCGTCGTAGACGATCGGGAAGGGCTCGCCCCAGTAGCGCTGGCGGCTGAAGAGCCAGTCGCGCAGGCGGAAGTTGACGGTGCCCTCGCCGAGGCCGCGCTCGGACAGCCAGTCGGTGATGGCGGCCTTGGCCTCGACCACGCCCAGGCCGTCCAGGGAGATGCCCTCGCCGGACGAGTTGACCAGCTTGGCGTCGTGGGAGCCGAAGGCGTCGTCCCACTCGGCCGGGTCGGTGCCCCGGCCGTCCGTCGGCTCGACCACGCAGCGCATCGGCAGCTCGAAGGCGCGGGCGAACTCGAAGTCGCGGGCGTCGTGCGCCGGGACGGCCATGATCGCGCCGGTGCCGTAGCCCATCAGCACGTAGTCGGCGATGAAGACGGGGACCTTCTCGCCGCTGACCGGGTTGACGGCGTACTCGCCGGTGAAGACGCCGGTCTTCTCCTTGGCGTCGGCCTGCCGCTCGACGTCGGACTTGGCGCCGGCCTGCTTGCGGTACGCGGCGACGGCCTCGGCCGGGGTGGCGTGCCCGCCGGTCCAGGCCTCGCGGGTGCCCTCGGGCCAGGCGGCCGGGACGAACTTCTCGACCAGCGGGTGCTCGGGCGCCAGCACCATGTAGGTGGCGCCGAAGAGGGTGTCGGGGCGGGTGGTGAAGACGGTGATGGCCTCGTCGCCCAGGGCGAAGTCGACGCGCGCGCCCTCGCTGCGGCCGATCCAGTTGCGCTGCTGGAGCTTGATGGCCTCGGGCCAGTCCAGCGCGTCCAGGTCGTCCAGCAGCCGGTCGGCGTACGCGGTGATGCGCATGTTCCACTGGCTCAGCCGGGACTTGAAGACGGGGAAGTTGCCGCGCTCGGAGCGGCCGTCGGCGGTGACCTCCTCGTTGGCCAGCACGGTGCCCAGGCCGGGGCACCAGTTGACGGGCGCGTCCGAGGAGTAGGCCAGGCGGTACCCGTTCAGCACGTCGGCGCGCTCGGCGGCGGTCAGCTCGGCCCAGGCGCGGCCCCCGGGGACCTCACGGGTGCCGTTCTCGAAGGCGGCGACCAGCTCGGCGATCGGCCGGGCCTTGTTCGCGTCCGCGTCGTAGTAGGAGTTGTAGATCTGGAGGAAGATCCACTGGGTCCACTTGTAGTACTCCGGGTCGATCGTCGCGAACGACCGGCGCTTGTCGTGGCCCAGGCCCAGGCGGCGCAGCTGGACCTTCATGTTCTCGATGTTGGCCTCGGTGGACACGCGGGGGTGCGTGCCGGTCTGCACGGCGTACTGCTCGGCCGGCAGGCCGAAGGCGTCGAAGCCCAGGGTGTGCAGGACGTTGTGGCCGGACATCCGCTGGTGGCGGGCGTAGACGTCGGTGGCGATGTACCCGAGCGGGTGACCGACGTGCAGACCCGCACCGGAGGGGTACGGGAACATGTCCATGATGAACTTCTTGGGCCGCGCGACGACCGCCGGGTCACCCGCCAGGTCACCGCTCGGGTTGGGCGCCTCGTAGGTGCCCTCCGCGTCCCATACGTCCTGCCAGCGTGCCTCGATGTCGGCGGCCATGGCGGCCGTGTAACGGTGCCCCTCGGCCGCCTCGGGGGCCGGGGTGTTCGTCTCGCTCATGATTCCTGAAGCTCCATCGATCGTCTCTGCCGTCTCTGCCTGCCCAAACGAAAAAACCCCTCGCACAGGAGGGGACGCCGCGCCGATGCCGACCTTCTCGGGGTCGGTGCTGCTCAGCGCGGCTCGGTAAGCAGAAGGCGTACGGCACGCATGGCGTCAGGGTACCGCAGGGGCCCGTGCGACCGCTCTGCCGTTCCGCACAACGAGAAGAGGGCCACCCGATTCGGGTGACCCTCTTCCACACTGTGGAGCTAAGGAGAATTGAACTCCTGACCTCCTGCATGCCATGCAGGCGCTCTACCAACTGAGCTATAGCCCCTTGTTTCTCTCTGCCGCCGGGCCCCTTCTCGGTTTCCCTTGCCGGTTCCCCCTGGCGACATCGAGAACATTACACGGTCATGGCCCCAGACCAAAAATCGGTTTCCCCGGGGGTCGTTATGCCCGATTCGTCCATCATCGACCCCGTCAAGCCCGGGCGAACTGGTAGAAGCGCTTGAGCGTGCAGTGCTCGTCGAGGAGCCGCCCGTAGATCGGCTCGCCCTCCAGTTCCCGGTAGGTCTCGATGGGGTCGCCTTTTATGATCAGCGCCCGCGCGCATTCCTCGCACCAGTACTGGTAGTCGGCATTGACCGGCTCCATGTCCCGAACGATCGGCGTGCCGTTGTTGCACCAGTCGCACCGCCGCCGGTGTGCACCCATCCGTCAGCGACTCCCTCCCGCGTCGGACCGTCGTGTCCCCCTCCGGCCGTCCGATTCTGCCACGCCGGTCCCGGCGGGGTCAGCAAGCACAGGAGGGACAAACGCAAGGATCCCGCCCCCTGTTGGGGACGGGATCCTGATTGTGGAGCTAAGGAGAATTGAACTCCTGACCTCCTGCATGCCATGCAGGCGCTCTACCAACTGAGCTATAGCCCCGCTCTCCGCGGCGTTCCCCCCGTTTCCGGTGTTCTTCGCTGCGAACAAGAAGAACTCTAGCCTGTGACCAGCCGGAAAGTGAAATCCGGGTCGGAGGGGCCCCGCGGAGGGGCTCAGTCGTCGTCGCCGAGCACCGGCTCCGGCAGGGTGCCGGCGTTGTGCTCCAGCAGCCGCCAGCCGCGCGCGCCCTCACCGAGGACGGACCAGCAGCAGTTGGAGAGCCCGCCCAGGCTCTCCCAGTCGCGCGCCTCCAGCCGCAGCAGGCGGCCGATGGTCGTGCGGATGGTGCCGCCGTGGCTGACGACGACGAGCGTGCCGCCCGCGGGCAGCCGGTCGGCGTGGCTCAGGACGACCGGGGCGGCCCGGTCGGCGACCTCGGTCTCCAGCTCGCCCCCGCCGCGCCGGACGGGCTCGCCGCGCTTCCACGCCGCGTACTGCTCGCCGTACTTCTCGACGATCTCCTCGTGCGTCAGGCCCTGCCACTCACCCGCGTACGTCTCACGCAGCGCCTCGGTGTGCGCCACGGGCAGGTGCGTGACGGCGGCCAGCTCGGCGGCCGTGGCCGCCGCGCGCTTGAGGTCGGAGGCCACGATGGCGTCCGGCTTCAGCGAGGCCAGCAGCCGGGCCGAACGGCGCGCCTGCGCCAGCCCCGTCTCGGTCAGCTCGATGTCCGTGGAGCCCTGGAAGCGGCGCTCCAGGTTCCAGGAGGTCTGGCCGTGCCTCCAGAGGACGATCTTCCTGCCGGTGCGGGCGGAACCGCCGGCAGGCCTCCCCGTGCTGCCTTCGGCGCTCAGAACAGATCACCGTCCAGCTCGTCGTCGCCCTGCGCCTCCCGCAGCTTGGCGTGCTCCTCGGCCTTGCCGATGGTGAGCTTGGCGTCCTCGGGGAGCTCGATCTCGGGGCAGTCCTTCCACAGGCGCTCCAGCGCGTAGAAGACGCGCTCCTCGCTGTGCTGGACGTGGACCACGATGTCGACGTAGTCGAGCAGGATCCAGCGGGCGTCGCGGTCGCCCTCGCGGCGCACCGGCTTGGCGCCGAGCTCCTTGAGCAGCCGCTCCTCGATCTCGTCCACGATCGACTTGACCTGGCGGTCGTTGGGCGCGGAGGCGAGCAGGAAGGCGTCGGTGATCGACAGCACGTCGCTGACGTCGTAGGCGATGATGTCGTGCGCGAGGCGGTCGGCCGCGGCCTGGGCGGCGGTGGTGATGAGCTCGATGGAGCGGTCCGTGGCGGTCACTGGCCATGCTTTCGGGTCGGCGGGCAGATCCCTACAAGGGTCTCATGTACTGCCGGCACCGCCCGGTCAGGACGGCTTGTAGTCCTTGCCCAGGGTCACCACCACGTCCGCGTTCACCGTGCCGTCGGCCTTCTTCACGACCGTTTCCGGCAGCCCCAGGGTCTTGGCGACGTCGACCGCCCGGGCCCGCTGGGCGTCGTCCTGGTACGTGATCTGCGTGGTGGCGGCCGCCCTGTCGGCCCTGCCGCCGTCCACGAAGGCGTAGCCGCCGTTGAGCAGCGCCGCCTTCGCCGCGAGGTGCGCCTTCTCGTCCCCGGTGGCGTCCTTGAGGCCCACGCGCGGGGCCGCGCCGGACTGGGCCGCCGTGACGGTGCCGCCGAGGAGCTCCTTGACCACCTTCTTGGAGGCTTCGTCGGTGAGGCCGCCGTCGGGCTTCACCGAGAGCACCTCGGTGCGGTACGCGGCGACCTTGGCGTGCTCGCCGATCCGCGACAGGAGGCCGCCGAGGTTCTGCGCGTCGAGCCCCGGGTCCAGGATCTGGCCCATGCTCTCGACGGTGGTGGCGGCCGCCTTCGGGTCGGAGGGGATCTTGCGCAGGACGGCGTACAGGACCCTGCCGGTGCGCTCCAGCTGCCTGGCCTCCGGTTCGCCCTGGGCCCGGTAGGTGGCGTAGGCGACGGCCATGGCCCCGGTCAGGCTCTGCTTGGGGCCCTGCCCGACGGCCGGGGTCTTGGCCTGGTCGTCGGCCGGGACGGCCGCGTCGGTGTCGACCTCGATGCCGCCGACCAGCTCGACCAGGCGCTCCAGGAAGGGGGTGTCCAGGCGCCAGGTGCCGCCGATGCGGGTGCCCAGGACGGTGTCGAGGGCCTCGCGGGTGCCGATGCCGCCGTCGTCGACGGACTTGCCGAGGGTGGTGCCCGTACCGTCCTCCTTGGTGACGGCGAGGGCGTTGGGCAGCAGGACGGTGGCGCCCTGCCGGGTGGTGACGTTGTCCACGAGGAGGACGGTGGAGCTGCCGCCGCGCTTGGTGTTGTGCAGGTGGACGACGATCATGTCGCGCTTCTGGGCGCCCGCGGGGCTCGCCGCCGCCTTCTTCGTGCCGGGACCGTCGAGGAAGGGCAGCTTGCCCGCGTACCAGAGCCAGCCCAGCGCGCCGACGGCGAGGAGGGCCAGGACGACGATCAGCGCGACCACCCGGTGGCGGCCGCGGCGGCGGGCCTCCTCACGGCGCTCGGTGCGGCTCTCGGTGAAGGCGAGCCAGTCGATGACGTCCTCGGAGTCCTCGTCCGGCTGGTCGAGGAAGGCGAACTGCTCGGTGCGGTAGTCCGCCGCCGGCCTCCCCGGATCCGGATCCGGCTCCGGCCCCGTTCCGGACCGGTCCCCGGCGTCCGCCCGGCGCGGCTCGGGGACGGGGACCGGGGCGGCGGCCCGCTCGGGGGCCTGCGGGGCCGCGGCCTGCTGCGGGATCCACTGCTGCGGCTGCGGGTCCTCGTACCCCGGTGAGGGGGCCGGGGCGTACCCCTGCGGCTGCTGCTCGTAGCCGTACTGCTGTCCGTAGGGCTGTTGTGCGTACGACTGCCCGTACGGGGCCTCGTACTGCTGTTCGTACGGCGGCGGGGCGGGCTGGAGGGGCTGCGGGGCGGGCGCCTGGCCGTACAGCGGCCGGCCGTACGGGTCGTAGCCGATGAGCTGCTGCTGGGCGGCGTACGGGTCGTACGGGTCCTGGGGGTCGTTCACCGCGGGCCTCTCGTCGTTCCGGAAGCTCAGACTCCCCGGTACAGCTCACGCTTGTCGATATAGCGGACCACACCGTCCGGGACCAGGTACCAGACGGGATCACCCTCGGCGACGCGGGCGCGGCAGTCCGTGGAGGAGATGGCCAGCGCGGGCACCTCGACGAGCGAGACACCGCCCTCGGGCAGGCCGTCGTCGGTCAGGACGTGGCCGGGCCGGGTCACGCCGATGAAGTGGGCGAGGGAGAAGAGCTCGTCGGCGTTGCGCCAGGTCAGGATCTGCGCGAGCGCGTCGGCGCCGGTGATGAAGAAGAGGTCGGCGTCCTCGTTGAGGGCGCTCAGGTCCCGCAGGGTGTCGATCGTGTACGTCGGTCCGCCGCGGTCGATGTCGATGCGGCTCACCGAGAACTGCGGGTTCGAGGCCGTGGCGATGACCGTCATCAGGTAGCGGTCCTCGGCGGGCGACACGGCCCGCTGGGACTTCTGCCACGGTTCGCCCGTGGGGACGAAGACCACCTCGTCGAGGTGGAAAAGGGCGGCCACCTCGCTGGCGGCCACCAGGTGTCCGTGGTGGATCGGGTCGAACGTCCCGCCCATCACGCCGAGCCGGCGCTTGACCGGGCCCGTAGGCATTTCCTGCTCTCCCATGAGCGCAGAGCCTACTGGCCCGGTGGCACGTGCGCGGAGGCCCGGTCCGAACGAGTGGTTCAGCGGTCGCGGTTCAGGCGCGTGGTCACCCAGAGCATCAGCAGCAGGACGAAGAGCGCACCGCCACCGGTCAGGTAGGGGCTCAGGCTCTCGTGGTTGCCGCCGTGCTGCTCGGCGCCCTCCGAGGCGAGGACGACGAGGTTGTGGGCGGTGGTGGAGAGGCTCATCAGGCAGGTACCTATCGAGTCGGGGAGCGAGCGGAGACTTCCCTCACATCGTATGCGGGGGCCCGGGGCACGCTCACGCCGACTCAGGCGTTGGAGAGGATGGAGCAGTGGACCACAGGCCGATCCAGGGGGAAGCGCCATGACCGACAACGGATTCGAGAAGACGCCGGCACGCGAACGCAGGAGGTTCCCGGGCATCTCCTCGCGGGCCTACGAGCACCCGGCGGACCGCTCGGCCCTGGTCGCCCTGCGCAAGCTGACCGGCTTCGACACGGTCTTCAAGGCCCTCAGCGGGCTGCTCCCGGAGCGGAGCCTGCGCCTGCTGTTCCTGTCGGACTCGGTGCGCGTGGGCGAGACCCAGTTCCCCCATCTGTACGAGATGCTGCGCGACGCCTGCTACATCCTGGACCTGGAGAAGGTCCCGCAGATGTACGTGCAGCAGGACCCCAAGCCGAACGCCATGTGCATCGGGCTGGACGAGCCGATCATCGTGGTGACGACGGCGCTGGTGGAGCTGCTGGATGAGGAGGAGATGCGGGCTGTCGTGGGCCACGAGGTGGGCCACGCGCTGTCCGGGCACTCCGTGTACCGCACGGTGCTGCTGTTCCTGACGAACCTGGCGCTGAAGGTGGCGTGGATCCCGCTGGGCAATGTGGCGATCATGGCGATCGTCACCGCCCTGCGGGAGTGGTTCCGCAAGTCGGAGCTGTCGGCGGACCGGGCCGGGCTGCTGGTGGGGCAGGACGTGAACGCCTCGATGCGCGGCCTGATGAAGATCGCCGGCGGCAACCACCTCCACGAGATGAACGTCGACGCCTTCCTGGCCCAGGCCGACGAGTACGAGTCGAGCGGCGACCTGCGCGACTCGGTCCTGAAGATCCTCAACGTGCTGCCGCGCACCCACCCCTTCACCACGGTGCGCGCAGCCGAGCTGCGGAAGTGGTCGCAGAGCCGGGACTACCAGCGGATCATGGACGGGCACTACCCGCAGCGGGACGAGGACAAGGACGCCTCGGTGGCCGACTCCTTCCGCCAGTCGGCCTCGCACTACGCGGACTCGGTGCGCACGAGCAAGGATCCGCTGATGAAGCTGGTCGGCGACATAGCCGGCGGCGCGGGCGACCTGGGCGGGAAGCTGCGCGACCGGTTCACCGGAGCGGCCGGCGGCGAGGAGAAGCCGCCTACCGGACAGGGCTGACGGAGGCGGGCGGCGGCGGTGCCTGGGGCTGCGCCAGGGGCACGCGCGACGCCGTCTGATCCGGCTGGGGCGGCTGCCCGGGCCCCGAGGACGGCGTGGGCTGCCCGGCGGGCTGGGCGGGCGCGGCGGACGGGTCCGGCGGGGTGGCCGCCGGGTCCATGACCCCGCACAGTCCGGCCGTGCGCCGGGGGTGGCCGCTGGCGTACGGGTCGCTCACGGGCGGGCCGACGGTGGTGGGACCGGCTCCGGCCAGCAGCGGGCGGAAGCCCGGCGCCGGGTCGGCGGCGCAGTCCTGCGGTCCTGCCATCACGTAGGACGAGGACAGTTCCGCCCGGCGGGCGGTGAGGTCCTCGTGGTCGAAGCGCAGCCGCAGCTCGCGGCGGACGGTGAAGAGGGAGGCCGCGTCGGGCCCGGCGGGCGGGCCGGCCGCGCCTCGTACGGCGTACACGAAGGTGTGGTCGGTGGTGACCACCAGCGTCTCGGGGCTGATCTCCTCGAAGGCGAGGGTGCCGTTGACCCGGACGCGGGTGTCGGCGAGGGCCGCGGTCTGCGGGTCGAAGCGGACCAGCCAGCCGGTGGCGGCGTGCCGGCCGTCCCCGGAGGGCGAGGCCATGCTCTCGTCGAACTGGGCCAGCTGACCGGGGTCAAGGAGCACCCGCACGGGCCGGGAGGCGTTGCCGGAGAGCACGTCGGGGTCCAGCGAGGACTGCACGAGGTAGTCCTTGGCGATGGACAGCGCGGCGACGACCTGGCTCTCGGTGAAGTGCCGGGTGCGGCGTGCGGCCGGGAGGGTGATCCCGGCCGCCCCGGTGCGGTAGTCGGCCGCGGGGCTGTGGGCGTAGAGGTCGGCGGGTTTGCCGCCGGGCACGGCGGAGGACGGCGTCAGGGGCACGACGGTGCTGCTGAGGGGCTCGGCGTCGCCGCCGGCCGGGGGCACGTACGGGTTGCGCAGGCCCAGGTAGACGGCGACGGCGAAGGCCGAGGCGATCAGCAGGACGAGGAGCATGCCCTGGCGGGCGCCCCGGCCCGGCGTGCCGGTGCCCCGGCCCGTGGAGCCGCCGCCCGACCAGATGGAGCGGCTGCGGACGGCCCGGGCGTGCTCGCCCATGCGTTCCTGGGCGGAGAACTCCTGGAGGCGGGCGGCGCGGACGAAGGCCTCGTCGAACACCACCGACCGGTACTCGTCCGGGCGCAGCTCGTCGTCACCCCCGCCGATGTCCTCGGGGGTGCCGTTGGGCGGGTCTCCTGGTACGGCCATCGCTTCTCCCCGCTGTCCCCGCTTCAGAGAAGCCCCCGGCTCCGGAACGCGCGAGCGGGGTCGTACCTTCAGGGTTGGCGGCCGACGGGGTACGTAAACGCGCCGACGCCGGTGACTTCCCCGAGCGGGGTACTGGCGGGTGCGGGTGCGGGGTCGGCTTCGCCCGAGGCGCTGCGGTAGACGGCGCCGAAGGCGAGGGCGACCATGCCGAGTCCCATCACGACGGCCAGGACCCAGGCGACCGGTCTCAGCCATCCGGCCCGGCCGCGATAGGGGCGCAGGCTGCCGCCGTAGGCCCCGTACGGGCCCTCGGCGCAGCCGTAAGGTCCGGCCTCCCAGGCGGGGTCGTCGAACGGGTACCCGTCCGGGTACCCGTAGTCGTCCTCCCCCGCCCAGCCTCCGGCGACGCGGGCGGCCTCCGCCTCGGCGCGGGCCAGGTCGGCGGCGCGCTGGCGTTCGGCCGCGCTCGGTTCATGGATCTCGGCGTTCCGGACGAAGGCCTCGTCGAACACCACGGAGGCGAAGTCCTGATCCGCGCCTCCGCGGTCGTCGTCGGGCTCCCCGTCGTCCGGGAACGGCTTGCCCCCCACGTCGTCCGGCACGGGAACAGCGTAGACCTGGGGGACCGCTTTGGGCAGGGTGAAAGCCGGAATCCGGCCACAACGGGTTCGGGTGGCAGTTACCGGATGTGACCGTCGCCGGTGACGATGTACTTGGTGGAGGTGAGCTCGGGCAGCCCCATCGGGCCCCGGGCGTGCAGCTTCTGGGTGGAGATGCCGATCTCGGCGCCGAACCCGAACTGGCCACCGTCGGTGAACCGGGTGGAGGCGTTCACGGCGACGGTGGTCGAGTCGACCAGCTGGGTGAAGCGGCGCGCGGCGGCCTGGGAGGTGGTGACGATCGCCTCGGTGTGGCCGGAGGTCCAGCGGCGGATGTGGGTGACGGCGTCGTCGAGGGAGTCCACGACGGCGGCGGCGATGTCGTACGACAGGTACTCGGCGGCCCAGTCCTCGTCGGTGGCGGGCAGGGCGGTGACCTTGCTCGTCTCGGCAGCGGCCAGGACGCGGGCGTCGCCGTGGACGGTGACGCCGGCGTCGGCGAGGGCGTCGAGGGCGCGGGGCAGGAAGGCGTCGGCGATGTCGCGGTGGACCAGGAGGGTCTCGGCGGCGTTGCAGACGGAGGGGCGCTGCGCCTTGGAGTTGACGAGGATGTCCACGGCCATGTCGAGGTCGGCCTGCGCGTCGACGTAGACGTGGCAGTTTCCGGTACCGGTCTCGATGACCGGGACGGTGGACTCCTCGACGACGGTCTTGATGAGGGAGGCACCGCCGCGCGGGATGAGCACGTCGACGAGGCCGCGGGCACGCATCAGCTCGCGGACGGATTCGCGGGACTCGCCGGGGACGAGCTGGATCGCGTCGGCGGGCAGGCCGGCGCTCACGATCGCGTCGCGCAGGATGGCGACGAGGGCGGTGTTGGAGGCGTAGGCGGAGGAACTGCCGCGCAGGAGGACGGCGTTGCCGGCCTTCAGGCAGAGCGCGGCGGCGTCGACGGTGACGTTGGGGCGGGCCTCGTAGATGATGCCGACGACGCCGAGGGGGACGCGGATCTGGCGGAGGTCGATGCCGTTGGGGAGGGTGGAGCCGCGGACGACCTCGCCGACGGGGTCGGGGAGGGCCACGACGTCGCGGACGTCGGAGGCGATGGCGGCGACCCGCTCGGGGGTGAGGGTGAGCCGGTCGATGACGGTCTCGCTGGTGCCGGCGGCGCGGGCCTTCTCGATGTCCTGGGCGTTGGCCGCGACGATCTCGTCGGTACGGGCCGTCAGCGCGTCCGCGATGGCCAGCAGGGCCGTGTCCTTGGCGGACCGCGGGAGTGGGGCGATGGCCGCGGCGGCCGTGCGGGCCGCTGCCGCGGTGGTGAGGACGGGGGAGGTCGCGGTGGCGTCGTCGAGCGAGGTCATGCGGCCCAGGGTAGTCCCCGGGGCCCCGGGGCCTCGCCGGAGTTCCACCCCGCGAGACGCCCTTGCCCTGGCCGGGCGGGGGGGCGGGCCGGTCGGCCGGCTGGGACCGGTGGCCGGTGGCCGCTGCGCGGGCCTGCCCCTCCCCGCCCTTCCTCCGTTCCCGCCTCAGACGCCGGCGCGGCTGAAGGACCCGGGGCTCCGCCCCGGACCCCGCGCCTCAACCGCCGGCGGGGCTATAAATAGCCCCGTCGGCGATTGAGGCGACCGTGCGAGCGGCGCGTCAATACGCGTCAATAAGGGTGCACGCCCACCGGGTGGGCCGGGGGTGGGCCGTAGCCCTCCGCCACGCGTTGGTGGTACGTCGTGCGGTCGATGACCTCCAGCCCGACGATCTCCCACGGCGGCAGCCGCGCCGTCGACCGGTGCTCGCCCCACAGCCGCAGGGCGACGGCCGCGGCGTCGTGGAGGTCGCGGGCCTCCTCCCAGTACCGGATCTCCGCATGGTCGTCGGCGTACCGGCTGGTCAGCAGGAAGGGGTGGTCGTGCGCGAGCTGCTCCAGCCCGCGCCGCACCTCCGACAGCGGCGCCGGCTTCCCCGAGACGCTCAGCGTCACGTGCCAGAGGCGGGACACCGGGCCCTGGTCCTCCCCGCCAGTGCCGTCCCCGGTACCGACGCTGGTCAGCGCTCGTCTCACCAGCCGCCTCCTGTCTGCGCTACGCGTGTCCGCCCCTCACAGTTGACCAGTCCCCGGCCCGCCGCGCGGTGGTTTTCCCGAACCTCAGCCCTGCAGCAGGACCAGATCGTCCCGGTGCACGACCTCCCGCTCGTACGCGGGTCCGAGCTCCCGCGCAAGCTCGCGGGTGGAGCGGCCGAGGAGCTGCGGGAGTTCCTTGGCGTCGAAGTTGACCAGGCCCCGGGCGACCGCGACCCCCTCGGCGGAGCGCAGCTCGACGGGGTCGCCCGCGACGAAGTCACCCTCGACGGCCGCGATCCCGGCGGGGAGCAGGGAGCTGCCCCGCTGGGTGACGGCGCGGACGGCGCCGTCGTCGAGGACGAGGTGGCCCTGCGGGGTGGACGCGTGCTGGAGCCACAGCAGCCGGTCCGCCGAGCGGCGGCCGGTGGGGTGGAAGAGGGTGCCGGTCTCACGGCCGGCGAGGGCGTCCGCCGCCCTGCTGGCGGAGGTGAGGACGACGGGGACGCCGGCCGCCGCCGCGATCCGCGCGGCTTCGACCTTGGTGACCATGCCGCCGGTGCCGACGCCCGCCTTGCCGGCGCTGCCGATGGAGACGTGGGCGATGTCCTCGGGCCCGCGCACCTCCTCGATGCGGGTGGTGCCGGGCAGGGAGGGGTCCCCGTCGTAGAGGCCGTCGACGTCGGAGAGGAGGACGAGGAGGTCGGCGCGGACCAGGTGGGCGACGAGGGCGGCCAGCCGGTCGTTGTCGCCGAAGCGGATCTCGTCGGTGGCGACGGTGTCGTTCTCGTTGACGACGGGCAGCGCCCCCATGGCCAGGAGCTGGTCGAGGGTGTTGAAGGCGTTGCGGTAGTGCGCGCGCCGGCTGGTGTCGTCGGTGGTGAGCAGGACCTGGCCGACGCGGACCCCGTAGCGGGCGAAGGAGGCGGTGTAGCGGGCGACGAGGAGGCCCTGGCCGACGCTGGCGGCGGCCTGCTGGCGGGCCAGGTCCTTGGGGCGGCGGGCGAGGCCGAGGGGGGAGAGTCCGGCGGCGATGGCTCCGGAGGAGACCAGGACGATCTCCTTCTCGCCCCCGCTGCGGGCCTTGGCCAGGACGTCGACCAGCGCGTCCACGCGGTCGGCGTCGAGTCCGCCCGCCGCGGTGGTGAGGGAGGAGGAGCCGACCTTGACCACGATCCTGCGGGCGTCCACGACACCCTGCCTAGCCGCTGACACGTCTTTCCCCTCGCACACACACGAAAACCGACCAACCAACCGCCTCAATCTACGGGGTCGCGCACCGCCCCCGCCCGCCGGTTTCAGCCCCTGGACGTGGAGCCCGCCGCGGCCGGCTCCGGCTCGGGGGCCTCGGCCGCGCGCGTGGTCCCCGGAATGAGGATCTTGCGCGAGAGGACGAACGTGAACGGGATGGCCAGGACGGCCGCGAACAGCGGGGCGATCCGGGTGTCCATGCCGCCCCAGGTCACCAGGGCGTAGAGGCCGGCGGACTGGATCACGTAGTTGGTGACGTTCGTCAGCGGGAAGAGCAGGAACTTCTTCCAGGTGGGACGCGTTCGGTAGGTGAAGTAGGTGTTCATGAAGAACGACCCGACCATCGCGAGCAGGAAGGCCAGCGTGTAGGCGGCGAAGTACGGCATCCACCAGTGCAGGGGCAGGTAGAGGACGTAGAAGGTGGCGGTGTTGACGCCGCCCACCAGGGCGAAGCGGAATATCTGGCCGAGCTTGTCCCGGCGGGTGGAGGTGCTCATCGGCCGGTGCCTTCCGCGACGGCCGGCTCCGCGGGCGCGGGGGCCACGGGCGCGCCGTGGGCCTCCTTGACCAGGAAGTGCGGGCGGCGCTTGGTTTCGTAGTAGATGCGGCCGATGTACTCGCCGATCAGTCCCAGCATGATCATCTGCATGCCGCCGATACCGGCGATCATGGCGATGATCGTGACGTAGCCGGGGGCGTCGATGCCGTTGGTGATCGCCATCACGGTGATCCACAGCGCGTACAGGCCGGTCAGCGCGACGAGCGAGACCCCGAGCCAGATGCCGATGCGCAGCGGGCGGTTGTTGAAGGAGATCAGCCCGTCCATGCCGTAGTTCAGCAGGGAGGCGAACTTCCACTTGGTCTCGCCGGCCTCGCGCTGGGCGTTGCGGTAGTCGAAGTGGACGGTGTCGAAGCCGATCCAGGAGAAGAGGCCCTTGGAGAAGCGGTTGTACTCCGGGAGCGCGAGGAGAGCGTCGACGGCCGGCCGGGAGAGCAGCCGGAAGTCTCCGACCCCGTCGGTGAGCTCGACGTCGACCCAGTTGTTGACGCCGCGGTAGTAGAGGCGGCTGAGGGCCGAGCGGAGCTTCTTGTCCCCTTCGCGGGTGCGCCGGGCGATGACCTGGTCGTGGCCCTGGCGGTAGTGCTCCAGCATGGTGGCGATGAGCTCCGGCGGGTGCTGGAGGTCCGCGTCCATGATCACCACGGCGTCGCCGGTGGCCTCGCGCAGGCCGGCGAGCATGCCCGCCTCCTTGCCGAAGTTACGGCTGAAGGAGACGTAGCGGGTACGGTCCCCGTGCTCGGCGGCGATGCGCCGGAGCTTGCCGAGGGTGCCGTCGCGGCTGCCGTCGTCGACGTAGCAGACCTCGTATTCGACGGGCAGGCCGTCCAGGACCTTGCGGATCTCCTCGTCGAAGCGGTCGATGACGGCTTCTTCGTTGTAACAGGGGACAACTACCGACAGCTTGGTCATGGGCACTTCCTGCTGGGGTCCGAACGGGTGATTGTCGGCAACCGGACCCGCGTCTCAACTCTTCCTTAGAAGTATGCACGGCGAAGGTCGCCCTGCCCGAGTCGTGCGCGGCACACGGTAGCTTTGACGGGATAAGCGGAATGGAACGAAGGGATCGAGGTGCACGTGCCTGACGTCTCCGTGGTCGTCATCGTCTACAACGACGCAGAGCGTCTGCCGACAGCCGTCCGGTCGGTTTTGGACCAGACCCTGCGCGGGGTCGAAGTCGTGATCGTGGACGACTGCAGCAAGGACCGGTCCTACGAGGTCGCCCAGGAGCTCGAAGCGGCGAACCCGGGACGGGTCCGCGCCTTCCGGCTGCCCGAGAACAGCGGCGGCTGCGGCGCGCCCCGCAACCACGGCATCAAGCAGGCCACCGGCACCTACGTCATGTTCCTGGACAGCGACGACGTCCTGGAGCGCAACGCCTGCCGCAACATGCTGGCCGCCGCCGAGCGGACCGGCTCCGACCTGGTCTCGGGCATGTGCGTGCGCGTGCACCTCGACAACCGCTGGGGCAAGACCACCGAGTGGTACCCGTGGATCTACGCCCGCACCCGCACGCTGGAGTCGATCACCGAGTACCCGGACCTGCTGGTCTACGACACCCTCTCCACGAACAAGTGCTACCGGCGCTCGTTCCTGCTGGAGCAGGGCCTGGAGTTCCCGGTCGGCATCCACTACGAGGACCTGCTGTTCTCGGCCCAGGCGTACGTCGCGGCCCGCCGGATCACCCTGATCCCCAACCACGTCTACTACTGGAACGTGGTCGAGAAGGCCGCGGCCAAGTCGATCAGCAACCGGCGCCACGAGATCGCGAACTTCGTCCACCGGATGGAGATCCACCGCCGGGTCGACGAGCTGCTGGCCGCCAAGGGCCACACCGCCATCAAGACCGCCAAGGACGCCAAGTTCCTCAAGCACGACCTGGTCCTGCACCTGCGTGACCTGCCGCTGCTGGGCGACGCCTACCGCCAGGAGTTCGCCCGGCTCGCCAACGGCTACCTGGCCGGCATCGACCCGGCCGCGTACGAGAACGTCACCCACCTCCAGGCCATCTGCGCGTACCTGCTGGGCAAGGAGGACTGGAAGAACCTCCTCGCGGCCGCCGACGCGATGACCAACAAGGGCCGGCTGTCCTCCCCGCTGGCCGAGAGCGACGGCCGGATCTACTGGTGCGCCGGCCACCTCGACGACGCCGAGGGCCGCCGGATACTGGACGTCACCGACCAGGGCTTCCACACCACGCCGCTGTCCTCCCTGGCCCTGGGCAACCGCCTGACCTCGTACGAGGACGACGGACGCGGCACCGTCACCCTCTCCGGCGCCGTCGTGAACCCGCTCGGCCGGATCGCGGAGGACGCCGAGCTGTCGGCCACCCTGGAGTTCCGGGCCCGGCGGCAGATCGGCGTGCGCTCGTTCAGCTTCCCCGTGGCAACCGTGCGCCACGCCGGTGACACGATCGAGTGGAGCACCACCGCCGACGTCGGCGGCACCGTCCGCCCCCTCGGCATCATCGACGCCGTCTGGGACGTGCGCCTGAAGCTGAAGGCCGGCGGGGACCGGATGACCACCCGCGTCTCGGTCGGCGGGGTCGACCTGGAGTCCGCGGCCCGCCTGCGCGTGCGCCCGCGCCTGACCCGGCTGGTCTCCGACCGCTTCGAGCCGGAGATGACCAAGAAGGGCAACCTCTCCTACGTCCTGACCGCCGAGGGCGCCGCCGCCGTCCGCACCCAGTCGCTGATCAGCAGCGCCATGCACGGCAAGGCCGCCGGCGTGGTCAAGCGCGGCCTGCGCCGGGCCCTGAAGGCACGCCGCAACATCGGCTCCGGCGAGCAGAAGGTGAAGGTCTACCACGAGGTCTTCTCGAAGCTGCCGGTCAAGAAGGGCACGGTCGTCTTCGAGAGCCACATGGGCAAGCAGTACAGCGACAGCCCCAAGGCCATCTACGAGGAGCTGGTCCGCCAGAAGGCCCCCTTCCAGGCGATCTGGTCCTACGCGGGCGCCAAGCCCACCGGCTTCCCCACCGAGGCCGTCCTGGTCAAGCGCTGGAGCTGGCAGTACCTGCGGGCGCTGGCCCAGGCCGAGTACTGGGTGGACAACCAGGGCTTCCCGCTCGCGCTGTCCAAGCGCCCGGGGACCACCTACATCCAGACCTGGCACGGCTCCGCCCTCAAGCGGATGGGCTTCCACGAACCCCGCACCAAGGCGCAGGGCAAGCCCGCGCAGGACCGCTTCCAGGCGGCCGTCGACCGCTTCGACCACTTCCTGATCCGCTCCGAGCACGACGTCCGCACCCTCGCCAAGGGCTTCCGGCTCCGTGACGAGGTGCTGCTGCGCACCGGCTACCCGCGCAACGACGCCCTGGTCGCGGCGCACCGCGCCGAGGCGGACAGCGGGTTGGGGGCGCCTCCCGGCGGTAGCGGGGGGAGGGTACGCGGGCCGCTCGCCGCCGAACTGGGCATCGACCCGGACAAGCGGGTGCTGCTGTACGCGCCGACCTTCCGGGCCAACGCGGACGGCGCGGTGGAGGGCTTCGAGTTCCCCTTCGACGTGGAGGAGTTCGCGGAGCGGCTCGGCGACCGGTGCACGCTGCTGGTGCGCACCCACTACCTCAACAGCGTCTCCCTGCCGCCTTCGGTCGCGGGCCGGGTCATCGACGTCTCCCGCCACCACGACATCACCCCGCTGCTGGCGCTCGCCGACGGGCTGATCACCGACTACTCGTCCGTGATGTTCGACTACGCGGTGCTGGACCGGCCGATGATCTTCTTCGCCTACGACTACGAGAAGTACGCGACGGACATCCGCGGCACCTACTTCGACCTGCTGGAGAAGGCACCCGGCCCGGTGGTGGCCACGGCGGACGAGCTGATGCAGGCCGTCGCCGCGTTCGAGGAGGCCGACGCCAAGTACGCCGAGGCCCGCCAGCGGTTCCTCGCCGAGTTCGGCGAGTACGACCGCGGGGACGCCGCACGCCAGATCGTCGAGAAGTTCTTCACCGGGAGCGGCAAGTGAGCCGGGACATCTTCATCGTCTCCAACAGCGTGGACGAGCTCGGCGGGGTGACCACCTGGTCCCACCAGATGGCCCGGCTCTTCACCGACCGCGGCCACCGCGTGCACATCGTGGGCATCGCCCCCGTCGCCGAGGAGATCCGGCAGAAGCTGCCCGCCGACCTCCCCTACGCGACGACCACCCTGTACGACACCCACCCGCCGAAGGCCCGCAGGCTCAGCGGCGTCAAGGGCCGCCTCAACGCCCCCGAGCGGCGCCGCCAGGCGGCCCGCCGGGCGGGGATGCGGGCCAGGGCCGAGCGGCTGAGCGAGATGTTCCGGGCGGCCGGCCCGGGCTCCGTCGTGATCGTCACCCAGGTCTGGGCGATGGAGTGGGTGGCCCTCGCCGACACCAAGGGACTCTCCGTCATCGGCATGAGCCACGAGTCCTTCGAGGCCAGCCAGAAGTCCACCCGGGGCGACCGGGTCCGCCGCTGGTACCCGGAGGTCGACCGGCTGCTCGTCCTCACCCCGGAGGACGCCGACCTGTGGATCCGGGCCGGCATGGAGAACGTCGACAGCATGCCGAACCCGCTGCCGTTCATGCCCGACTCCCCCGCCCCGCGCACCTCCAAGGTCGTCGCGAGCGTCGGCCGCCTCGCCTTCGAGAAGGGCGTGGACCTTCTCCTCGACGCCTGGGCGGACGCCGCCCCCCGCCACCCCGACTGGACCCTGCGGATCTACGGGGCGGGCGTGGAGGAGGCCACCCTGCGGGCACACTGCGCCTCGCTCGGGGTGGAGGACTCCGTCGAGTGGATGGGCAGCACCGACGACGTGCTGGGCGCGCTGAGCGGGGCCTCCGTCTTCGCCCAGGCCTCCCGGGCCGAAGGCTTCCCCATCACCCTGCTGGAGGCGATGGCGGCGGGCCTGCCGGTGGCCGCGTTCGACTGCGCGCCCGGCGTACGGGAGATCGTGCGGCACGGCGAGGACGGCCTGCTGGCCCGCCTCGGCAACACGATGGAGCTGGCCGGACACCTCGACACCCTGATGTCGGACGCCGCCACCCGCGACCGGCTCGGCGACGCGGCCTTCCACAGCGTGCGCCGCTACTCCAGCGCGGAGATCACCGACCGGTGGGAGAAGCTCTTCGCCTTCCTGGAGCGCTGACTCCTCCCCCGTATACGAGGAAGCCGCCGCCCCGGCCGGGGCGGCGGCTTCCTCGCGCAACGGGCGTCAGACCGTGTGGGCGTCCTTGCGGCCGTCGCGGTGCGGCGCACGCCGGTTGGCCTCCCAGCCCGCCCAGGCCGAGCTGATCATCTCGCGGACGTCGTGCCGGGCCTTCCAGCCCAGCTCCGCCGCGATCCGGTCGGCGGAGGCCACGACCTTCGCCGGGTCGCCGGGGCGGCGCGGGGTGACGACCGGCGCGTACGTGTGCCCGGTGCCCTCGTTGAGCAGCTCGACCATCTCCTTGACGGAGACGCCCTCACCGCGCCCGATGTTGACCGTGAGGTCCTTGTACTCTCCCGCCGCTCCCCACTCGGCGAGCCTGCGGGCGGCCACCACGTGGGCGTCCGCCAGGTCCTCGACGTGGATGTAGTCGCGGATGCAGGTGCCGTCCGGGGTCGGGTAGTCGTCGCCGAAGATCCGGGCGCCCTCGCCTGCGTCGTAGCGCTCGAAGACCATCGGGACCAGGTTGAACACCCCGGTGTCCGCGAGCTCGGGTGCGGCCGCGCCCGCCACGTTGAAGTAGCGCAGGCAGGCCGTGGAGATGCCGTGGGCCTTGCCCGCGGCCCGGACCAGCCACTCTCCGGCCAGCTTGGTCTCGCCGTACGGGCTCAGCGGCCGGCACGGGGTCTCCTCGGTGACCGAGTCCACGTCCGGCATCCCGTACACGGAGGCCGAGGAGGAGAAGAGGAAATTGCGGATACCGGCGGCGGCCACGGCCCCGAGCAGGACCTGAAGGCCCTCCACGTTCTCGTGGTAGTAGTACAGCGGCTTCTCGACGGACTCGCCGACCTGCTTCTTGCCCGCCAGGTGCACCACACCGGTGATCTTGTGCCGGGCGATGGCCTCGTCCAGGGCGAGCCGGTCCAGCACCGAGGCGGTGACCAGCGGCACGCCCTCCGGCACCCGGTCCTCCCGGCCCGTGGAGAGGTCGTCGAAGACCACGACCTTCTGCCCCGCGAGCAGCATCGCGCGGACGACGTGCGCGCCGATGTATCCGGCGCCACCGGTGATCAGAAACGTCATGCGGGTCTCCCGAGCTCTAGCGTGACCTGCGCGCGCGGGCGCGGTCGAGGCGGTTGCGTACGAAGGTCAGCGCGCCCCCGGCACCGGGGGCGAGGCGCAGCGCGAGCGCGCCGGAGGCCGTGCGGTAGGGCTGCGCCAGCAGAACACCGTACCGGCTGCTGGGCAGCGCCCGGCGGCGCAGGAGCCCGCCCAGGGGGCGCAGCGAGGTGACCGGGGAGCTCCCGTCGGCGCAGCTCACGCCCGCCCGGACGTCCCAGGCCTGCATCCCGCGCAGCCCCCGGCGGCGGCCCTCGGCGGCCAGCGCGGCGAGCCGGAACGGGACCTCGGCGGTCCAGCCGTCCCCGTCGGCGGCGGGCCGCAGCTCCACGGGACGCACCTGGACGGGGTCACCGCCGGCCCGGGGCAGGAAGCTCAGCAGGACGCTCTGCGGGCGGGCCCCGGCCAGCCGCCCGTACAGGTCGTGGACCCGGACCTGGACGGCCGCGCCCCCGGCGGGCCGCGCGTCCACGGTCAGGGGCAGGCCGGCGGCGGGCAGGTCCGCGAGCCCGTCCAGCGGGACCGGCAGCTCCTCGCTCCACACCGGCTCCCCGGCGGCGCCGGTCGCGTACGGGGGCAGCAGCCGGGCGGGCTCGGCGGCCAGGCCCGTCATCAGCCGTTCGACGTCGGCGGGCGGGGTCTCGGCGGCCAGCAGCACGCGGGCGGTCCAGCGGGCGCGGGCGGGGGCCGCGTCGAGGTCGGCGGCGTCGAAGCCGGCCAGGTAGTCGCGGGTCAGGGTCCACCAGGCGGCCCGGTAACCGGGGTCGCGGCCGAGCTCGCGCAGGTACATGCGCAGGTCGTAGTCGAGGAACTTCACCTGGCAGGCGTGGCCCAGCTCCGGCGAGGCGGCGGCGAGGGTGCGGGAGGCGGTGCGGTGGGCCTCGACGCGGGAGCTCCAGTTGCCGATGTCCTTGCGGTCCAGGGAGATGGACACCTGGGCGGCGCTGCGGCGCACGTGCCACACGTAGACGAGGTCGCCAACGACCGCGATGCGGGGGGCGGCGGCCAGGACGCGGGAGGTGAAGACGAAGTCCTCGTAGACGAAGCGGCCGTCGGGGAAGCGGATCCCGTGCTTCTCCAGGAAGGAACGCTCGTACAGCTTGTTGACGCAGAGGGTGTCGCGGACCAGTTCGGGCCGGTCTGCGGGCCGCTCGACGACCTCGCCCGGCGTGTACAGCCCGGGCATCCACGGCACGTCGCGGCCCTCGGGCAGCTCGCGCCGGACGCACGCGCCGACCGTGACGGGCGCGCGGTGCTCCTCGGCGGCCCGCAGCAGGGCGTCGGCCGCGCCGGGGGGCAGGACGTCGTCACTGTCCAGGAAGAGGACGTACGGGGAGCTCGCGGCGGCGATCCCGTCGTTGCGCGGGGTGCCGCAGCCGCCGCTGTTCTCCGCGCGGTGGATGACCTTCAGGCGCGGGTGGACCTCGGCCAGCTCGTCCAGGACACGCGCGGTCGCGTCCGAGGAGGCGTCGTCGACCGCGATGACCTCGGCGACCACCGGGCCCTGGGCGAGGGCCGAGGAGACGGCCTCGCCCACGAGCCCGGCGTCGTTGTACGCGATCACGACCACGGACACCGAGGGGGTGTCACTGCTGGAATTGCTGCTGCTCACCCGCAGGATCCTAGGCGAACGGCGTAAAGCGGGCTTCAAGTCCGCCGCACGCCGCCCGCCCGGAGGCCCCTAGAAGGGACGGAACTCGTCGTACTCCTGCTGGGCGGCGTCGCCGCGCCGGGCTTCCTTCTCCTTGCGGCGCTGGGTGGCCGGACGCGGGGCCTCCATGCGGTGGTCCTCACCGCGGCGGCCCAGCATCTCGGCGCCGGCCATCATGGTCGGCTCCCAGTCGAAGACGACCGCGTTGTCGTCGGCGCCGATGGCGACGCCGTCGCCCGCCTTGGCACCGGCCTTCTTCAGCGCGTCCTCGACACCGAGGCGGTTGAGGCGGTCGGCGAGGTAGCCGACGGCCTCGTCGTTGTTGAAGTCGGTCTGGCGGACCCAGCGCTCCGGCTTCTCGCCGCGCACGCGGTACACGTCCTCGACCTCGTCGTAGGCCACGGTGAAGCCGGCGTCGTCCACGGCCTTCGGACGGATGACGATGCGGGTCGCCTCCTGCTTCGGCTTGCGGGCGCGCGCCTTGGCGACGACCTCGGCCAGGAAGTAGGAGAGCTCCTTGAGGCCGGTGCGGGCGACCGCGGAGACCTCGAAGACCTTGTAGCCGCGGGCCTCCAGGTCCGGGCGGACCATCTCGGCGAGGTCCTGGCCGTCGGGGATGTCGACCTTGTTCAGGACGACGAGGCGGGGGCGCTTCTCCAGGCCGCCGCCGTAGAGCTTGAGCTCCTCCTCGATGAGGTCGAGGTCGCCGACCGGGTCGCGGTCCGACTCCAGGGTGGCGGTGTCCAGGACGTGCACGAGGACCGAGCAGCGCTCGACGTGGCGCAGGAACTCCAGGCCGAGGCCCTTGCCCTGGCTGGCGCCCGGGATCAGGCCGGGAACGTCGGCGATCGTGTAGACGGTCGAGCCGGCGGTGACCACGCCCAGGTTCGGGACGAGGGTGGTGAAGGGGTAGTCCGCGATCTTCGGCTTGGCGGCGGAGAGCACCGAGATCAGCGAGGACTTGCCGGCGCTGGGGAAGCCGACGAGCGCCACGTCGGCGACCGTCTTCAGCTCCAGGACGATGTCGCCGGTGGTGCCGGGGACGCCGAGGAGCGCGAAGCCGGGGGCCTTGCGGCGGGCGGAGGACAGGGCGGCGTTGCCGAGACCGCCGCGACCGCCCTCGGCGGCCACGTACGTGGTGCCCTGGCCGACGAGGTCGGCGAGGACGTTGCCCTCCTTGTCGAGGACGACGGTGCCGTCCGGCACGGGCAGGATCAGGTCCTGGCCGTCCTTGCCGGAGCGGTTGCCGCCCTCGCCGGGCTTGCCGTTGGTGGCCTTGCGGTGCGGGCTGTGGTGGTAGTCCAGCAGGGTGGTGATCGCCTGCTCCACCACCAGGATGACGTCACCGCCGCGACCGCCGTTGCCGCCGTCGGGGCCGCCCAGGGGCTTGAACTTCTCCCGGTGAACGGAGGCGCAGCCGTGGCCCCCGTTACCCGCGGCGACGTGCAGCTCGACGCGGTCCACGAAGGTGGTCATGGGTGTTCCTCCAGATACTTACGGGAATGTCCCGGACAGGCCTTGCTGCCCATTAAACGTGTCTCTGTGACAACGCGCCGAGGGCGGACCTCTCTTCCCGGCGTGTGCCGGGAAGAGCTGAGATCCGCCCTCGGGGTGTTACGAACGCTTGTGATTCAGCAGGAGCTGGATCAGGCGGCCGGAACGATGTTGACGACCTTGCGGCCACGGTGCGTACCGAACTGCACCGCACCCGGCAGCAGCGCGAACAGCGTGTCGTCGCCACCGCGACCGACACCCGCACCCGGGTGGAAGTGGGTGCCGCGCTGGCGGACGAGGATCTCGCCGGCGGAAACGACCTGACCGCCGAAGCGCTTCACGCCGAGCCGCTGAGCATTGGAATCGCGCCCGTTCCGGGTGGACGATGCGCCCTTCTTGTGTGCCATGTCTCAGTCCCTCTTACTTCGCAGCCGCGGGGATACCGGTGACCTTGATCGCCGTGTACTGCTGACGGTGACCCTGGCGACGGCGGTAGCCGGTCTTGTTCTTGTAGCGCAGGATGTCGATCTTGGCGCCCTTGTGGTGGTCCACGACCTCGGCCGTGACCTTGATGCCCGCCAGGACCCACGGGTCGCTGGTCACGGCGTCGCCGTCGACAACGAGCAGGGTCGAGAGCTCGACCGTGTCGCCAACCTTGGCAGTGGAAATCTTGTCAACCTCAACGATGTCGCCGACAGCAACCTTGTGCTGGCGACCACCGCTGCGCACGATGGCGTACACGCGGATCTCTCTCTCACTCGGGGCGGATACTCCTGAAGCCAGCCGCTCACGCGGGCCGGGGCCCACGGTGATCCGGAATGGACGAGCGGCCTCTCCCGGGTCCCGTCCGCTTGCGCGGAGGGTGCGGGAGGAAGGTGCTCAGGAGCGCGGCGCGCGCTGCACGGTAAACGTCCAGGACACGCCGACGGTCTAGGTTACGGGGCCGGTTCCGGAGGGTCAAACCGGGCCCCCGCGTGCCCGTGGGCCCCGCCGGTGCGGCGGGGCCCACGGACGGGCGTCGATCAGGCCTCGGCCGGAGCCGAGACGGACGGCGGGGTCTGCTGCTCCGCCGCCGCGGTCTTCTTCGTCGCCCGCTTCGCGGCGGTCTTCTTGACCGTCGTCGTCTTCTTCGCGGCCGTCTTCTTGGCGGCCGCCGCCTTCTTGGCCGGGGCCTTCTTCGCCGTGGCCGCCTTCTTGGCCGGAGCCTTGCGGGCGGTCTTCTTGGCGGGCGCCGGGGCCTCAGCCTCGGCCTCCGCCTCGACGACGGGCTCGGCTGCGGCCTCGGCCTCGGCCGGAGCGGCCGGCTCTGCCGCGGGGGCCTCGACCACCACGATGGCGGCCTCGGCCGCACCGGCCGGCGCGGTGGCCTTGCGGACGGCGCGACGGCGCGGACGCGCCGGGGCGGCCTCCACGACGGGCTCGGGCTCGGCCACGGGCTCCGCGACGGCCTCGGCGGCCGGCTGCGTCTCCTGCTCGGGCTCCACGACCGGCTCGGCGACGGCCTCCACGACCGGCTCCGGCTCCGGCTCGGGCTCCGGCTCGGCCTCCACGACCGGCTCGGGAGCCGGAGCGGTGGCCTTGCGGCTCGCCCGGCGGCGGGTACGGCCCTTCGGCGCGGCCTCCTCGGCCACCGGGGCGGCCTCGACCGGAGCGGCCTCGACCGTCTCCGCGGCCTCCACGGCCTCGGCGACGACCTCGGCGGCCGGCTCCAGCACCGTGTCGGCGGGCTCGGCGACCGGCTCGTCCAGGACGACCGGGGTCACCGGTGCCGGGGCGGCCTGCCGCTCACCGCGCGGGGCGCCCGCCGGAGCGGTCGCCTTGCGGGTGGCGCGGCGCCGGTTGCGGCGCCCGCTGATGCCCGCGGCGGCCTCGGCCTCGGCCGGGCTGCCGTACAGCTCCTCGCCCGGGACGAACGCCGGCTCCGGCAGCGCACGGGGCGCGGCGACCTCGGCGGCCACCTCCGCCTCGGTCTCGGCCTCGAACACCTCGGCCTCGACGGTCTCGACCGTCTCCAGCTCGTGCTCGTGCTCCAGGGCACGGCCGCCGCGGCGCTTGGCCCGCTTGCCGTTGCCACCGCCGCCGACCGCGGCCGGGGTGTCCATGTGGACGATGACGCCGCGCCCGTTGCAGTGGACGCAGGTCTCGGAGAAGGACTCCAGCAGGCCCTGGCCCACCCGCTTGCGGGTCATCTGGACCAGGCCCAGCGAGGTGACCTCGGCCACCTGGTGCTTCGTGCGGTCACGGCCCAGGCACTCCAGCATGCGCCGCAGCACCAGGTCGCGGTTGGACTCCAGGACCATGTCGATGAAGTCGATGACGACGATGCCGCCCAGGTCGCGCAGCCGCAGCTGGCGCACGATCTCCTCGGCCGCCTCCAGGTTGTTCCGGGTGACGGTCTCCTCGAGGTTGCCGCCCTGGCCCGTGAACTTGCCGGTGTTGACGTCGATGACGACCATCGCCTCGGTCTTGTCGATCACGAGGGAGCCGCCCGAGGGCAGCCACACCTTGCGGTCGAGCGCCTTGGCGAGCTGCTCGTCGATCCGGTACGTCGCGAAGACGTCCACCTCGGAGGTCCAGCGGGACAGCCGGTCGGCCAGGTCCGGGGCCACGTGGGACACGTAGCCGTGGATGGTCTCCCACGCCTGGTCACCGCTGATGATGACCTTGGAGAAGTCCTCGTTGAAGATGTCGCGCACGACGCGGACGGTCATGTCCGGCTCGCCGTACAGCAGGCTCGGCGACGAGGTCGTGATCTGCTTCGACTTCTTCTGGATGTCCTCCCACTGCGCCTGCAGACGCTCGACGTCGCGGCGCAGCTCGTCCTCGCTCGCACCCTCGGCGGCGGTGCGCACGATGACGCCCGCGTCCTCGGGGACGATCTTCTTGAGGATGGTCTTCAGACGCGCGCGCTCGGTGTCGGGCAGCTTGCGGCTGATACCGGTCATCGAGCCCTCGGGCACGTAGACCAGGTAGCGGCCGGGCAGCGAGACCTGGCTGGTCAGGCGGGCGCCCTTGTGGCCGATCGGGTCCTTGGTGACCTGCACCAGGACCGACTGGCCGGACTTGAGGGCGGACTCGATGCGGCGCGGCCCGTTGGCCATGCCGAGCGCCTCGAAGTTGACCTCACCGGCGTACAGGACGGCGTTGCGGCCCTTGCCGATGTCGATGAAGGCGGCCTCCATCGACGGCAGCACGTTCTGGACCTTGCCCAGGTAGACGTTGCCGACGTACGAGGTGGCCTCTTCCTTGTTGACGTAGTGCTCGACGAGCACGTTGTCCTCGAGGACGCCGATCTGGGTGCGCTCGCCGGCCTGGCGGACGACCATCACGCGCTCTACGGCCTCACGGCGGGCCAGGAACTCGGCCTCGGTGATGATCGGCACACGGCGGCGGCCCTGCTCGCGGCCCTCGCGACGGCGCTGCTTCTTCGCCTCCAGGCGGGTCGAGCCCTTGATGGACTGGACCTCGTCGGACGGCTCGGCCTTCTCGCGCGCCGGGCGCGGCTCGCGGACCTTGACGACGGTGCGGACACCGTCCTCCTCGCCCGCCTCGGCCTCGGCGGCGTCACCGCTGCGGCGGCGGCGACGGCGGCGACGGCGGCTGGAGGAGGAACCGAGGGCCTCCTCGGCCTCCTCGTCCTCTTCCTGCGCGTCCTCCTCGTCGGCGGCCTCGCCCTCGGCCTCCTCCTCGACGCCCTCGTCGAGGTCGGCGGCCTCACCGCGGCGGCGGCGACGGCCACCGCGGCGACGGCGGCGCGAGGGGCGGTCGCCCGACTCGTCGGACTCCTCCTCGTCGAGCTCGGCGGCCTCGGCCTCCGGCTCCTCCTCGGCGTACTCGCCCTCGGCCACGACCTCGGCCAGGGTCACGGGCTCGGCGGCCGCGCCACGACGGCGGCGGCGACGTCCGGCCGGCTGCGCGGCGGCGGGTGCCTGGACCTCGGCGACGGCCTCGGCCTCTTCCTCCTCGGCCTCCTCCTCCGCCTCCACGGCGGCGGCAGCGGCCGCGGCGGCGAGGGCGGCGGTCTCCGGGGTCTGGAACATCGGCTCGGCGAAGACCGGGGCCTGGAAGACCGGGACGGCCGGACGCGCGGCGCGGCGGGCGGCGCGGTTGGGGGCGGCGGGCGCCTCCTGCTCGGCGGCGGCCTCGGGCTGCGCGGGGGCGGCGGCCGGGGCGGCGGCGCGGGTGGCACGGCGGCGACCGCGCTTCGGGGCGTCGACGGCGTCGGCGACGGTGACGGCGCGGGTGGCGGCCTTGGGGGCCTCCTCCACGACCGGGGCCTGCGGGGCGGCCTCCTCGGCCACGGCCGGGGCAGCGACGGCGGACGGTGCGGCCACGGCACGGGTCGCACGGCGGCGGGCACGCGGAGCCGGGGCGGCGGCCGGGGCCTCCTCCTCGGCGACGGGCGCGGCGGCGGTCTCCACGACCACCTCGGCCGGCTCGGCGGCAGCGGCGGACGGTGCGGCCACGGCACGGGTCGCACGGCGACGGGCACGCGGAGCCGGGGCGGCGGCCGGGGCCTCCTCCTCGACGACGGGCGCGGCGACGGCCTCGGCGGCCGGAGCCTCGGGGGTGGCGGCCGGCTCGGCGGCAGCGGCGGCCGGAGCGGCCACGGCACGGACCGCACGACGGCGGGCACGCGGAGCCGCGGCGGCGGCCGGGGCCTCCTCCTCGACGACGGGCGCGGCGACGGCCTCGGCGGCCGGAGCCTCGGCCGCCGGAGCCTCGGGGGCGGCGACGGCGCGGGTGGCGCGACGACGGGTGCGCGGGGCCGGAGCGGCCGGGGCCTCCTCGGCGGCGGCCGGGGCGGCGGCGGTCTCCACGACCACCTCGGCGGC
>NZ_JBEPFL010000043.1:0-63778 GCF_040301925.1 Streptomyces sp. NPDC000075
AATCGCCGGCGGGGCTTCATATAGCCCCGCCGGCGATTGAGGCGCGGGGTCTGGGGCGGAGCCCCGGGAAACGGTGAAAGGGCGGGGCGGGGAGAGGCTCCCGCAGGGCTCCGGCACGACCGCGCGGCGGAGGAGGTACGGCCACGGGTGGCCGCAGTTGAGGGCCAGGACCGTGCCGTCCGGGGCGATCTGGAGCAGGAGGACGGTGACGAAGTCCTCCGCGACCGGGGACTCCGGATCGGCCGCACAGGCCGAGGGGTGCTCCGCCCGCGCCCGCTCACGCAGGTGCCGCTGGAGGGAGCGCTCCATGCGGAGCAGCACCCCGCCCAGGGCCGGCTCGTCGTACGCGGCCTCCCGGAAGGAGCCGAGGACCGCCGCGGCCGCCCCCAGCGCCGGCAGCCCGTGCCCCCGTACGTCCCCGATCACCATCCGCACCCCGTACGCCGTCGGCACGGCCTCGTACAGGTCCCCGCCCACCGCCGCGCCCCGGCTCGCGGAGAGCTGGGCGGCGCACAGCGCCAGGCCGTCGATCCGCCCGGGCAGCGGCCGCAGCAGCACCCGCTGCGTGGCCCCGGCGATCTCCCGCGAGCGCCGCAGCTCGGCGATGAGGGCCCGCCGGACGTGCAGGGCGCTGCCCGTGGCCAGGATCAGGAAGGCGGCGCAGGTCGCGAGGCCGGCCCCCAGCGGCCCCGGCGTGGACAGCTCCCAGGACACCGCGGCGCCGCCCCAGGCGAGGACGCCCGCCAGGCGCGCCCGGTGCGGATCGCAGCGCGTGATCATCCGTAGGACGCTCCCCTCCGGCTCGTCGGCCGGAACGATTGTGTCGACCTCCTGACGTACCGGACACGGTGCGCCGCCCTTCTCACCCGAATGAGTGAGGATCGTCCGGAATGCGCGAAGGGCCCGTCCGGTGGTCCGGACGGGCCCTTCAGCGGTTCCTGCTCACGGCGGGTCAGGCGCCGCGCAGCACCGCCCCGGTCTGCTCACCGGCGAGGGCCACCGCGGCGTCGCGCGCGGCCGCGATCTCCTCGGCGGTCAGGGTGCGGTCGGGCGCGCGGAAGCGCAGCGCGTAGGCGAGGGACTTCTTGCCCTCGCCGACCTGCTCACCGGTGAACACGTCGAACAGCCGCAGCGATTCGAGGAGTTCGCCGGCGCCCTGGCGCAGCGCGGCCTCGACGGACGCGGCCGGGACGGACGCGTCGACGATCAGCGCGACGTCCTGGTGCGCCACCGGGAAGCCGGAGATCCGCGGCGCCCGGAGGGCCTCGCCGCCGGCCGCCGCGAGGAGGTCGAGGTCGAGCTCCATGGCGCTGGTGCGGGCGGGCAGGCCGAGGGCCTTGACCACGCGCGGGTGCAGCTCACCGGCGTGGCCGATGACCTTCTCGGCGCCGTCGAGGGTGACGACCAGCTCGGCGCAGCGGCCGGGGTGCCACGGACCGTACTGGCCCTGGCGGACGACCAGCTCGGCGCCGGCCTCGGCGGCCAGCACGCGGGCGGCCTGGACCGCGTCGGCCCAGTCGGCCGGGCGGCCCTTGCCCCACCAGCCGGCCTGCTCGCGAGCACCGGCCAGCACGACCGCGGCGTAGCGCGGCTGCGCGGGCAGGGCCGCGTCCAGGGTGGCGAGCTCCTCGTCCGTGGGACGGCGGTCGACGGGCAGCCGTACGGCGGCGCCCGGCTGCTCTCCGGCCAGGAAGACCGAACCGGTCTCGAAGAGCGCGAGGTCGTGGCTGCCGCGGCTGTCGTTGCGGCGCAGCGCGCCGAGCAGACCCGGCAGCAGCGTGGTGCGCAGCGCCGGCTCCTCGTCGGAGAGCGGGTTGACGAGCTTGACGACCCGGCGGCTCGCGTCGTCCGCGGGCAGCTGGAGCTGGTCGAAGACGCCCTCGCCGATGAACGGGTAGCTGAGCGCCTCGACGTAGCCGGCCCCGGCCAGGGCGCGGCCGACGCGGCGGTGCAGCTGCTGGCGCGGGGTCAGGCCGCGGCCGGAGGGCACCTGCGGGAGGGTGGAGGGGAGGTTCCCGTAGCCCTCCAGGCGGATGACCTCCTCGGCGAGGTCGTTGGGCGCGGCGAGGTCGGGCCGCCACGAGGGGACGGTGACGACGAGCTCGTCCTGGCCGTAGACGTCGCAGCCGATCTCCTGGAGGCGGCGCACGACGGTCTCGCGGCCGTACTCCATGCCCGCGACCCGGTCCGGGTGGTCGGCGCGCATCGCGACGGTGCGCGGGGCGCCCGGGGCGATGAGCTCGGTGACCCCGGCCTCGGCGGTGCCGCCCGCGAGCAGCACGAGGAGGTCGACGGTGCGCTGCGCGGCGGCGGCCGCCGCGAGCGGGTCGACGCCGCGCTCGAAGCGCTTGGAGGCCTCGGAGGACAGCTTCAGGCGGCGGGCGGTGCGCGAGATCGACACGGAGTCGAAGTGCGCGGCCTCGATCACCACGTCGGTGGTGCCGGTGACGACGCCGGTCTCGGGGTCGGTGACGGAGTCGGCGATCTCGGTGTTGGCGCCGCCCATGACACCGGCGAGCCCGATCGGGCCGCTGTTGTCGGTGATCACCAGGTCCTCGGCGTCGAGGGTGCGCTTGACCCCGTCGAGGGTGGTGAACTTCTCGCCCTGCTCGGCACGGCGGACGCCGATCTCGCCGTCGAGGCGGGAGCGGTCGTAGGCGTGCAGCGGCTGGCCGAGTTCGAGCATCACGTAGTTGGTGATGTCGACGGCGAGCGAGATCGGGCGCATGCCGGCCTTCTGGAGGCGGCGGGTGAGCCAGATCGGGGAACGCGCCTCGGGGTCGAGGCCGGTCACCGTACGGGCGGTGAAGCGGTCGCAGCCCTGCGGGTCGGAGATCTTCACCGCGTAGCCGTACGAGTTCGGCGCGGGCACGTCGAGCAGCGCCGGGTCGCGCAGCGGCAGGCCGTAGGCGGTGGCGGCCTCGCGGGCCACACCGCGCATGGACATGCAGTAGCCGCGGTCCGGGGTGATGTCGATGTCCAGGACCTCGTCGACGAGCTGGAGCAGCTCGATCGCGTCGGTGCCGGGCTCGTACTCCGGCGGCAGCACGATGATGCCGTGCGTGCCGTCGTCGCCCATGCCGAGCTCGTCGCCGGAACAGATCATGCCGTGCGAGGTCCGGCCGTACGTCTTGCGCGAGGCGATCGCGAAGTCGCCGGGCAGGACGGCGCCGGGCAGGACCACGACGACCTTGTCGCCGACGGAGAAGTTCCGGGCGCCGCAGACGATCTCCTGCGGTTCGCCGGTGCCGTTGGCGGTGCCGACGTCGACGGTGCAGAAGCGGATGGGCTTGCGGAAGCCCTCGAGCTCCTCGATGGTCAGCACCTGGCCGACGACGAGGGGGCCCTTGAGGCCGGCGCCGAGCGTCTCGACGGTCTCGACCTCGAGGCCGGCGTCGACGAGCTTGGCCGCCACGTCGCGGCCGGTCTCGCCCGCGGGGAGGTCGACGTACTCCCGCAGCCAGGAAAGCGGGACGCGCATCAGATCTCACTCCCGAACGGCCGGGTGAAGCGCACGTCACCCTCGACCATGTCTCGCATGTCTTCAACGTTGTGGCGGAACATCAGCATCCGCTCGATGCCGAACCCGAAGGCGAAGCCGCTGTACTTCTCGGGGTCCACACCGCAGGCGACGAGCACCTTCGGGTTGACCATGCCGCAGCCGCCGAGCTCGATCCAGCCCTCGCTGGAACAGGTACGGCAGGGGCGGTCGGGGTTGCCCACCGACGCGCCGCGGCAGACGTAGCACTGCATGTCCATCTCGGCGGACGGCTCGGTGAAGGGGAAGAAGTGCGGGCGCAGACGGGTGGTGGTGCCCTCGCCGAAGAGCTCCTGGACCATGTGGTCCATGGTGCCCTTGAGGTCCGCCATGGTCAGGCCCTCGTCCACGGCGAGCAGCTCGACCTGGTGGAAGACGGGGGTGTGCGTCGCGTCGAGCTCGTCGGTGCGGTACACGCGGCCCGGGCAGACGATGTAGACGGGGGGCTTGCGCTCCAGCAGCGAGCGCGCCTGCACCGGGGAGGTGTGGGTGCGCAGCACGACGCCGGACTCGTCGCCCTGGGTGCCCTCGGGGCCCTGGACGAAGAAGGTGTCCTGCATCTGGCGGGCCGGGTGGTCCGGGGTGAAGTTGAGGGCGTCGAAGTTGAACCACTCCGCCTCGACCTCGGGGCCTTCCGCGACCTCGTAGCCCATGCCGACGAAGATGTCCGCGATGCGGTCCATCAGCGTGGTCAGCGGGTGGCGGGCGCCGGCGGGCACACGGTCGTAGGGCAGCGTGACGTCCACCGCCTCCTCGACCAGCACCCGCTCGTCGCGCTCGGCCTCCAGGGCGACCGTGCGGGCCCCGAAGGCCTTGTTCACGGCGCCGCGGGCCTGTCCGACGCGCTTGCCCGCCTCGGCCTTGGCCTGGGGCGGCAGGGCGCCGATCTCGCGGTTGGCGAGCGCGAGGGGCGAGCGGTCGCCCATGTGCGCGGTCTTCGCCTCGCGGAGCTCGTCGAGGTCGCCGGCGGACGCGAAGGCGGCGAGCGCCTCGTCCCGCATGCGCTCGATCTCTTCCGGTTTCAGTGCCTCGACCTCGACAGGGTCGTACGACTTGTTCGGTGCCGACATCTCTTCCCGTACTTCCGATGGCTGGCTGGTGGGTCCCCGCACGACGCGCACGACTCGATCGGCGTGATCGGCACAAGGACACAAAGGTGCCAAAGGACGAGTCTAAGGGCCGCCGGGGGTGAGGAAGCCCGTGGGCCGCCTGGCGAGACTCTCCGCAGGGTTACTGGGTGAGGTAGGCCGGCGCGCTCACGGGCAGCATAAATCGGAACTCCGCGCCGCCGCCGGGTCCGCGCCCGACGGTGATGCTGCCGCCGTGGGCCTCCACGATGCCCTTGACGATGTACAGGCCCAGCCCGGTGCCGCCGCGCTTGCTCCCCCGCCAGAAGCGGGTGAAGACGCGGCCCATCGACTCCTCGGGGATTCCGGGGCCTTCGTCGGTCACGGTGACGGCTGTTCCCTTCTCGTGCGGCGCTACGTCGATGGTGACCGTTCCGTCGCCGTGCCGCACCGCATTTTCGAGGAGGTTGCCCAGGATCTGGTCGATCTTGTCCGGGTCGGCCCAGCAGTCGGGCAGCGGGCTGCTGACCCGTACGAGGAACCGCTCGGGCGCCTGGCCGTTCGCGGTGAGCGCCTGGACGTGGCGGCCGACGGCCGCGGCGAGGTCGACCGGCTGGCGGCGGACCTCCAGCCGGCCGGAGTCGATGCGGGAGATGTCGAGGAGCTCCGCGATGAGGCGGGTGACGCGGTTGGCGTCGGCGTCGACGGTCTCCAGCATCAGCCGCTTCTGGTCGTCGGTGAACCGCTCCCACTTGGCGAGCAGGGTCGCCGTGAAGCCCTTGACGGAGGTCAGCGGGGAGCGCAGCTCGTGCGCGACGGTGGCGATCAGCTCGGCGTGGCTGCGTTCGGTGCGGCGGCGGGCCTCGGTGCCGCGCAGGGTGACCACGAGGCGGCTCAGCGGGCCGGTGGGGCGGGTGCGCACGTACCGGGCGGAGACCAGCACCTCGCGCCCGCCCGGCAGCAGCAGGTTCCGCTCGGGCTGGCCGCTGCGGGTGGCGAGGCCGCCGTAGGGGTCGGTCAGCGCCCACCAGCGGCGGCCCTCGAGGTCCTCCAGCGGGAGCGCGCTCTCGATGCGGGCGCCGAGGGCGCGTCCGGCCGCGATGGCGGTGATCCGGGAGGCGGCGCGGTTGAAGCAGACGACGCGCCCGGCGTGGTCGGCGACGACGAGCCCGTCGGGGAGCTCGTCGGGGTCGACGGCGAAGGGCGCGCCGGGGGTGTCCGGGAGCCGTTCCCCGGCCGGCCCCGCGGCTCCCGCGGTCACCGGCGAGCTGTTTGTGCCGACGGTCATGTCCCCGTACCCCACATCTCCGGGTAGCTCAGTGGGCCCCCCGGACGGCCACATTACTAGCTGGGGGTCACGGAACGGCACCCTCCGGACGCCCGCTGTGCACGCGCGGACGCGTAGAGGCACACGGCGGCGGCCGTGGCGAGGTTCAGGCTCTCGGCCTTGCCGTGGATCGGGACCCGTACGACGGCGTCCGCGAGCTCCCGGGTCTCCTCGGGCAGGCCCCAGGCCTCGTTGCCGAAGACCCAGGCCGAGGGCCCGCCCATGGTGCCGGCGTCCAGTTCGGCGTCGAGGTCGTCCCGGCCGGCCCCGTCGGCCGCGAGGATCCGTACGCCCGCCGCCCGCAGCCCCGCCACGGCCTGCTCGACGGGGACGCCGACGGCCACCGGGAGGTGGAAGAGGGAGCCCACGGAGGCGCGGACGGACTTGGGGTTGTAGAGGTCGACGGAGGCGTCGGTCAGCACCACCGCGTCGGCTCCCGCGGCGTCGGCGCAGCGCAGGACGGTGCCGGCGTTCCCGGGGTCGCGGACGTGGGCGAGGACGGCGACGAGCTTCGGGCCGGACCGGAGGATCTCCTCGAAGGGGGAGTCCAGGAAGTGGCAGACGCCGACGAGCCCCTGCGGGGTGACCGTCTGCGAGACCTCCGCGAGCACCTCGTCGGAGGCGTAGTGCACCCGCGCCCCGCCCAGCAGCGCCGCCTCGACGATGTCGGCGTAGCGTTCCGCGGCCTCGACGGTGGCGAACAGCTCGATCAGGGTCGCGCCCTCGGGCCCGCGGTGCGCGACCGCCTCGCGCACGGCCTGGGGACCCTCGGCGAGGAACCGGCGCTCCTTGGTGCGGAAGTTGCGCCGCGCCAGCCGCCGTGCGGCGGCCACCCGCGGGGATCGGGGGGAGATCAGCTCGGCGGGGGTGGGCATGGTCTCAGGGTTCTCTCTCGGGTGGTCCGGGGCAGGGTGAACGCACACGGACCCGCAGGCGAACGCCTGCGGGTCCGTGGGTGCCGGCCTCAGTGAGCGGGCCGGCTATGCCTTACGCGGCGGCCTTGGGCGCGTTGACGTCGGCCGGGAGGGCCTTCTGCGCGACCTCGACGAGCGCGGCGAACGCGTTGGCGTCGTTGACGGCCAGCTCGGCCAGGATCTTGCGGTCCACCTCGATGTTGGCGGCCTTCAGACCCTGGATGAGGCGGTTGTACGTCATGCCGTTCTGGCGGGCAGCGGCGTTGATGCGCTGGATCCACAGCTGACGGAAGTCGCCCTTGCGCTTCTTGCGGTCGTTGAAGTTGTAGACCAGCGAGTGGGTGACCTGCTCCTTGGCCTTGCGGTACAGGCGCGAACGCTGACCGCGGTAGCCGGAGGCCGCCTCGAGGATCGCCCGGCGCTTCTTGTGGGCGTTTACTGCCCGCTTGACGCGTGCCACTTTTTAACTCCTTGTAGCGGGGCCGTGGTTGTCTTCACACGGCCCGAATTCGATGGGGTCCCGGTCTCGACGTCCCGCTCCCCCCGAGGGGGAAGCGGAGGAACGTCACTTGCCGAGAAGCTTCTTGATCTTCGCGGCGTCGCCGGGGGCCATCTCCGCGGTGCCGGTCAGGCGGCGGGTGACACGGGACGACTTGTGCTCGAGCAGGTGGCGCTTGCCGGCGCGCTCACGGAGCACCTTGCCGGAGCCGGTGATCTTGAAGCGCTTCTTGGAACCGCTGTGCGTCTTGTTCTTCGGCATAGCGCCGTTATCTCCTCGTCGGTGGCGCCCCCACCGGTCCTCGCGGACCGGCTGGCGGGAGCGTCATGTTGTGTGGGTGATCCGAGACGGGCTTGCCTCGGAATCAGGCCTCGGTGTTCGCCTCGGCGGAGCCGTCGGCGTCGACCTCGGTGGGCTCCACCTCGGCGGACTCCGCCTGAGCGGCCTCCGCGTCGGCCGGAGCGGCCTCGGCGGCGGCACCACCCTGGCGCTCGGCCTTGCGGGCGGCCTGCGCCTCGCGGGCTTCGGCCATCGCCTCGGTCTTCTTCTTGTGCGGACCGAGAACCATGATCATGTTCCGGCCGTCCTGCTTGGGGTTCGACTCGATGAAGCCGAGGTCCTGGACGTCCTCCGCGAGACGCTGCAGCAGTCGGTAGCCGAGCTCCGGCCGGGACTGCTCGCGACCACGGAACATGATCGTGATCTTGACCTTGTCGCCCTGCTTGAGGAACCGAACGACGTGACCCTTCTTGGTGTCATAGTCGTGCGGGTCGATCTTCGGCCGGAGCTTCATCTCCTTGATGACCGTGTGCGCCTGGTTCTTGCGCGCCTCACGGGCCTTCATGGCCGACTCGTACTTGAACTTGCCGTAGTCCATGAGCTTGCAGACCGGCGGGCGAGCGGAAGCCGCGACCTCGACCAGGTCCAGGTCGTACTCCTGCGCGAGCTCAAGCGCCTTCGCAAGCGGAACAATGCCCACCTGTTCGCCGCTGGGACCGACGAGTCGCACCTCAGGGACGCGAATCCGATCGTTGATGCGGGGCTCGGTGCTGATGGATCCTCCTCGGTAGCACCACACGGCTGTCTGGCAGACAACCGCTGACGTCTTTGTGTCGTCAGACCTCAACCGCGGCGGAGAATGAAAAATGCCCCGCCGGGCACAGGCAGGGGCTCCAAAACAACCGGAGCACCGCCGCGTGCGAACCGCGGGGCGCAACTCGGCGGCCTTCCATCGTCCGTACGGAACGATGGATACCGCCTGACCGGATGACCCGCCTCCCCGGAGGGTGGTCGGGTGGGAGATCGGAGCCTCCACTTGTGGGCCGGGCACACAGGTGTCCGGCCGGTCGATGTACATACTACCCCACGCGTGGCAAGGCCGCCGCACGACCTATCGTGGAGCGCATGACTGACGCGACGCCCTCCGATTCCACCACTCCCGACTACGACGAGATGACCCGCGACATCGCGGACGTCCCGGCCGTCGAGGTCATCACCACGGTGGCCGTCCACCTGCTGAGCGCCGCGGCGGTCAACCTGGGCCTGGACAAGCCGGACTCCGAACACAAGGACCTCGACGAGGCCCGCAAGCTGATCACCGCCCTGGCCGGCCTGGTCACCGCCAGCGCCACCGAGATCAGCTCCTTCCACGCGGCCCCGCTGCGCGACGGCCTGAAGTCGCTCCAGCTGGCCTTCCGCGAGGCCTCCCTCGTCCAGGACGAGCCGGGCCAGGGCCCGGGCGAGAAGTTCACGGGCCCGGTCTACGCCTGACCCCGCCGCACGGTTCTGCTCGACCGGCCGAAGGGCCGCCCGCGAGGTGTTCTCGGGCGGCCCTTCGGCGTGCGTACGGGGTCCTCAGCGCGTGAAGAGCGGCTCACCCGGCGGGACCGGGGCGTCGGCCGGGAGCAGGGCCAGGTCCAGGCCTCGGACGAGGCGCCCGCGCAGGGTCTCGTCCGCCGCGAGGGCCTCGGCCACCCGGCGGGCGGCCGGGGCGACCGGCGCCCCCTCGGACAGCACGATCGCGAGGGTGCCGTCGGCGGCGGCCCCGCCGGGGCCCAGGTGGGCGCGGAGCACGGCCGGCTCGGCGGCCACCGCGGCCCGTACCGCCCCGCGCACGGCCGGGTCGGCCAGCGGGTCGGCGTCGGTGCGGCCCTCGGCCAGCGCGAGCAGCGCGGAGCCGGTCAGCTGGTACGGGACGGGGCCGGCCAGGTCGAGGACGATCGTGTCGGCCTTCTCGTGCGCCGCGGCGGCCAGGGCCTGGTGCAGCGGGACCGCCACCGGGCGGGCCGCCGGGTCCCAGAGCGCCAGCGAGGCGATGGAGGTGAAGGCGGGCAGCGCCCGGCGGTTGCCGGCCGTGAGGGTGGGGACGGCCATGTCGCTGGTCTTCTCGCGCTTGAGTCCGGTCTCCGGGTCGGTCTCGACCTCGCCCAGCACCGCCACGACGGGCACCAGCAGCCGGGCGTCCTTCAGGGCCGCGAGCAGTTCCGGCTCCCGCGCGCGGTCCTCGGCCCAGGCGGCCAGGGCCGCGCTCAGCCGGGGGTCGGCGGTGCCGTCGTCGTCGGAGAAACCGGGGTCTGGAATGTTCTTGGTCGCCACAATGACCCGACCCTATCCCGCCGGGGGGAAGGACTCCCCCGCCGCGTCCCGCCGTGCGGCGCGCGGGCGCCGGGCCAGTACGGCGGCCAGCACCAGCAGCGCCGCTCCCCCGGCGGCGGCCGCCGGGGCGGTCCGCCGGGAGCCCCGTCCGGCCGCCGGGGCCGGGTCGGGGCCGGGGCCGAAGAAGCGCCGCCCGGCCGGGACGGCGACGGGGGCCGGGCCCTCGGGGCGCAGCGCGGCGGCTGCCTGGAGGGCGGCGAGCGGGTCGACCGTGCCGTGGCCGCGGGCGTCGTCGCGGCCGCCGGCCGGCCGTCCGGTGGCGGTGTCCTCCAGCACCTTCTTGACCTGCGCCGGGGACAGGCCCGGGTGGGCGGCCTTGACGAGGGCCACGGCGCCGGAGACGAAGGCGGCGGCGGCGCTGGTGCCCCAGCCCTCGTAGTAGGCGCGGTCGGGGTCGGCGATGACCACGTCGACGCCGGGGGCGCTGACGGTGGCGTACCAGTGGCGGGTGGAGAAGGGGGCCTTGCGGCCCTGCCGGTCGACGGCGGCGACGGCGATGACGCCGGGGTAGGCGGCGGGGTAGGAGGTGTGGTCGCCGCGTTCGCCGCCGTTGCCCGCGGAGGCGACAACGACCACGCCCTTGGCGAGGGCGTACTGGACGGCCTCGTCCTCGGCGGCCTCGTGGTGGGCGGAGTCGCTGTCGTCGCCGAGCGACATGTTGATCACGTCGGCGCCGTGGTCGGCGGCCCAGCGGATGCCTTCGGCGAGGGCGCCGGACTTGCTGTCGCGGGCCTTGGCGCGGCCCGGGTCGCCCTCCTCCAGGATCACGCGGACCGGGAGGATCCTGGCGTGGGGCGCGATCCCGAGGACGCCCTGGGAGCGGTCGGGGCCGTGGCCGTGGCCCGCGATGATGCTGGCCATCGCGGTGCCGTGGCGGGCCCAGGCGCGGTCGCCGCGTCCGGCGCCCATGCCGACGAGGTCGGTGCCGTCGAGGACCTGGCCGTCGAGGTCGGGGTGGGTGGAGTCGACGCCGGTGTCGAGGACGGCGACGGTGATCCCGTCGCCCTGGGTGATGCCCCAGGCCTCCTCGGCGCGCAGGGCCTGGAGGCCCCACTGCCGGTCGCGGATGGTGTCGGCGACCGCGGGCGGCGCCCCGGCGCCCACCAGCAGCGCGGCCAGGACGGCGGCCCCGGCGACGCGGAGGGCCGGGGTCGGGGCGGGGGCTGTGGTCGTGGGGGGCTCCGGGGCCGGCGCGGGGGTTCGGGCCGGACGGGTGGTGCGGGGCATCAGGGGGTCTCCTGGCGCGGCCGGCGGGGGGCGGCGGCCTGCGCGTCGGGCTCGGTGCCGGGGGGCGCGGCGAGGGCGCCGAGGGCGCGTTCGACGCGGACCGCGAGGGCCTTGGCCTCGTGGCCCAGCCCCGCTTCGGCGACGGTGCCGGTGCCACCGGGCCGGGCCGCTTCCTCGGCGGGGACGGGGGCGTCCATGGCGCGGCCGTCGGCGAAGGCGGAGACGGCGTAGACGACGGCGGGGGCCTCGGCGACGACGCCGGCCGTCCAGGCGGCCCGGCGGGAGTCGGCGTACTCGTAGGCGGGCGGGGCGGGGAGGCGTCCGCGCAGGCCGTCCATCACCTTGGCCTCGGCGGGGGTGAAGACCAGGCCGACGGTGATCAGGGAGCTGCGGGTGGAGTCCGTGTAGGTGGCGCGGAGCACCCGGGTGCAGCCGGCGGCGGCGAGCGCGGCGCGCCAGTCGGCGGGCAGGACGGCGCAGTCCGCGTCGGGGGCCAGGGCGATCCGGGTCCAGGTGCGGCTGGAGCCGCCGGGTCCGGCCTCGCGGTCCTCGACCACGGGGGGCAGGAGTCCGTCCACGGGGGCGGTGTGCCAGAGGGACGCGGCCTTGCGGTAGGCGGCGTCGGGGGGCAGCGGGCGGTGGTCGGCGCGGTACCGGCTCCAGGTGGTGGCGGCGCCCCCGGCGAGGAGGGCGGAGCCGAGCAGGGCGCAGAGGACGGCGGCGGTGACGCGGGCCGGGTGGTGGCGGGGCGCGGGGGCCGGGGGCGGCGGCTGCCCGGGGTCGTCGAGGACCTCGGTCCGCGGTGTCGTCGTGGTCATGCGGCGGCTCCGCCCCCCGTTCCGTACGGCTGCCTGCCCGTACTCTACGGGGCCGTCGCCCCGGCCCGGGCGGGGACGGGTGGGGGGCAGGGCCGCCCGGACCCCTACCCGTCGGTACGGCCGTCTGGCAAGCTGCCGCCCATGACTTCGGACCGGGCCCGGTACGACCGGGCGACCGCGCGTCTCGACGCGCCCCTGGCCATCGTGGACCTGGACGCCTTCGACGCGAACGCCGACGACCTGGTGCGGAGGGCGGGCGGGAAGCCGGTCCGGGTCGCCAGCAAGTCCGTGCGCTGCCGCTCGCTCCTCGAACGGGTCCTGGCCCGGCCGGGGTTCGCGGGGATCATGTCGTACACCCTGGCGGAGTCGCTGTGGCTGGCGCGGTCGGGGTTCGGGGACGTGCTGCTCGCCTATCCGTCGGCGGACCGGGCCGGGTTCGGGGAGCTGGCGGGTGACGCCAAGCTGGCCGGCGCGGTGACCGTGATGGTCGACGATCCGGCGCAGCTGGACCTGATCGACCGTTCGCGTTCGGGCCGGGCCGAGGAGATCCGGGTCTGCCTGGAACTGGACACGTCCCTGCGGCTGTTGGGCGGGCGGGTGCGGGTCGGGGCGCGGCGCTCGCCGCTGCGGGAGCCGGGGCAGCTGGCGGAGCTGGCGCGGGCGGTGGCCTCCCGGCCGGGGTTCCGGGTGGTGGGGCTGATGGCGTACGAGGGGCATGTGGCCGGGGTCGGGGACGCGGTGGCCGGGCGTCCGGTGCGGTCGCGGATGATCCGGCTGATGCAGGGCGCGGCCCGCCGGGAGCTGGCGGCGCGGCGGGGCGAGGTGGTGCGTGCCGTGCGGTCGGTGGTGCCGGACCTGGAGTTCGTCAACGGCGGCGGTACGGGGAGCGTGGCGGAGACGGCCGCGGAGGAGGCGGTGACGGAGATCGCGGCCGGTTCGGGTCTGTACATGCCGCGGCTGTTCGACAACTACACCTCGTTCCGGGGGCGTCCGGCGGCGCTGTTCGCGCAGCCGGTGGTGCGCCGGCCGGGGGTGGGGGTGGTGACCGTGCTGGGCGGCGGTTATCCGGCGTCGGGTGCGGCGGGGGCGGACCGGCTCCCGGTGCCGTACCTGCCCGCGGGGCTGCGTTACGACCCGCAGGAGGGGGCTGGTGAGGTGCAGACCCCGCTGCTGGGGAGCCCGGCCGACGACCTGCTGATCGGCGACCGGGTCTGGTTCCGGCACGCGAAGGCCGGGGAGCTGTGCGAGCGGTTCGACACGCTGCACCTGGTGGAGGGCGACCGGGTGACCGCGTCCGTCCCGACCTACCGGGGCGAGGGGCTGACGTTCCTTTAGGGGTGGGTCAGAAGACGGTGTCCGTCTGGTCCGGGATGACGCTGGTGTCGGCCCGGCGGACGGGGGCCGGCGTGCCGTCGTGGTCGGTGTAGCCGGTGGTGGAGCAGGGGTAGGGGCTGCTCTTCTGCTTCTTGGGCTCGATGAACATGGGGTTCACGATCCACTTGCCGTCGCTGTTGTCGTAGGCGCGGCACATGAGTTCGCTCTTGTTGCGGTTGACCACCAGGCGCAGGGCGGTGGCGTCGCGCAGGAAGGTGACGTCGGTGTCGGAGTCGCCGGCGGCGAAGACCTGGCGGCGGGGGGCGGGCTGGACCTTCTCGGCGGCCGCGCCGCGGACGCCGAAGACCTCCTTGTTGATCCAGCAGCGCTTGCCGTCGACGTAGGTGATCATCGAGTCGGCGCCGTCGGGGACGGTTCCGCAGCCCTGGAGGTGGGTGGTCAGCTTCCCGTCGCGGGTGGTGTTGCGGATGCCGATGACGTGGTCGGCGGCGACGCCGGCGCCCTGGGCCCAGACCTCGACGACGGGCTGCGGGGAGGCTGAGCTGATCCAGACGTCGAATCCGGCGCGCTGGAGGTTCTTGATGAGGTCGCGCTGCTGGTCGTAGTAGCGGACCCAGCCGGTGGCGGTGGTGGTGCCGACCTGCTGCTTGGCGCCGATGGGGGCGGCGAGGTTCTCGGTGCGGGCGGCGGCGGCGAAGCCGCGGACCTGGGCCGGGGTCCAGCCCTGCATGAGCTGCGGGAGCCAGGCGTAGGCGGGTTCGGTGGTGCGGTGGTCCCAGCCGGCGAAGGCGGGGGCGCCGGTGCGGGTGGCGGAGGCGCCGTAGACGGAGTTGATCTCGTCGGCGCAGGCGGCGCCCTCGGGGGTGCCGGTGGGCAGGGGGGCGCCGGGGCGGGCGAGGGGGGCGCAGGCGGTGGTGAGGGCGTGGTCGGCGGCGGGGGTGAGGTAGCGGCTGGTGCTCTTCCAGTCGGCGGGCCGGCGGATCTTCCCGTTGCGCAGGAGCCAGAACATGGTGGCGTCGCCGACGTCGTTCTTGACGACGGTGTTGTCCCAGTCGAAGACGGCGACGGGTCTGGTGCGGCCGGGGCGGTAGGGGTTGCAGCTGCCGTACTGGTCGATGAGCTGCTGGAGCCGGGCCCGGTTGTCCCCGTACCAGCCGGCGGCGAGCTTCGGGGTGGTGCAGGCGGGGTGCGCGGCCTGGGCGGGGGCGGCGGCGGTGAGGGCGCCGGCGGCCGTCGCGAGGGCGACGGCCGCCGCCTGGATCCGGCGGTGGGTGCGGGGTCGGGTCACGGGGGTGGCACTCCTGGTTCTCGTACAAGATCGTCGGTGACGGTAGAGCACGACAGCCGGGCGTCGTGCGACGCCCGGCTGTCGTGGGGGTGGTGCCGAGGTGAACGTCGGGTGACGGCGGAGCCGGTGTGCGGGGCCCGTCGCCGGGGCCGGCTACAGGGGGGTGACGTACGCGCCCGAGATGCCGCCGTCGACGAGGAAGTCGGTGGCGTTGATGAAGGAGGAGTCGTCGCTGGCGAGGAAGGCGACGGCGGCCGCGATCTCGGTGGGTTCGGCGAAGCGGCCGAGCGGGATGTGCACGAGGCGGCGGGCGGCCCGCTCGGGGTCCTTGGCGAACAGCTCCTGGAGCAGCGGGGTGTTGACGGGGCCCGGGCACAGGGCGTTGACGCGGATGCCCTCGCGGGCGAACTGGACGCCGAGTTCGCGGGACATGGCGAGGACGCCGCCCTTGGAGGCGGTGTAGGAGATCTGGGAGGTGGCGGCTCCCATGATGGCCACGAAGGAGGCGGTGTTGATGATGGAGCCGCGGCCCTGGCGCTGCATGTAGGGGAGGGCGGCCTTGCAGCAGAGGTAGACGGAGGTGAGGTTGACGTCCTGGACGCGGCGCCAGGCGTCGAGCTCGGTGGTGAGGATGGAGTCGTCGTCCGGGGGTGAGATGCCGGCGTTGTTGAAGGCGATGTCGACGGAGCCGTAGGTGTCGAAGGCCGTCTTGAAGAGGGCGTCGACCTGCTCCTTGTCGGTGACGTCGACCTGGACGAAGGTGCCGCCGACCTCCTCGGCGGCGGCCTTGCCGGCGATGGGGTCGATGTCGGCGCACACGACGTTGGCGCCCTCGGAGGCCAGGCGGCGGGCGGTGGCGAGGCCGATGCCGCTGCCGGCTCCGGTGATGACGGCGGTGCGGCCGATCAGGCGGCGGCAGACGATCTCTTCGTTGGTCTGGCTGGACATGGTTCTCAGGCCTCCGTGCTGATGAAGACGTTCTTGGTCTCGGTGAATGCGGTGAGGGCGTCGGGTCCGAGCTCGCGGCCGAGTCCGGACTGCTTGTATCCGCCGAACGGGGTCCAGTAGCGGACGCTGCTGTGGGAGTTGACGGAGAGGTTGCCGGCCTGGACGGCGCGCGAGACGCGCAGGGCGCGGCCGACGTCGCGGGTCCAGAGGGAGCCGGAGAGGCCGTACTCGGTGGCGTTGGCGAGGCGTACGGCGTCCTCCTCGTCCTCGAAGGGCAGGAGGACGGCGACCGGTCCGAAGACCTCCTCGGCGGCCACGGGCGCGGTGGGGTCGACGTCCGTGATCAGGGTCGGCGGGTACCAGAAGCCGGGGCCCTCGGGGGCCGTGCCGCGGACGGCCTTGAGGTCGTCGGTGACGTAGGCGCGGACGCGTTCCAGCTGGGCGGCGGAGATGAGCGGGCCCATCTGGGTCTTCTCGTCGAGCGGGTCGCCCACGACCACGGAGGTGAGGGCGGGGGTGACGAGGTCGAGGAAGCGGTCGTAGACGGAGCGCTGGACGAGGATCCGGGTGCGGGCGCAGCAGTCCTGGCCGGTGTTGTCGAGGTAGGCCATGGGGGCGGCCGCGGCCGCCGCTTCGAGGTCGGCGTCGGCGAAGACGATGTTGGGGCTCTTGCCGCCGAGTTCGAGGGTGACGCGCTTCACCCGGTCGGCGCACTTGGACATGATCTGCTTGCCGACCCGGGTGGAGCCGGTGAAGACGATCTTCGCGATGCCGGGGTGTTCGACGAGCGCGTCGCCGGTGACCGCTCCGTGGCCGGGGAGCACCTGGAAGAGGTGTTCGGGGATCCCGGCTTCGAGGGCGAGTTCGGCGAGGCGCAGGGCGGTGAGGGGGGTGGTCTCGGCGGGCTTGAGGATGACGGCGTTGCCGGCGGCGAGGGCGGGTGCCAGGCCCCAGGCGGCGATCGGCATCGGGAAGTTCCAGGGGGCGATCACGCCGATGACGCCGAGGGGTTCGAGGAAGGTGACGTCGATGCCTCCCGCGACGGGGATCTGGCGTCCGGAGAGGCGTTCGACTCCCCCGGCGGCGAAGTCGAGCAGGTCGCGGACGTTGCCGGCTTCCCAGCGGGCGTTGCCGAGGGTGTGGCCTGCCTCGCGGACCTCCAGGCGGGCCAGTTCCTCGATGTGTCCGTCGACGACCGCGGCGAAGCGGCGCAGGATCCGGGCCCGGTCGGCGGGGGCGGCGGCGGCCCAGCCGCGCTGGGCGGCCGTGGCGCGTGCGACGGCGGCGTCGACGTCGTCCCGTGTGGCGGCCGGGACGGTGGCGACGAGTTCCTCGGTGGCCGGGTTGAGCACCCTCAGGTGGGAGGGGTCCAGCGCTTCGGACACGTGGTGCCTTTCTGGGGTGGGTGGGTGGGATGGACCGGGTCCTAGAGGCGTTCGAAGGAGCGGCGGCGCTCCCAGTCGGTGACCGCGGAGTCGTAGGCGTCGAGTTCGACGCGGGCCATGTTGCGGTAGTGGGCGACGACCTCGGGGCCGAAGGCGGCCTTGGCGATCTCGCTGTTCTCCCAGAGCTCCGCGGCCTCGCGCAGGGTGGTGGGGACGTGGGCGAAGTCGGCGGTGTAGGCGTTGCCGGCGCAGGCCTCGGGGAGTTCGAGGCGGTTCTCGACGCCGTAGATCCCGGCCGCGACCAGGCCGGCGACGGCGAGGTAGGGGTTGACGTCGCCGCCGGGGAGGCGGTTCTCGAAGCGCATGGAGCGGCCGTGGCCGACCACTCGGAGGGCGCAGGTCCGGTTGTCGACGCCCCAGGCGACGGCCGTGGGCGCGAAGGATCCCGGCCGGAAACGCTTGTACGAGTTGATGTTGGGGGCGTAGAGAAGGGAGAAGTCGCGCAGCGCCGCCAGCTGGCCGGCCAGGAAGTGCCGCATCAGCGGTGACATGCCCCCTGGTCCGTCCCCGGCCATGGCGTTGCGTCCGTCGGCGTCGGTGAGCGAGAGGTGGATGTGACAGGAGTTGCCCTCGCGCTCGTCGAACTTGGCCATGAAGGTGAGCGAGACGCCTTCCTGGGAGGCGATCTCCTTGGCCCCGGTCTTGTAGACGGAGTGCTGGTCGCAGGTGGTGAGCGCCTCGTCGTAGCGGAAGGCGATCTCGTGCTGGCCGAGGTTGCACTCGCCCTTGGCGGATTCGACGGTCAGGCCGGCTGCCTGCATCTCGTTGCGGATCCGTCGCAGCAGGGGTTCGATGCGGCCGGTGCCGAGGACGGAGTAGTCGATGTTGTACTGGTTGGCCGGGGTCAGGGCGCGGTAGTCGGCGTTCCAGGCCTGTTCGTAGGTGTCCTGGAAGACCATGAACTCCAGCTCGGTACCGACCATGGCGGTGTACCCGTGTTCGGCGAGGCGCTCCAGCTGCCGGCGCAGGATCTGGCGGGGCGCGGCGACGACGGGGGTGCCGTCGTGCCAGGCGAGGTCGGCGAGGACGAAGGCGCTGCCGGGGTTCCAGGGGATGCGGCGGAGGGTGGCGAGGTCGGGGTGCATGGCGAAGTCGCCGTAGCCCCGGTCCCAGGAGGACATCTCGTATCCGTCGACGGTGTTCATGTCGGTGTCGACGGCGAGGAGGTAGTTGCAGCCCTCGGTGCCGTGGTCGAGGACCTCGTCGAGGAAGAACTGTGCGGCGAACCGCTTGCCCTGGAGGCGCCCCTGCATGTCGGGGAAGGCCAGGACGACTGTGTCGATCTCACCACTGGCGACGAGGGAGCGGAGCTCCTCGGGCGCGAGCGGCGGCTTGCGGTCTACCACGGGGATCTCTCCTTCGGTGAGCCGAGGAGGCCTAAGGTATTGAACAGAACCATTGCTTGGGAAGGGGAGAAGCCGAGATGACCGATACGGCGGGCGACGGGGGCCCGATCGCGCGGCTGAATCCCGTGCTGCGGCAGGTGCGGGCGGGCAACGGTTTCGAGGAGGCGCTCGAACAGATCCTCCAGGTGGTCCGGCTGGGCCTGGTGCCGGGCGGGGAACGGCTGCCGCCCGAGCGGGAGTTGGCGGAGCGGATGGGGATCAGCCGGGTCACCCTGCGCGAGGTGCTGAAGGTGCTCCAGGACCAGGGCCTGGTCGAGGCCCGGCGCGGCCGGTACGGGGGCACGTTCGTGCTGGCCCGCCCCGACACCCCGGCCGGCGGCGCCGAGGAGGAGCTGCGCCGGCGCGTGGCGGGGGTGGACATCGAGGACGTGCTGCGCTTCCGGGAGGTCCTGGAGGTGGGCGCGGCCGGGCTGTGCGCCTCGCAGGGGCTCTCGGAGGAGGACGCGCAGCGGCTGCTGGGCGCGCTCGCCGCCACCCACGACGCCCCGCTCGCCGAGTACCGCCGCCAGGACACCCTCTTCCACCTGACCCTGTGCGAACTGGCCGGCTCGGCCAGCCTGACGGCCCAGTACGCGGCCGTCCGGGCCCGGGTGAACGACCTGCTGGACTGCATCCCGCTGCTGGTGCGCAACCTGGAGCACTCCCAGCAGCAGCACAGCACCCTGGTGGAGGCGGTGCTGGAGCGGGACGCGGAGGCGGCGCGGGCGGTGATGCGCGAGCACTGCTGCGGTACGGCGGCCCTGCTGCGCGGGTTCCTGGCCTGAGGCGGGTGAGGTTCTTGTTACCTCCGTTTTACGCAGGGGTCTTGCGCGCTCCCCGCTCTTGACGCAAAGGTACGCAGCGAAACCTTTCCCCCCGGGCAGGAGCGCACATGGCCGAAGACCTTTCCACCGCGCCCGCATCACCCGCCGTCGGGGACGCCGACGCGGAGTACCACCAGCGCCGGACCCTGCGCCGAGGCAGCGCCGGCTGGCTGCTGCTGACCGGACTCGGCGTCGCCTACGTCGTCTCCGGCGACTTCTCCGGCTGGAACGTGGGCCTGTCCAAGGGCGGCTTCGGCGGCCTGGCCGTCGCCACGGCGCTCATGGGCGCCATGTACGCCTGCCTGGTCTTCTCCCTCGCCGAACTGTCCACCATCCTGCCCACGGCGGGCGGCGGCTACGGCTTCGCCCGCCGCGCGCTGGGCCCCTGGGGCGGCTTCCTCACCGGTACCGCCATCCTGATCGAGTACGTCCTGGCCCCGGCGGCCATCGTCATCTTCATCGGCGACTACGTCGAATCCCTCGGCCTGTTCGGCCTGACCTCCAGCTGGCCCGTCTACCTCGGCTGCTTCGTCGTCTTCATCGGCGTCCACCTGTGGGGCGTCGGCGAGGCCCTGCGCTTCAGCCTCATCGTCACCGCGGTGGCCGTCGCCGCCCTGCTGATCTTCGCCTTCGGGGCGCTCACCGGCTTCGACGTGAACTCCCTCGACGACATCCCGGTGGACGCGAGTGCGTTCGGCTCGAACTCCTGGCTGCCCTTCGGCGTCCTCGGCATCTGGGCCGCGTTCCCCTTCGGCATGTGGTTCTTCCTCGGCGTCGAGGGCGTGCCGCTCGCCGCCGAGGAGGCCAAGGACCCGGTCCGCTCCATGCCGAAGGCCCTGGCCATCTCCATGGGCATCCTCGCCCTGCTGGCCCTGGTCACCTTCTTCGCCGCCACCGGCGCCCAGGGCTCCGACGCCGTGAAGTCGGCCGGAAACCCCCTCGTGGTGGCCCTGGAGGGGGACGGCGGCCCCACCGCCCTCAGCCGCTTCGTCAACTACGCGGGCCTGGCGGGCCTGGTCGCCTCCTTCTTCTCCCTCATCTACGCCGGCTCCCGCCAGCTGTTCGCCCTCTCCCGCGCCGGCTACCTGCCGCGCTTCCTGTCGCTGACGTCGAAGCGCAAGGCCCCGTACCTCGGACTGGTGATCCCGGGTGCCATCGGTTTCGCCCTCGCGGCGGCCACCGGCAACGGGGCGCGGATGCTGAACATCGCGGTGTTCGGGGCGACCATCTCCTACGCCCTGATGGCCCTCTCCCACATCGTGCTGCGCCGCCGCGAGCCCGGACTGGAGCGGCCGTACCGCACGCCCGGAGGGGTCCTGACCTCGTCCGTCGCCTTCGTCCTCGCCCTTTCGGCCCTGGTCGCCACCTTCCTCGTGGACATCGACGCCGCCCTCATCGCCCTCGCCGTGTACGCCGTCGCCCTCGCCTACTTCGCCTTCTACAGCCGCCACCGGCTCGTCGCCTCGGCACCCGAGGAAGAGTTCGCCGCGCTGGCGGAAGCCGAGGCGGAGTTGACCCGCGACTGAAATCCTGATCCCGCACCCTGCTCCCGGCACCACCCTGGAGGTAACACCGTGCCCAGGCCGCTCATCGGCATCACCACCTACGTGGAGGAGTCCACCCGCTACGGGGCATGGGACCTTCCCACGTCGCTCGTCCCGTCCGGCTACTACGAACTGGTCCAGGCGGCGGGCGGCGCGGCCGTCCTGCTGCCCCCGGACGACACGGACCGGGCGGCGGAGGTGCTGGGACGGCTGGACGGGCTCATCGTCTCCGGCGGCCCGGACGTGGACCCCGTCCGGTACGGGGCTCCGCGCGACCCCCGTACGGGTGCCCCCGCCACCGTCCGCGACGAGTGGGAACTGGCCCTGATCCGGGCGGCCCTGACGGGCGGGCTCCCGCTCCTCGGCATCTGCCGGGGCATGCAGGCGCTGAACGTGGCCCTGGGCGGCACGCTGATCCAGCACATCGACGGCCACGTCCACACCCCGGGCGTCACCTCCTGGCACCCCGTCACCCCGGTGGCGGGCACCCGGTACGCGGAACTGGTGCCGGAGGTCGCGGACGTCCCGACGTACCACCACCAGGCCGTGGACCGCCTCGGCCGGGGGCTGGTCGTCTCGGCGTACGCGCAGGACGGCACGGTCGAGGCCATCGAGGACCCCGACCGGTCGAACTGGGTCGTGGGCGTGCAGTGGCACCCCGAACGGGACAAGGACACCCGGGTGATGGCCTCCTTCATCGAGGCGGCCGCCGCCCTGCGGGCGGTACCGGTCTCCTGACGCGGCGCGGGCCACGCGGGGCGTCTCCGCGCGTGGCCTGCGGGCACGAATGGCCCTCCGGGCGGACGGCGCGCACCCTGGAAGGATGCGGACGGAAGCCTACGGAGCGGCCACCGGCCGGCTCGCCGGGTTCCTGGAGAACCCGGTCGTCGGGATGGCGCCGTGGATCGTCTTCTCCCTGCTGGTCGGCCCGGGCCGGTTCGAAATCGCGGTCGCGGCCGCCCTGGCGATGATCGTCGCCCTTGTCGTGGCCGGCCGGGTGGTGCACCGGGGCAGCTCCTGGAAGCTGCTGGAGGTGGCCGACGTGGTCTTCTTCGCCGCCCTGGCCGTCATCGGCGCCCTGGCGAGCGCCGGCACGCTGCGCTGGCTGGAGACCTACGCGGGCGAGGTCTCCAACCTGGCCCTGACGGCGATCGCCTTCGGCTCGATGGCCGTCCGGATGCCGTTCACCCTCCAGTACGCCCGCGAGCAGACCGACCCCTCGCTGTGGCACGCGCCCGCCTTCCTGCGCACCAACTACGTGATCACCGGGGTGTGGGGGCTGGCCTTCCTGGTGGCGGCCCTGGCGGGCGGCTTCGGGGACCTGGTCCTGCGCAACCCCGACAACATCTGGACCGGCTGGATCATCCAGATCCTGGCGATCGTCGCCGCCCTGCGCTTCACCGCCTGGTACCCGGGGGTCGTCCGGGCCCGCGCCCGGGGCGAGCCCGGACCGGGCCGGGCCTCCCTGCTGCTGCCGCTGGCGGGGCTGCTGGTGCCGATCGGGATCGCGGTGCTGGTGTTCGACGGGAACGTGTGGTGGCTGGGCGTGGCCCTGATCGTGGGGGGCGGGCTGCTGACGAAGACGCTGCAGGCCCGGGTCCAGGACTGAGCCCGGGCCCGGGCCGTGGCGAGCGGACCGTCGTCAGCCGTCGGAGTGGGCCCGCTCGGCTGGGACCACTAGCTGAAGGCGACCGACCGGAGCTTCAGCTGCGCCGTGCCGCGGCCCGTGAGCGGGCGCAGCGTGAACCAGTCGCCCTCGCACTCCGGGTCGGTGAACACCGTGGCCGTCGAGGTGGTGCGGTTGCGGGGGGGAGTGCGCAGGGGAGCTCGCGCTCGGGTCGGCCACCTCGGGCAGGGTGATGCACTCGCCGCTCTTGGGGTCGAGCAGGATCCCGATGTGCGTCCTGCCGTCCAGGCCGACGTACGAGTCCTGGAATTCGCCGACGGCGGCCGACGCCGACGCCGGGATGGTCAGGACGAGGGACAGCGCGCCGAAGGCGGCGAGGGCCGCGTGGCGAAGACGCATGGGTGATTCCTTTTCACAGGGGTGGGCAACGCGCATCACCTTCCCGTCGCGGCCGCCCCGGGTCACCGCCCGCCCCGCGCCGAAACGATCCGCCCTCGCCCGTCCGGCCTACACCCCGCGCCGGGTCAGCGACAGCAGGTCCCGCGCCGGGCCCGCCGGACGGGAGCCGGTCGGCCAGACGGCGCGCAGGGCGCGGGCCAGCGCCGCGCCCGGGACGGGCACCTCCACCAGCCGGCGGGTCGACAGCTCGTCGTCCAGGGCGAGCTCCGACAGGACGCACGGCCCGGCCCCGCTGAGCGCCGCCGCCTTGACGGCGGTGGTCGAGGCCAGCTCCAGCAGCGGCTGGGCCAGCCCGCCGGACGGGGCCAGCGCGGCGTCGAGCACCTGCCGCGTCCCCGAGCCGCGCTCGCGCAGGATCAGCGGGCTGCCCGCCAGCTCCGCCGGTTCCACCCCCTTCGAGCGCCGCGCCCAGGGGTGGTGCGGGGCCACCGCCACCACCAGGCGGTCCTGCGCGATGACGGCCGAGTCCAGGCCGTCCGGGACGGACAGCCCCTCGACGAACCCGAGGTCGGCCTCGTGCGCGAGGACCCGCTGGGCCACGTCGGCGGAGTTCCCGGCGTGCAGGGAGACCGCCGTGCCGGGCCGCTCCCCGCGCAGGGCGATCAGCCAGCCCGGCAGCAGGTACTCGGCGATGGTCATGCTGGCGGCCACCCGCAGCCGCGAGTCCCGCCGCCCGCGCAGGGCCTGCGCGCCCGCGTCGAAGGCCTCGGCGGCCTCCACCACCCGCCGGGCCCAGTCCGTGACCAGCGCGCCCTCGGCCGTCAGCGTCGAGCCGCGCGGGGAGCGGTCCACCAGGGCGACGCCGAGGCGGGTCTCCATCGCCCGGATCCGGCTGCTCGCCGCCGGCTGCGTGATGCCCAGGCGGCGGGCCGCGCCGCTCAGGCTGCCGACCCGCGCCACCGTGAGCAGCAGCTCCAGCACGCCAAGGTCCGGCACACGGTGTGCGAGCGGAACCGTCTCCTCGTTACCCATAACATCAGTTTATGGCCTTATAGACGTGCGACCTCTGCCGTACGGCCCCGGCCGACGGGACGCTGGACCCATGGCCACCACCGCCGTGCGACCCCGCACCGTCATAGAACTCGCGCCCCGGGCCCACAAGGCCCCCGCGCTGCGCCACCTCGGCCCCAACTGGTACGCCTCCGTCATGGGTACGGCGATCATCGCGAACGCCGGGGCCACCCTCCCCTACCAGCTCCCGGGCCAGCGCGTGGCCTGCCAGCTCGTCTGGGCGCTGTCCGCCGTGGCCCTCGCCGTCCTGCTGACCGCCCGCGCCGGGCACTGGCTGCACCACCGCGACCAGGCCCGCGCCCACCTCCTCGACCCGGCCGTCGCCCCCTTCTACGGGTGCCTGGCGATGGCCCTGCTGGCCGTCGGCGGCGGCACGCTCATCGTCGGCAAGGACCTGATCGGGACCGGCGCCGCCGTCGCCGTGGACACCGTCCTGTTCACCGCCGGCACCGTGATCGGCCTGGTCATGGCCGTCGTGGTGCCCTACCTGATGGTGGTCCGGCACAAGGTCGAGGCCGCGCAGGCCTCTCCCGTCTGGCTGCTGCCCGTGGTCTCGCCCATGGTCTCCGCCGCCGTCGGCCCCCTGCTGGTCCCCCACCTGCCCGCCGGGCAGCCCCGTGAGGCCCTGCTGATGGCCTGCTACGCGATGTTCGGGATCAGCCTGCTGGCCGTCCTGCTGCTGCTCCCCCTGGTCTTCGGCCGGCTGATCACCCACGGCCCCCTGCCCCTGGCGCTGACCCCCGCCCTCTTCCTGGTCCTCGGCCCCCTCGGCCAGTCGACCACCGCCGTGAACCAGCTCGCCGACGTGGCGCCCGGCGCCGTCGAAGCCCCCTACGCCCAGGCCCTCGGCGCCTTCGCCGTCGTCTACGGGGTGCCCGTCATGGGCTTCGCCCTGCTGTGGCTGGCCCTCGCGGCCGCGATGCTGGTCCGGGCCGCGAGGGACGGCATGGGCTTCGCGATGACCTGGTGGGCGCTGACCTTCCCCGTCGGCACCTGCGTCACCGGCGCCGCCGGGCTGGCCCGCCACACCGGGCTGGACGCCTTCGCCTGGCTGGCCGCCGTCCTGTTCCTGGGTCTGGTCACCGCCTGGCTGCTGGCCGCCGTCCACACCCTGCGCGGCCTGTTCAGCGGGCGGCTGCTGCCGAAGACCGCCTGAGCGCCGCCGCCAGCACCGCCGGGGCCTCCGCCAGCGAGGGCCCGTACCAGGTCAGGTGGCGGCCGCTGACGAGTGCGGCGGGCAGGCCGGGGAAGGCCTCCGGGCCGTCGTCCGCCGTGAAGCGGTACGGCTCGTCGGGGAGCACCACCAGATCGCAGCCGCTCCCCGCCAGTTCCTCCACCGGCACCCTGGGATACCGCTCGGGGTGCCCCGCGTAGGCGTTGCGCACCCCCAGCCGGGCCAGCAGGTCGCCCGCGAAGGTGTCCCGGCCCAGCACCATCCACGGCCGGCGCCAGATCGGCACGAAGGCGGTCAGCTCCCCGACGGGCTCCACCCGCGCCCAGGCCTCCTCGGCCCGGTCCAGCCACTCGGGGCGCTCCAGCCCCAGCGCCCCCACCAGCAGCCGGTCCAGCTCGGAGAAGGCCTGCGGCAGGTCGCGGATCTCGGTGACCAGCACCTCCAGCCCGGCCGCGCGCAGCGCCGCCAGGTCCGGGGCCCGGTTCTCCTCCTCGTTGGCGATCACCAGGTCGGGGCGCAGCTCCGCGACGGCCCGGACGTCGGGGTTCTTCGTCCCGCCGATCCGTACGGCCTCCCCCAGGCCGGCGGCCGGATGGGTGCACCAGTCGGTGACCCCGGCGAGCAGGCCCGGCGCGCTCACCGCGACCGCTTCGGTCAGGGAGGGCACGAGCGAGACGACGCGCACCGGCTCAGTGCCCCGGCGAGGGCGGCTCGGAGGTGGCGTGGATGTGGTCGCCGACGGCCACGACCAGCAGCCGGGTGTCGTCGCTGACGGCCCTCCAGCGGTGGCGCACCCCGCCGGAGAGGAACAGCGCGTCGCCCTCCTCCAGCCGGTAGGCGCGGCCCTCGGCCTCCACCTGGCAGGCGCCGGAGACCACGTACATCAGCTCGTCGTTGCGGTGCTGGTACTCGCGGCCGGCGTCCTGGTCGCCGTTGAACTCCAGCGCGTGCAGCTGGTGGTGGCCGCGTACGAGGGGACGCACCCCGCCCACGGGCCCGAGCCCGGAATCGTCACCGGCCCGCACCAGGTCCACCGTGCGGGCGGTGTCGGAGGCGGCGAGCAGGTCGACGGCCGTGGTCTCCAGGGCGTCCGCGACCCGCTCCAGCGAGCGCATGCTGGGGCGGGCGCGCTCGTTCTCTATCTGGCTCAGGAAGGGCACGGACAGCCCGCTGCGCGCCGACACCGCGGCCAGCGTGAGGTGCAGCGCGCGGCGCCGCTTGCGCACCGCGACGCCCACCCGCAGCGGCTGCTCCTTGGCGTCCTTCTCCTTGTCGTTCACGTCGGGGCCGCCCGCCCGGGCGAAGCCGTACTCCGTGCCGTCCGTGGCGTCCGCGATGTTCCCGTCTTCCTTGCCGTTCATGTCGGGGCTGCCCTCCCCTACCCGTGGTCGCACATCGGTGTGCTGTAAGCACCTTACGCAGCAACCGCCCCCGGATTCGCGCGCAAGGGCTCTCCGGGCCGCTCCCCGGCCGATTCCCGTACCCGCCCGGTCACCCCGCGTCGCCGTCGCCGGCCCGCCACAGCACACGGTCGCCGTCGAGGACCACCGCGTCCCCGCCGGGGCGGACCAGCAGCCGGGCGCCCGGGTGACCGGCGGTGCCGCTGCTCCAGGCGGCCTTGCCGTCGGCGGTGCGCACGGTGAGCTCGCCGTCGCGGGAGAAGGCGGCCTCGCTGCCCTTCCCCGCGGTGCCCGCGCTCCAGCGCCGGGCTCCGGAGGGGTCGAGGAGGACGAGGTCCCCGTCGGCGTCGAGGGTCAGCCGGGCGGCGCCGGCGTCGAGGACGTCGCCCGCGCGCAGCACGGTGCCGGGGTGGACCTCCAGGGAGACCTCGAGCCGGCCCTCGGCCAGTTCCCGCAGGACGGGGATCGAGGGGGTGAAGGCGTAGAGGGCGCCCTCGGTGCGGATGAACCGGCCGAAGCGCAGGGTGGTGGCGCGGCTGCCGCCCTCGGACTCGCTCTCGAAGGCGACGGGCGAGCCGGGGCCGAGGACGGGGTCGGCGCCGGTGCGCGGGTTGCGGCCGGCCGGGAAGTCCGGCTCGTTGATCCACTGCTTGGCCACGAACTCGAACTGCTGGACCAGGTCGGCCTGGTAGCCGATGAACACCAGCCCGCGCGAGGCCCCGTTCGTGCCCTGCCCGGGTTCCTGGGCGGGGTCGTAGGCGGGGCCGTACGGGATCCCGCGCCGGATGATGCGGTGGCCGTCGGTCACGGCGGGGTCGAGCGGGGGGCGGCCGAGGGCGGGGACGAGGCCGTCGCGCGGGTTGCCCTTGCGGATGTGCGCGAACAGCGGGGTGTGCCAGCCCTGCGGGTCGTCGCGGTAGGAGACGGCGGTCGGGCCGGTGCCGGCCGGGCAGGGCCGTTCGGCGAGGGGGCAGCCCGCGACGGGGGTGCCGCCGGGCCAGCGGCCGACCAGCCGGGCGGCGAGCCAGGTGTCGGTCGCGTCGGCGGGCGCGGCCCCGGCCCGCTTGAGCTCGGCCAGCCGCTCGCGGGCCTGGGCCCACCAGCCGGGCACGTCCTGGGCGAGCCGGCGGACGACCTGGAAGGAGCCCCCGGTGGCCCAGGCGGGCAGTCCGGCGGGCCGGTTCCCCGCCTTCTCCTGTCCGACGATGAACTCCCCGGCGGGGACCAGCCGGGCGCCGGGCTTGCCGAGCACGGTGTTGCCGGTCGCCGGGTCGGGGGCGTTGAACCCGCGCACGCCCGGCTGGCTGATGCCGTCGGTGAAGCCGAAGTGCTCGTGCCCGCGCAGGGCGCCGGGCAGGGTGCCGGCGTCCTGCCGGAAGACCAGCACCCCCTGGGCGGGCCCGAGGGCCTGCTGGTGGCGGTCGACGGCCTCGGCGAGCTTCCTGGGGTCGTCCGCCGCCAGGTTGAGGATCGCGTGCACGGCCCGGTGCGGCCCCTCGCCGCCGAACAGCCAGGAGTCGGGGGAGCTGTCGCCGGTGTCCCCGAGCGCCTCGGCCCGCTCGGCGGGCCCCTGGGCGAAGGCCTCGGCGGTGCTGCCGGCCGGCAGTGCGGGGAAGGGGTCACGGCCGGCGAGGAAGCCCAGGCCCGCATGGGTGAGGGAGAGCCCGGTCCACTGGGCGGACAGGGAGGCCGGGTCGGTTCCGCCCGCCTTGGTCCGGGCGGCGCTGAAGGCGGCGTTGAACCTGGCCATCTCCTCGGTGGTGGAGATCTGCGGCAGCAGCCGGCGCAGCCAGCGCCGGGCCAGGACCGGCTCGCGGAAGCGGAGGAACAGCAGGCAGGCGTGGTCCTTGCGGGAGCCGGCGAGGATGTCGCCCTGGCTGTCGCGGTCGGAGCGCAGGGGCAGGTCCGCCGCGTCGGCGGCGGCCGGCGGGGGTGCGGCCGCCGGCCGCGGGGCCGTCGTCGCCGCGGCCGCGGCGCGGGGGCACGCGGCCAGCGCGGCGGCGGCCACCGCACCGGCCCTGATCACGGTCCTGCGGGCGGGGTCGGTGGACTGGACGGCATCCATCGGGGCTCCTGGGGGCTGGGGGCGGGGCCGCGCCGCACCGCCCCCGCCGCGCGCCGACGGCGCGCGCGGGCAGGGGCGTACGGAACTCCTCGCACGGGGACCGGGCGCGGCCGAGCGGCCCGCCTGTGATCAACACCCTCGGGGAGGAAGCGCGGGCGCGCGCGCCGGACGAACTGTTTGAGTGATCATTCGCCCACCAGGGGTGACGGCCCTGCGGCCGGGCGGGTTGCGGCATCATCGCCTGCATGACGACGACCACACGACGGCTGATGCTCCTGGACACCGCGTCCCTCTACTACCGCGCCTACTTCGGCGTCCCGGACTCCGTGAAGGCCCCGGACGGCACCCCCGTCAACGCCGTGCGCGGGCTGCTCGACTTCATCGGCCGGCTGGTGCAGGACCATCGCCCCGACGACCTGGTGGCCTGCATGGACGCCGACTGGCGGCCGCACTGGCGGGTCTCGCTGATCCCCTCGTACAAGGCGCACCGGGTCGCGGAGCTCACGGAGTCGGGTCCGGACGTGGAGGAGACCCCCGACACCCTGGCCCCGCAGGTCCCGATCATCGAGGCGGCGCTGGACGCGTTCGGCATCGCCCGGGTGGGGGTCGCCGGGTACGAGGCGGACGACGTGATCGGCACCCTGACGGCCCGCGCCACCGGCCCGGTGGACATCGTCACCGGCGACCGGGACCTCTACCAGCTGGTCGACGACGCCCGGGCGCGCCGGGTCCTGTACCCGCTCAAGGGCGTGGGCAGCCTCCAGGTGACCGACGAGGCCTGGCTGCGCGAGAAGTACGGGGTGGACGGCCCCGGCTACGCGGACCTGGCGCTGCTGCGCGGCGACCCGAGCGACGGACTGCCGGGAGTCCCGGGCATTGGCGAGAAGACCGCCGCCAAGCTGCTGGACGCGTACGGGGACCTGGCCGGGATCATCGCGGCCGTCGACGACCCGACGTCGAAGCTGACCCCCACCCAGCGCAAGCGCCTGGACGAATCCCGCCCCTACCTGGCGGTGGCCCCGAAGGTCGTCAAGGTGGCCGCGGACGTGCCGCTCCCCGCCTTCGACCCGGCCCTCCCCCAGTCCCCCGCCCGGCCCGAAATGGTCGAGGCGCTCGCCCATCGGTGGGGTCTGGGAGGAGCGGTGTCACGCCTGAGCAGCGCACTGCGCCCATGAGGTGCTAACTTAGGTAATCCTAAGCTTCGTAAGCACCAGGGGAGAGACCGTGGCAGAAGGACGCACCCGTACCGTCGGCACCGCAGTCGTCGTACGCACCGAACGGCTGACACCGCACATGGTGCGGCTCGTGCTGGGCGGAGACGGACTGGCCGGATTCGGCGCGGGCGCGTACACCGACCACTACGTCAAGCTCCTCTTCGAACCCGAGGGCGTGCGCTACCCGGAGCCCTGGAACCTCGACGTGATCCGCGCGACGCACCACCGCGAGGCCTGGCCCCGCCAGCGCGCCTACACGGTCCGCGCCTGGGACCCGGAGCGGCTGGAGCTGACCCTGGACTTCGTCGTCCACGGCGACGAGGGCCTCGCCGGCCCGTGGGCGGCCCGCGTCCAGCCCGGCGAGCTCGTCCACTTCCTCGGCCCCGGCGGCTGCTACGCCCCGGACCCCGCCGCCGGCTGGCACCTCCTCGCGGGCGACGAGAGCGCCCTGCCGGCGATCGCCGCCTCGATGGAGCGGATGCCGCGCGGGGCGCGGGTGTACGCCTTCGTGGAGATCGACGGCCCGCAGGACGAGCAGGACATCGCCACCCCGGACGGCGTCACCCCCGTCTGGCTCCACCGGGGCGACCGCCCGGTGGGCGCGGCCCTGCTGGAGGCCGTCACCTCGCTGGACTTCCCCTCGGCGGACGTCCACGCCTTCATCCACGGCGAGGCCGGCTTCGTGAAGGAACTCCGCCGCCACCTGCGCCTGGACCGGGGGGTGGCGCGCGAGCGGCTCTCCATCTCCGGCTACTGGCGCCAGGGCGAGACGGACGAGGGGTGGCGGGCGATCAAGCGGGACTGGAACGCCACGGTGGAAGCCGAACAGGACCTCCCGGCCCGAGCCGCCGCCTGACCCCTGCGATATCCAGCCCCGCCGGCGTTTGAGGCGCGGGCGCGGAGCGCCGTGTTCGTAGCCGCACCGGCGTTTGAGGTGGAAACGGAGAAAGGGCGGGGCGGGGAGAAGCTCCGCGCAGCGGCCCCGCCGCGCGCCGGACTCACCCGAACGCCACAATGGCGACATGCGCACGCACCGCGCCGCCGCGTTCGCCGGGGCGGCGATCCTGCTCACAGCCGGGACGGCCGCGGCGGAGCCGACCCCGCCCCCGCCCCCCAGACCCCGCATCAGCGACGCCGCCGTCGCCACGGCGGTGAGCCGCCTCGACGCGGACGTCGCGGACGTCATGCGCCGCACCGGCATCCCCGGCGTGGCGGTGGCCGTGGTCCACCGCGACAAGGTGCTCTACCTCAAGGGCTTCGGCCTCCGCCGCACCGGCGAGAGCGCGAAGGTGGACCCGGACACCGTCTTCCAGCTGGCCTCCGTCTCCAAGCCGCTCTCCTCCACCGTCGTCGCCGGCGCCCTGCGCGACCCCGCCGCCTGGGACGAGCCCCTCGGCTCCTCCCTGCCCGGCTTCGCGCTGAAGGACCCCTGGGTGACCTCCCACGTCACCCCCGCCGACCTGTTCTCCCACCGCAGCGGCCTGCCCGACCACGCCGGCGACCTCCTGGAGGACCTCGGCTACGACCAGTCGTACATCCTCGGCCACCTCCGCGAGGAGCCCCTCACCCCCTTCCGCGCGAGCTACGCCTACACCAACTTCGGCCTCACCGCCGCCGCCGAGGCCGTCGCCCGCGCCCACGGCACCACCTGGCAGAAGCTCAGCGCGGACACCCTGTTCAAGCCCGCCGGGATGACGCACACCAGCACCGAGTTCTCCGCCTACGCGAACGCCTCCGACCGCGCCTACACGCACGTCAAGAACCCCGACGGCACCTGGAGCCCGCGCTTCGTCCGCGACGCCGACGCCCAGACACCGGCCGGCGGGGCCAGCTCCACCGCCCGGGACATGGCCCGCTGGCTGCGGCTCCAGCTCGGCGACGGGGTCCTCGACGGGAAGCGGATCATCCCCGCCGACAGCCTCAACCGCACCCGCCTCCCCGAGATCGTCTCCCAGCCCCAGACCTTCCGCGGGGTCCCGCAGTTCTACGGCCTCGGCTGGAACGTCAGCTACGACGACGCCGGCCGGCTGCGCCTGGGCCACTCGGGCGGCTTCGAACTCGGCGCCAACACCAACGTCACCATGCTCCCCCTCGAACAGCTCGGCATCGTCGTCCTGACCAACGCGGCCCCCGTCGGCCAGGCCGACGCGATCGCCCTGGACTTCTTCGACACCGCCGAGCACGGCGCGCCGACCGCCGACTGGCTGGCCCTGACCGGCGCCCTGTACGCGCAGGAGCTGAACGAAGGCCACCGCTCCACCACCGACTACGCGCACCCGCCCGCCGGAGCCAAGCCCGCCCGCGCGGCGAGCGCGTACACCGGCACCTACGAGAACCCCTTCTACGGCCCGCTCACCGTCACCGCCGACGCCAAGGGAGCCCTGACCCTCTCCCTCGGCCCCAAGCCCCTGCGCTTCCCGCTCACCCCCTACGACGGCGACACGTTCAGCTTCGAGACCGCCGGCGAGAACGCCATCGGCCGCACCGGGGTGACCTTCTCCGACGGCAAGGTCCGCATCGAGTACCTGGACGCCGAACACCTGGGCACCTTCACCCGGAAGTAGGCCGGCCGCCTACCCTGGTCCCGATGAGCCGCAGATCCCACATCCCGCCCGCGCCCCTCCCCCAGCGGGACGGCATCGACCCGGTCCGGATGCGCCTTCCCCCCGACCCCGAAGGGCGCTGGCCGCACCTGGGCGACTACCTGGCCGAGCGCTACGCCGGCACGCGCGGCGCCGAGTCGATGGCGCGGCTGCTGGACGCCGGCCGGGTGCTGGGCGAGGGCGGACGGGTGCTGCGGCCGCGGGACCCGTACGAGCCCGGCGGCTGGCTCTGGTTCCACCGCGACATGCCCGCCGAGCCGCCCGTGCCCTTCCCGATCCGCGTCGTCCACCGCGACCGGCACCTCCTGGTGGTGGACAAGCCGCACTTCCTGGCGACCACCCCGCGCGGCAGCCACGTCACCGAGACCGCCCTGGCCCGGCTGCGCCGGGAGCTGGACCTGCCCGCGCTCAGCCCGGCGCACCGCCTGGACCGGATGACGGCCGGACTGGTGATGTTCAGCGTCCGCCCCGAGGACCGGGGCGCCTACCAGCTCCTCTTCCAGCAGCGGCGGGTCCGCAAGGAGTACGAGGCCCTCGCCGCCCACGACCCGGACGTGTCCCTGCCCCGGACGGTGCGCAGCCACATCGAGAAGGTGCGCGGGGTGATGGCGGCGGTCGAGGTCCCGGACGCCGAACCCAACGCCGAGAGCCTGATCGAACTCGTCGCCTCCCGGGGCCCGCTGGGCCGCTACCGGCTGACCCCGCACACCGGGCGCACCCACCAGCTGCGGGTGCACATGAACGCTCTGGGCCTGCCCATCCTCGGCGACCCGGTCTACCCGGTGGTGGCCGAGCCGGCCGACCCGGCGGACTACCGGCGTCCGCTCCAGCTGCTGGCCAGGACCCTGTCCTTCACCGACCCGGTGACGGGCCTCGACCACCACCTGGAGACGGGCCTCACCCTCCAGGCCTGGGACGACCTCGAGGGCTGGGAAGCCGGCCCGGCGGCCGGACCGGCCGCGACCTAGTGGGCCGGGCCCAGGCCCGCGATCCGCAGCGCCGCGTCGGCGGCGGCCTCCGCGAAGGCCGCCACCGGACGGCCGGGGTCGGAGCGGCGGATCAGCATGACGCCCTCGATCAGACCGAACACCAGGTCGTTGCGCAGGGCCAGTCCGGCGCCGTCCCCGGCCAGTTCGGCTCCGAGGGGGGTGGCGTCGAGCAACGCCCGGTAGTTGTCGCGCAGTTCCTCGCGCATCCGGCGGAACCGCGCCAGCCGCGGCCGGTCCAGCTCGGTCAACAGGTAGAGGGCGCCCAGGTCGTACGGTCCCCCGCACAGCAGCAGCACGTCCGAGCGGCACAGCTCCCACAGCCGCCGTTCGGCGGGCCGGCCCGCCTCGGCCAGCAGGCGGCGGGAGAGCGCCAGCGACGGGGCGACGGTGGACTCCAGGAGTTCGGCGAGGAGTTCCTCCTTGCCGCTGAAGTAGTGGTACATCGTGGCCTGGCGCATCCCGGCCCGCTCGGCCACCGCCCGCGTGGTGGTGGCCGCGTACCCCCGCCCCGAGAACAGCTCGGCCGCCGCGCAGAGGAGTTCCTCGCGCGGCGGCCGGCCGCTCGGCGTTCTCAGCTGATCGGCACGCGGCCGACCGACCCGTCTCGGCCCTTCACCCGTTCCCCCACTCATACGTCCGATCGTCGCACAGGGCGCCGCGAACCGATCATGGCGAGAGATGAGATCCGGCCGCCCACGGGCTCGGAGGAAGCACCGAAAGGCACTACCCGACCGAGCTGTAGGCCACGACACCCCGCAGCAGGGCGTCGACGGCCTTGCGGGCGTTCTTCGCCACCGTGCTCCCCCCGGCCGAGGACGGCGGGGCGGTGGAGGCCGGGGCCGCCGCCGCGATCTGCCCGAGGACGTCGATGACCTGCTTGCACCAGCGCACGAAGTCACCGGCCGGCATCTCGGCCTCGCGCAGCACCTCGTCCAGGCTCTTGTCGGAGGCCCACTGGTAGGCCGCCCACGCGAAGCCGAGGTCCGGCTCGCGCTGGCCCACGCCCTCCGCCTGGTTGATGCGGTGCTCCTCCTCCAGGGCGTCGAGCCGGCCCCAGATGCGGACCATCTCGCCGAGCGCCGCCTTCGCCGGGCCGTTCGGCACCTTCGGCGGGGCCGCGTCGTCGGACTGGCGGGCCTCGAAGACCAGCGCCGAGACGCAGGCGGCCAGTTCGGCCGGGTTCAGCCCCTCCCAGACGCCCTCGCGCAGGCACTCGGAGGCCAGCAGGTCCAGCTCTCCGTAGAGCCGGGCCAGCCGCTTGCCGTGCACGGTGACCTCGTCCTCGCGCAGGTAGTCCAGCTCGGTCAGGAGCGCGTGGATCCGGTCGAAGGTGCGGGCGATGGTGTTCGTCCGGCCCTCGATGCGCCGCTCCAGCTGGAGGGTGTCGCGCTTGAGCCGGTGGTAGCGCTCCGCCCAGCGGGCGTGGTCCTCGCGCTCGTCGCAGCCGTGGCAGGGGTGCGCGCGCAGCTCGGCGCGCAGCCGGGCGATCTCGCGGTCGTCGGCGGCCGCGGCCCGGCCGCGCCGCTGCCGCTCGGGCTGGATGTTCCCGGCCTTGTTGCGCAGGGCGGTCGCCAGGTCCCGGCGGGACTGCGGGGAGCGGGGGTTGAAGGTCTTCGGGATCCGCATCCGGTCGATGGCCTCGACCGGTACCGGGAAGTCGATCGCGGCGAGCCGCTTGACCTGCCGTTCGGCGGTGAGCACCAGCGGGCGCGGGCCCTCGTGGTACTCGTACCCGCGGTGCCCGTTGCTGCGGCCGCCCGGCACGCCCGGGTCCAGGACCAGCGCGAGCCCGGCGAACTTGCCCGTCGGCACGTGGATGACGTCGCCCGGCTTGAGCTTCTCCAGGGAGCTCGCCGCCTGGGCGCGGCGCTGCGCCGCCCCCTGCTTGGCCAGTTCGGTCTCCCGGTCCTTGAGGTCCCGGCGCAGCCGCGCGTACTCCTCGAAGTCGCCGAGGTGGCAGGTCATGCCCTCGCGGTAGCCCTCCAGCCCCTCCTCGTTGCGCTGGACCTGGCGGGAGATCCCGACGACCGAGCGGTCGGCCTGGAACTGCGCGAAGGAGGTTTCCAGCAGTTCGCGGGAGCGGTGGCGCCCGAACTGCTGGACCAGGTTGACGGCCATGTTGTACGAGGGCTTGAAGCTGGAGCGCAGCGGATAGGTGCGCGTGCCGGCGAGACCGGCGAGCTGCACCGGGTCCATGCCGCGCTGCCAGAGCACCACGGCGTGGCCCTCGACGTCGATGCCGCGGCGGCCGGCCCGGCCGGTGAGCTGGGTGTACTCGCCGGGGGTGATGTCGGCGTGCTGCTCGCCGTTCCACTTGACGAGCTTCTCCAGGATGACCGTGCGCGCGGGCATGTTGATGCCCAGGGCGAGGGTCTCCGTGGCGAAGACGGCCTTGACGAGGCCGCGGACGAACAGCTCCTCGACGACCTCCTTGAAGGTGGGGAGCATGCCCGCGTGGTGGGCGGCGATGCCGCGCTCCAGGCCTTCGAGCCACTCGTAGTAGCCCAGGACGTGGAGGTCCTCGGCCGGGATGGAGGCGGTGCGCTCCTCGACGATCTCGCGCACCTTGAGGCGGGCGGTGTCGTCGTTGAGCCGCAGGCCCGCGTAGAGGCACTGCTGGACGGCGGCCTCGCAGCCGGCCCGGCTGAAGATGAAGTTGATCGCGGGCAGCAGGTCGTCGTTGTCCAGGCGGGCGATGACCTCGGGGCGGCCGGGGGTCCAGATCCGGCTGCGGGAGCGGCGTTCGCGCTCGCGGTCGGCCTCGCGGACCATCTTGCCGCGCCGCCGGTCCTTGGGGCTGTAGGTGCGGCTGTTCTCCTCGCGGGCCATGCGCAGGAGGTCGGGGTTGACCTCCCGGCGGGCGGAGCCGCGGCCTCCGTGGTCGGACTCCTCCTCGAAGAGGTCGTAGATCCGGCGGCCGGCCATGACGTGCTGCCACAGCGGTACGGGGCGCTCCTCGGAGACGATCACCTCGGTGTCGCCGCGCACGGTGTCGAGCCAGTCGCCGAACTCCTCGGCGTTGGAGACGGTCGCGGAGAGGGAGACCAGGGTCACCGACTCGGGGAGGTGGATGATCACCTCCTCCCAGACGGCGCCGCGGAAGCGGTCGGAGAGGTAGTGCACCTCGTCCATCACGACGTAGCCGAGGCCGCTGAGTGCCTGGGAGCCCGCGTAGAGCATGTTGCGGAGCACCTCGGTGGTCATCACGACCACGGGCGCGTCGCCGTTGACGCTGTTGTCGCCGGTCAGCAGGCCGACCTTGTCGGCGCCGTAGCGCTTGACGAGGTCCGCGTACTTCTGGTTCGACAGGGCCTTGATGGGCGTCGTGTAGAAGCACTTGCGGCCCTGCTGGAGGGCGAGGTGCACGGCGAACTCGCCCACGATGGTCTTGCCCGAGCCGGTCGGGGCGGCCACCAGGACGCCTTTGCCGGCCTCCAGTGCCTTGCAGGCCTCGACCTGGTACGGGTCCAGGTCGAATTCGTACATCTCGCGGAAGGGGGCCAGGGCGGAGGCCTCTTCGGCGGCGCGGATCCGGGCAGCGGCGTACCGCTCGGCGGGTGAGAGTTCTTCGGTCATCTTGCTGTCGAGCCTACCCGCCGCCTCTGACAACAGTCTCGACCATTTATGTGATCAGCCGGAGGCTCCCTGAGGTCCTCCGGGGCCGGCCGGCCCGCCCGGGCCGGCCGGCTTCACCTCTCAGGTGGCGTCGTCGTACCCGTTGATCTGGCGGCGGCCGCCGTCGGACTGCTCGGGGAGGGCGGAGGGGGCCGGGGCCGCGTCCGCCGCGCCGATGGACGAGGGGGTCAGGTCCAGGTCCGAGGCCTCGTCGTCGTCGAGGTCGGCGTCCGGGTTGGCGCGCCGGCGGCGGCGGTCGTTGAGGAGGCAGACCCCGAGGGCGAGGAAGTAGAGGGCCACGATCGGCGAGGCCAAGGTCAGCATGGTGACCGGGTCGCCGGTGGGCGTGGCGAAGGCCGCGAAGATCGTGATGCCGAGGACCATGCCCCGCCACCAGCCGGCCAGCCGCTTGGCGCTGAGGACCCCGGTGAAGTTCAGCAGGACCAGGATCAGCGGGAGCTCGAAGGCGAGGCCGAAGACCACGACCATGCGCGTGACCAGGTCGAGGTAGTCGTCGACCGGGAGCAGGTTCTTGACGTGGTCGGGGGTGAAGCCGAGGAGGATCTCCGCGGTCTGCGGGAGGATCTTGTACGCGAGGACCGCGCCGGCCAGGAACAGCGGGGCGCCGACGGCCACGAAGCTGAGCGTGTACCGCTTCTCGTTCTTGTGCAGGCCGGGGGCGGCGAACGCCCACAGCTGGTACAGCCAGACCGGGGCGGACAGCACCAGGCCCGCGGACAGGCCGACCTTGAGGGCGATGGAGAACGGCCCGGTCAGACCGTTGGCGGTCATCTCGGCGCAGGGGGCGCCGTTGCGCTGGTGGGTGGCCCCGTTCACGCAGCCGACGGAGGAGAGCATCGGCTCCAGCAGGAAGTCGATGATCGGCCGGAAGAAGTAGGCGCAGACGATCGTGATCAGGCCGATCGCCAGGACCGACTTCAGCAGGCGGTTTCTCAGCTCACGCAGGTGCTCGACGAGCGGCATCCGCCCTTCGGCGTCCTTCGGAAGCCGATCTCGTTTCCCCTGCTTGCGGGCAGACTTGAGCAACCCACGTCCCTTGTCTCGTTGCAAATGACCGGCGTGCTGGGGGGAGGGCCCCCCGGGTGTCAGCCCTGGGCGGTGCGGCCCGGCTCGCCGACCGGACGGGAGCTGGTGACGTCACCGGGCGCCGCCTGGATGGTGCGCGGGGCGACGGGCTGCTGGGTGTCGGCGGCCGGGGCGGCGGCGGGCGCGTCGTCGGCCTCGCCGTCCTTCTTCATGGCCTTGGCCTCGCTCTTGAGGATCCGGGCCGACTTGCCGAGCGAGCGGGCCATCTCGGGGAGCTTCTTGGCACCGAACAGCAGCACGATGACAGCGATGATCAGAAGGATCTCGAGGGGCTTCAGATTGCCGATCATGTGTGTCTTCCTTACTCACCGAAACGGCTGGTTTGTGGTGGCCTCGCGATACCGGACAGACGTCGTCCCGTACCTCTCTGACATGGATCGTAACCCCCGGGGGTGAACGCCCGGCAATCCCCAGGGGGGTCAGCGCTTGCCGGCGGCTCCGACGGTACGGGTCCGGCCGCGCGGTTTCCATAACCACTACGTGAACGCTGCGCACCGGGCGGAGAGGCGGCCTAGGACCGGAGGGAGCCCTCGCGCCGGGCGGCGCCGGCCAGGTCGGTCGCGGCCCGCTCCAGGTCCCCGGAGGCCTCGGTGATCCGGCGGCTGGCCAGGGCCACCTGCCCCGACAGCCGCCGGACCTCCAGGAAGACCCGCAGGGCCAGCACGGACAGGACGGCGACCCCGAGGAAACCCAGGGCAATCGCAAGCATCGGCCACAGCATGGGACGAGCCTAGCGCCCCCGTCTCAGAGACTGCGCAGGGTGCTCACTCCGCCACCGGTCAGCAGCTCCACGATGCGCTCACCGGCGGGTTTGCGGACCTGCGCGGAGCATTCGGGGCAGGTGAAGGAGTAGAAGGTGGTCCGCCGGCTGCCGCCGATCGCCAGCCTCAGGGCACCCGCCGCGAGCTCGAAGCGCGCCCGGCACTCGGGACAGGCGGCCTTGAAGGTGACCGGTTCCGCACCGGAAGATGGCGACATCTCTCCGTGCTCCCTCTAGACCTGTTCCCCGTACCCCGCGAGTGCCTCTGTGGCGGCCTTGCGGGCGCTGTGCGCCAGCTCGGGCGGCGAGACGATCCGCCCGTCGCGGCCCAGGCGCAGCGCCAGCCGGCGCAGGGAGGCGGGGTCGGGACTGCGCAGCGCGATCCTCAGGCCCCCACCGGGCAGCTCCTCGGCGCTGTCGTGCGGGTAGTACTCGGCGACCCAGCGTCCGCCGGGGCCGACCTCGACGACCACCTCCGGGTCCTCGGCGGCCGGCTGGACCAGCCCCTCGGACAGGTCCCGGGGCTCGATGGCGGGCGGTTCGGAGCGCTCGTCGAGGAGGCGGATCTCGGCGACCCGGTCGAGGCGGAAGGTGCGCCGCGCCTCGGAGAGGTGGCACCAGCCCTCCAGGTAGGTGTGCCCCACCGCGAAGAGCCGGATCGGGTCGACGGTGCGCTCGGTGAGCTCGTCGCGGGCGGGCGAGTAGTAGCGCAGCCACAGCCGGCGCCGCTCGGAGATGGCCCGGTCGACGTCGGCGAAGACCCCGCCCTCGGACTCGAAGGTCACCGACAGCCGGGAGCTGGCCCCGGCGGCCTCGCCGGCGGCGGCCTCCAGCTTGGCGGTGGCCCGCAGCAGCGCGTCCCGGTCGCTCTCGCGCAGCCCCGGCAGGGTCGCCACCGCGCGGGCGGCGACGAGCAGGGAGGTGGCCTCGTCGGCGGCCAGGCGCAGCGGCTCGGCGGTGGACTCCCCCGAGGCGTCGGCGTTGTGCCACCAGATGCGGTCGCCGTCGGTGTCGATGTCGAGCAGGTCCCCGCCCCGGAAGCTGGTCCCGCACATGGGCAGGACGTCGAGGTCCGAGATCAGCTCGTCCTCGGTGATCCCGAAGGCCCGGGCGACGTCCGCGACGTGCGCTCCGGGGCGCTCGCGCAGGTAGGTCACCAGGGACAGCATCCGGCGGGTCTGGTCGATGGCGTTCGCGGCCATGCTGGTACGTCTCCCCCTCAGGGCGTTGCTAGTGAAGTTCCTGGTCAGCCCTGGGCGACGGCGCGCAGCCGGTCCACCACGTCGGCCCGCAGGTCCGCGGGTTCCACCACCACGACGTCCGGGCCGAACTCCACGAGCCAGGCGTCCAGCCCGTGCCCGTAGGGGATCTCCAGCTCGTCCCAGCCGTCGGCGCCCTCGCGGACCGCGGTGGCCTTGGCCCGCAGCGGGTAGCCGGACCCGGCGCGCAGCCGGATCAGCGCCGAGCGCTGGGCGCCCTCGCCGGCCCAGGCCGCCACGGTCTCCCGTACGGTCACCACGTCCGGGACCTCGGCGGTGTACTTGCCGGCCCGCGAGCGGACCTTGCCGGTGATCCGGGAGAGCCGGAACACCCGCTCCGCCCCGCGGTCGCGGTCGTAGCCGGCGAGGTACCAGTGGCCGCGCCAGCACTCCAGGGCCCACGGCTCGACCTGGCGCGGCTCGGGCCGGGCGGCGTTGGACTTGCGGTAGTCGAACACCACGGGCCGCCGGTCGCGGCAGGCCAGCATGAGCGGCTCGAAGGCGGCCTCGTGGACGGGGATGCGCGGCTCGATCGCGCTGTGCTGGCCCTCGTACGGGTCGCCGGTCTCCGGCATCCCGCCGGCGCGCAGCTTCTGCAGGGCGCCGCTGGCCGCGCCCGCGAGGCGGGCCTGCTGCCAGACCTTGGCGGCCAGCCCGAGGGCGGCGGCCTCCTCGGCGTCCAGGGAGACGGGCGGGAGGCGGTTGCTGTCGCGGCGGGCCAGGTAGCCGGTCTCGCCCTCCAGGTTCTCCACCGTCTCGATCACCAGGCCGAGTTCGCGGAGGTCGTCCTTGTCCCGCTCGAACATGCGGTTGAAGGAGTCGTCGTTCCCGGCTTCCAGGTACGCCTCGATCGACCCGCGCAGCTCACGCTTGCTGAGGGGACGTCGGGTCCCCAGCAGACACAGCGCCAGATTCATCAGCCGCTCGGCCTTGGCGATCGCCATCGACGCCCGTCCCCCGCTCCTCGACACACACACTCGTGACCGTTGACCGTACCGCCAAGGCGGTCCCGGACAAAAGCGAGGGCCCCCGCCTCACGGCGGGGGCCCTGCCCGGTGACTGCCCGTGGATCAGGCGGCCATCAGGTCGCAGACGAAGATCAGCGTCTCGCCCGGCTTGATGGCACCGCCCGCGCCCTGGTCGCCGTAGGCGAGGTGGGGCGGGATGACCAGCTTGCGGCGGCCGCCGACCTTCATGCCCTGGACGCCCTGGTCCCAGCCGGGGATGACCTGGCCGACACCCAGCTTGAACTGCAGGGCGGAGCCGCGGTTCCAGGAGGCGTCGAACTCCTCGCCGGTGGAGTAGGCCACGCCCACGTAGTGGACGGAGACCACGGAGCCGGCCTTGGCCTCGGCGCCGTCGCCCTCCCAGACGTCCTCGATGACCAGGTCGGCCGGGACGGGGAAGTCGGGGAAGTCGATCTCGGGCTTCTCGAGCTTGCTGCTCACGGAACTGCTCCTCATGCGTACGGATGCGGGCCCCTCGCCGCGGAGGCGGAAAAGGGCAACCCGACCAGTCTTACATTGCTCCGACGATGTCCACGACGAAGACGAGGGTGGAGTTGGCCGGCAGGTCCTCACCCTTGGCCTGGTCCTTGTACGCCTGCTCCGGCGGGATCACCAGCAGGACGCGGCTGCCGACCTTCTTGCCCACGAGGCCCTTGTCCCAGCCCTCGATGACCTGACCCTCGCCGATCTTCGTCGAGAACGGCTGCCCGGTCTTCCAGGAGGTGTCGAAGAGCTTCGCCGCGTCCTTGCCCTGGTTCGGGGCCCAGGCCGCACCGCTGTACTGCATGTAGACGGTCTGGCCCTTCTGGACCTCCGGACCCTTGCCCTCGATCAGGACCTTGTCGACCAGCTCCTTCGGCGGGTCGTTCTTCGGGATCGTGATCGTGGCCTCCTTGTCCTCGTCGGCCTTGACCTGCGGCAGGTCCGACGGGATCGGGGCCTGGGTGCCCTCGGCCTTCTTCGGCATGACCTGGTCCACGTCGATCACGAAGACCAGGTTGTCCTTCGGGCCCACGCCCAGCTGCGGCTGGCCCTGGTCACCGAAGGCGGCGGCCGGCGGGGCCACGACCAGCAGACGGCTGCCGACCTTCTTGCCGAGCACGGAGTCGCTGAACAGCGGCAGGATCTGCTGCGAACCGGCCGGCACCACCAGCGGCTGGCCGTCCTTGTCGTAGGAGCCCTGGAGCTCCTTGCCGCTCTTCCAGATCTTGCCGGTGTACTTGGTGACCACGAGATCGTCCTTCTTGATCTCCGGCCCGGTGCCCTCCTTGAGGACGTTGACCACGAACTTGCCGCTCGGCTCGCCCTTGGGGACGGTGATCTCGGCCTTCTTGCCCGCCTCACCGGCCACGGTCGGCATCGGGTCCGCCGACGCGACCGGCTTCGGCACGTCGGCGGGCTTGGAGGCGGAGGCCGACGGAGAGGAGTCCTTCTTCCCGGAGTCGTCGCCCCCTCCGCAGGCCGCGGTGAGCATCAGAGCCGGCACGATGAGCGCGGCAGCAAGTCGGCGTCGCACAGTGGTCCTCAGGGTCGCTGGAATGGTCCGTCCTAGCGGCCCACTCTACGGGCTGCCCCCTGCGCCACAAGGCTCTGGCATGCGAGGACCCCGCACGCCGACGCGTACGGGGTCCCCTGCCGGACCGGTCACATACCGGCGATGAGCTTCTCCACCCGGTCGTCCACCGACCGGAACGGGTCCTTGCACAGCACGGTGCGCTGCGCCTGGTCGTTGAGCTTGAGGTGGACCCAGTCGACGGTGAAGTCCCGCCGCTGCTCCTGCGCCCGGCGGATGAAGTCGCCGCGCAGCCTCGCCCTGGTGGTCTGCGGGGGCACCGACTTGCCCTCGAAGATCTTCAGGTCGTTGCAGACCCGCTCCGCCTGCCCCTTGCGCTCCAGCAGGTAGTACAGGCCGCGCCGGCGGTGGATGTCGTGGTACGCGAGGTCTATCTGGGCGACCCGCGGGTTGGACATCGTCATGTTGTGCTTGGCCCGGTAACGCTCGATCAGCTGGTACTTCATGACCCAGTCGATCTCGCGGCCGATCCGGTCCAGGTCCTCGGCCTCGATGGCCTCCAGGGTGCGGCCCCACAGCTCCAGGACCTGCTCCACGACCCCGGTGCGGATCCCCCGCCGCTCGGCGAAGTCCAGCGCCTTCTCGTAGTACTCGCGCTGGATCTCCAGGGCGGAGGCCTCGCGGCCGCTGGCCAGGCGCACCTTGCGCTGGCCGGTGATGTCGTGGCTGACCTCGCGGATGGCCCGGATCGGGTTCTCCAGGGTGAGGTCCCGCATCACCGTGCCCGCCTCGATCATGCGCAGCACGAGGTCGGTGGCGCCGACCTTGAGGAGCATGGTCGTCTCGGACATGTTGGAGTCCCCGACGATCACGTGCAGGCGCCGGTAGCGCTCCGCGTCCGCGTGCGGCTCGTCGCGGGTGTTGATGATCGGACGGGAACGGGTGGTGGCGGAGCTGACGCCCTCCCAGATGTGCTCGGCCCGCTGGCTGACGCAGTAGACCGCGCCCCGGGGGGTCTGGAGCACCTTGCCCGCACCGCAGATGAGCTGGCGCGTGACGAGGAAGGGAATCAGGATGTCCGCCAGACGGGAGAATTCACCGTGCCGGGCCACGAGGTAGTTCTCGTGGCAGCCGTACGAATTGCCCGCCGAGTCGGTGTTGTTCTTGAACAGGTAGACGTCGCCCGCGATTCCCTCCTCGTGCAGGCGGCGTTCGGCGTCGACGAGCAGACCTTCGAGAATGCGCTCGCCCGCTTTGTCGTGGGTGACCAGTTCGGTCAGACTGTCGCATTCGGGTGTTGCATATTCCGGATGCGATCCCACGTCGAGGTACAGGCGGGCGCCGTTCCGCAGGAAGACATTGCTGCTGCGGCCCCATGACACGACACGGCGGAAGAGGTAGCGCGCCACTTCGTCAGGAGACAGTCGGCGCTGTCCCCTGAACGTGCACGTGACGCCGTACTCGTTCTCCAGCCCGAAAATGCGGCGGTCCATGACTGAACATTACGCCTTCTGCCCTCTTCTGAAACCGGGTTCGAGAACGGCGTTCCGATCAGTTTTTGATCAACTGCTCCGAAGGGGCCCCCGCCGAACCCGCCACGGCCCGGGTCCGGCCGCCCCCGGACAGGGCCGTCTGAGTGGCCGTCAGGACCAGCAGGGCCGCCACGCCGGCGCCTCCGGCCACCGCGAAACCGGCGGTCGTCCCGCCCATTTCCACGGCCGGACCCGCAGCCGCCGTACCGAGGGCCGCGCCCACGCCGAAGAAGGTCACCAGCCAGGAGAAGGCCTCCGTCACCGTGCCGGCCGGGGCGTGCCGGTCCACCACGATGAACGCGCAGGCCAGCGAGGGCGCCAGGAACACGCCCGACAGCGCGGCCAGCGCCGTCATCGCCACCGGGCCCACGGTCAGCATCAGCGGCAGGTAGCCCACGGCCAGCAGACCCACCAGCAGCCGCAGCCGCCGCTCCGGAGCCCCGGCCCACTGCCGGGCGCCGTAGACCACACCGCCGACCAGCGCGCCCAGGCCCAGCGCCGCCATCAGCCAGCCGTACACCGCCTGCCCACCGTGCCCGTCGGCGTAGGCCACCGCCGCCACCGCGATCGAGCCCAGCGCCATGCCGACGAAGAAGAACGCGCCCAGCAGCGCCAGCAGCCCGCGCGAACGCAGCGCGCCCAGCCAGTGCGCCTCGCGCGGCACCGAGCGCCAGGTGCGGGAGGGCTCGGAGAGCACCACCATCAGCACACCGACCAGGCCGACCCCGTTGAGCACCAGCAGCGCGGCCGCCGGGGACCACAGGGCGACGCACAGCGTCACCAGCAGCGGGCCGACCGTGTACATGACCTCCTGGGCCACCGCGTCCATCGCGTACGCCGCGTGCACCCGCTCCTCACGGCCGCCGAGCACCGACGGCCACAGGGCGCGCAGACCGCCCTCCAGGGGCGGCGTGAACAGCCCGGAGACCAGCACCGCCGCGTACGCGGCCGCCATCGAGGCCGTACCGGCGGCCGCCAGCCACACCATGCCCAGCGCGGAGACCAGCGCCGCCGGCAGCTGCACCCGCGGCTGCCCGTACAGGTCCACCGCCCGGCCCAGCAGCGGCTGCCCCACCGCGTTGGCCAGCCCGTAGGCCGCCGCCAGCGCGCCCGCGAGGCTGTAGCTGCCGCCCTCGGAGCGGATGAAGAGGACGATGGCGATGGCGGCGGTGCCGTTCGGCAGCCGGCCCAGCAGCGTTCCCGCCAGCAGTCTCGCGGCGTGACGCGTCCTGAGCAGCTCCGCGTATCCCGCGGCCATGAGCGCCCCCTTCTGCCCGGAGTCTCCACCGGGGTAATACGTATAACTCGACCCGTCATACGTACCATGGCCGCAGACCCCGGGTCCACCCCGAGGACCAGCCCCACCCGCCCCACCTGGCACTTCAGGAGTTTCCTGTGACGAGACCCACCAGCCGCGACGTCGCCACCGCCGCCGCAGTCTCCCAGGCCACCGTCTCCCTCGTCCTCGGCGACAAATGGCGCGGCCGCGTCTCCGAACGCACCGCCGCCCTGGTCCGCGAAACCGCCTCCACCCTCGGCTACCGGCCCAACCTCGCCGCCCGCAACCTGCGCCTCGGCAGCACCCGCACCGCCCTCCTCGTCGTCCCCGCCCTCACCAACGAGTTCTTCGCCCGCGTCTACACCGGCGCCGCCCGCGTCGCCGCCGCCCACGGCTTCGGCGTCGTCCTCTACCCCTCCCCCGACGGCACCGGCCCCGCCCGCGACCCCTTCGCCTCCGCCCGCGCCGCCCTCGACGGGGTCATCGCCTCCTCCATGGCCGCCGCGGCCCTCGACGCCATCGGCGGCGACGACCTCCCCCTCGTCATGCTCGACAGCGACCCCGCCTCCGGCCGCGCCGCCGCCCACGTCAACCTCGCCATGGCCGACGGGGTCCGCCAGGCCGCCGAACACCTCCTGCACCTCGGCCACCGGCGCTTCCTCCACCTCGCCGCCGACGTCGACACCTGGACCTTCCACATCCGCGCCCGCGCCCTCGCCGCCCTCCTCGGCCCCACCGCCGAGCTGCGCACCGTACGGGCCGCCCTCACCGTCGACGCCGCCCGCACCGCCATGGAGGCGGCCCTCGCGGACCCCGCACAGCGGCCCACCGCGATCCTCTGCGACGACGACGTCCTGGCCGCCGGCGCCTGCAAGGCCGCCCGGCGCCTGGGCCTGCGCGTCCCCGAGGACCTCTCGGTCACCGGCATCGACGACCTCGGCCTGGCCACCGCCGTCGAACCCGAGCTCACCACCGTCCGGCTGCCCGCCGAGCAGGTCGGCGAACAGGGCATGCACGCCCTCCTCGCCGTCCTGGAGGGCACCGCCTGGACCGCCCCCGACATCCCCGTCGAACTGGTCGTCCGCGACTCCACCGGCCCCGCCCCCGCCCCCTGACGCACGCGGGCCCCGGCCCGCCCCCACAGGGGACGGACCGGGGCCCACCGGTACGCGCGGACTACTCGGCGTCGTCCTCCGGCGCCTCGTCGTTCAGCACGGCGTCCACCTGGGCGGCGGCCGGAACCTCCGCCTCCAGCAGCCGCGACAACTGCCGGCCCCGGATCCGCTTGAACTTGCGCTGCTGCGACCGCGTACGGTCCAGCACCGCGACCTCCAGCCGCTCGGCCGGGATCGCCTTGTCCGTCCCGTTGGCCTGGCTGGACAGCGCCTGCACCGCCAGCTTCAGCGCCTCCGACAGGGTCATCCCGTCCTGGTGCCGCTGGTCGAGGTAGTTGCTGATCTGCTCGGCGTTGCCGCCGACCGCGACCGAACCGTGCTCGTCCACGATCGAACCGTCGTGCGGCAGCCGGTAGATCTGGTCCCCGGCGGCCGTCGCACCGACCTCCGCCACCACCAGCTCCACCTCGTACGGCTTCTCACCGGCCGAGGAGAAGATGGTGCCGAGGGTCTGCGCGTAGACGTTGGCCAGACCGCGCGCCGTCACGTCGTCACGGTCGTAGGTGTACCCGCGCAGGTCGGCGTAGCGGACGCCGCCGATGCGCAGGTTCTCGTACTCGTTGTACTTGCCGGCGGCCGCGAAGCCGATCCGGTCGTAGATCTCGCTGAACTTGTGCAGCGCGCGGGACGGGTTCTCGCCGACGAACACGATGCCGTCGGCGTACTGCAGCACGACGAGGCTGCGGCCGCGGGCGATGCCCTTGCGGGCGTATTCCGCCCGGTCGGCCATGGCCTGCTGGGGTGACACATAGAACGGAGTCGACACCGGCTTTCCGTCCCTTTCTTCTGGGCGACGAGAGGACTGGTCAGAGCAGGGCGGCGCGCGGGCCGTCGGGCTCCTGGAGCCGGCGGTCCGTCACCTTGCGGGCGAGCGCCTGCGACTCGTCCTCGTCCAGCCTGCGGAAGCCCTCGTCGGTGATGACGGTGACGATGGGGTAGATGTGGCGGTACAGGTCCGGGCCGCCGGTCGCCGAGTCGTCGTCGGCGGCGTCGTAGAGCGCCTGCACGACGAGCGTGGTGGCCTGCTCCTCCGTCAGGTCCGGGCGGTAGAGCTTCTTCATGGAGCCCCGGGCGAAGATGGAGCCGGAACCGGTGGCGGCGTAGCCGTGCTCCTCGGAGCGGCCGCCGGTCACGTCGTAGGAGAAGATCCGGCCCTTCTCCTTGGCCTCGTCGTAGCCCGCGAACAGCGGCACGACCGCCAGCCCCTGCATGGCCATGCCCAGGTTGCTCCGGATCATGGTCGAGAGCCGGTTCGCCTTGCCCTCCAGCGAAAGGGTCGCCCCCTCCACCTTCTCGAAGTGCTCCAGCTCCAGCTGGAACAGCTTGACCATCTCCACGGCGAGGCCGGCCGTACCGGCGATGCCGACCGCGGAGTACTCGTCGGCCGGGAACACCTTCTCGATGTCCCGCTGCGCGATCATGTTCCCCATGGTCGCCCGCCGGTCACCGGCGAGGACGACCCCGCCGGGGAAGGTGGCGGCGACGATGGTCGTCCCGTGCGGGGCCTCGACGATCCCCTCCGGGAGCTTCCGGTTCCCCGGCAGCATCTCGGGCGCGTGCGCGCCCAGGAAGTCCATGAAGGACGACGACCCCGGCGTCAGGAAGGCTGCCGGTAGACGCCCTGTGTTACGAGTGTTGGCTTCCACGCGTTCCCTCCAGATATTCAGCGGCCCGAAGAATACGGTCCGGGCTGTCCTTCAACAGGCCAAGGCCGGTGTTGCAGTTGAAGCAAAGTACGCCACGGACCCTACCCGTCTTGTGGCAGTGATCCACATGCACGGCCGGAGCCCGGAGGCAGAGACAGCAGAGACCGGCTTGCTCTGCGATCATCTGGTCGCGTTCGGCCTCGGTGATCCCGTATTTGCGTTTGAGGTGACCCGCCCGCCCTTCGACGGCCCGGCACGGCTTGCAGCGCGTATGCAGCCCGTCGGAGGCGGACGCCTTGCGGTGATAGTCGGACTGCGGCTTGGCCTCCCCGCAGCACGTGCAGAGCTTGTGTCCTTGCGGCACGTCCGCACGCAAGCCGGTCGCCCCCACTTCCGTCGGCGGCGCCTTGAGGTGGTACCTCGTGGCGCAGTCCCGGCAATGCCGCTGCAAGCCGTCCATGTTTGATCGCTTGATGGAGAAGGCCGCGCGCGGCTTGACTTCCCCGCACCGCACGCAGCGCTTCAAATCCATGATCCAACCCCCGACGAGCCTGCGATCCGAAGGCTACTCGCCGCCTTTCTGAACGAAGCTTCGAACGAAGTCCTCGGCATTCTCCTCGAGGACATCGTCAATCTCGTCAAGTACCGAGTCGACGTCGTCGGAGAGCTTCTCCTGCCGTTCCTTGAGGTCGGACTGCGCTTCCGCGGCCTGCTCCTCGACCTCCTCGGTCGAGCGAGTGGCCTTCTGCTGTCCGCCGCCGGTGTCCTTGGTCGCCATGTCTACCTCACCCCGCTCGGTTCGCGCGCTCACACGGAGAGACCCCGGGATTCGGGACCTCTCAAGATCAGACCCTATGCCGGACCCTACAAGGCGGGTCCGGCATTCGTCCCCGTACTTTCACAACGTCCGGCTGCTTTCATGATTCCCTCGCCGGAGGCTTTTCAGGCCCGCTCACTGCCCCGAAAGCACCCGCACCAGGTCCTCCGCCGTGCGGCAGCGGTCCAGGAGCTCCTTGACGTGCTTGCGGGTCCCCCGCAGGGGCTCCAGGGTCGGCACCCGCTGGAGGGAGTCGCGGCCCGGGAGGTCGAAGATCACCGAGTCCCAGGAGGCCGCCGCCACGTCGTCCGCGTACTGCTCCAGACAGCGCCCCCGGAAGTACGCCCTGGTGTCCTCCGGCGGCTTGCTCTCGGCCCGCTCCACGGCCGGCTCCTCCAGGAGCCGCTTCATCTTGCCCCGGGCCACCAGGCGGTTGTACAGCCCCTTCTCGGGCCGTACGTCCGAGTACTGGAGGTCGACCAGGTGCAGCCGTGCCGCGTCCCAGCCGAGTCCGTCGCGCCTGCGGTAGCCCTCCAGGATCTCCCGCTTGGCGATCCAGTCCAGCTCCCCCGCCAGGCTCATCGGGTCGGTCTCCAGCCGGCCCAGCACGTCCTCCCAGCGGCTCAGGACGTCCTTGGTCTGCTCGTCGGCGTCGGTGCCGAACCGTTCGTCCACGTACTTCCTGGCCAGCTCGAAGTACTCCATCTGGAGTTGTACGGCGGTCAGGGTGCGCCCGCTGCGGAGCGTGATCAGGTGCTGGAGGTCCGGGTCGTGGGAGACCTGGTGCAGGGTGCGCACCGGCTGGTCCACGGCCAGGTCGACGCTGATGAACCCGTCCTCGATCATGGACAGGACCAGGGCGGTCGTGCCCAGCTTGAGGTAGGTGGAGATCTCGGAGAGGTTCGCGTCCCCGATGATCACGTGGAGCCGGCGGTATTTCTCCGCGTCCGAGTGGGGCTCGTCGCGGGTGTTGATGATGGGGCGCTTGAGGGTGGTCTCCAGCCCGACCTCGACCTCGAAGTAGTCCGCGCGCTGGCTGATCTGGAAGCCGTGCTCGCGCCCGTCCTGCCCGATGCCGACCCGGCCCGCGCCGGTGACGACCTGGCGGGAGACGAAGAAGGGCGTCAGGTGGCGCACGATGTCCGAGAAGGGGGTCTCCCGCTTCATCAGGTAGTTCTCGTGCGTCCCGTAGGAGGCGCCCTTGTTGTCGGTGTTGTTCTTGTAGAGGTGGATCGGCTGGGCGCCGGGGAGCTGGGCGGCCCGCTCGGCGGCCTCGGCCATGATCCGCTCGCCGGCCTTGTCCCACAGCACCGCGTCGAGGGGGTTGGTGATCTCCGGCGAGCTGTACTCGGGGTGGGCGTGGTCGACGTAGAGCCGCGCCCCGTTGGTCAGGATGACGTTGGCGAGACCGATGTCCTCGTCGGTCAGCTGGCTGCTGTCCGCCACCTCGCGGGCGAGGTCGAAGCCGCGGGCGTCCCGCAGCGGGTTCTCCTCCTCGAAGTCCCAGCGGGCGCGTCGCGCCCGGTGCATCGCCGCCGCGTAGGCGTTGACGATCTGGGACGAGGTGAGCATGGCATTGGCGTTCGGGTGCCCCGGGACGGAGATCCCGTACTCCGTCTCGATCCCCATTACTCGCCGTACGGTCATGCGGCCCTCCTTGCCCGGCGGCGCTCCCGTTCGGGGCGGCGCTCAAGTACCGCTGGTGCTCCGGTGCGTCATGTGCGGTGCCCGTCCCGCACTGCGGATGCGGCGGTACGGAAGAGCCTAGAACCACTCCGCACTGGTGGGGAGATCATTTCAGTCATTGACTTCGCCTTGTTCACGGCCGGAAAAGGCGGGCGGTAAAGCAGGCGGCTGCGGGTGCCGTGAGAGGCACCCGCAGCCGCCTCGCACCGTCAGAGGTACTGACCGGTATTCGCCACCGTGTCGATGGAGCGTCCGGTGTCCGCGCCCTGCTTTCCGGTGACGAGCGTACGGATGAATACGATCCGCTCGCCCTTCTTTCCGGAGATCCGGGCCCAGTCGTCCGGGTTGGTGGTGTTCGGCAGGTCCTCGTTCTCCTTGAACTCGTCCACGCAGGCCTGGAGGAGGTGGGAGACCCTGAGGCCCTTCTGGTTGTGTTCGAGGAATGCCTTGATGGCCATCTTCTTCGCCCGGTCGACGATGTTCTGGATCATCGCTCCGGAGTTGAAGTCCTTGAAGTACAGGACTTCCTTGTCGCCGTTGGCGTACGTGACCTCGAGGAAGCGGTTTTCCTCGCTTTCCGCGTACATCTGCTCGACGACGGTCTGGATCATGCTGTGGACGGCCACCTCGGGCGAGCCCGAGTGTTCGCTGAGGTCGTCCGTGTGCAGCGGCAGCGAGGCCTTGAGGTACTTCGCGAAGATGTCCTTCGCGGCCTCGGCGTCCGGGCGCTCGATCTTGATCTTCACGTCGAGGCGGCCGGGCCGCAGGATCGCCGGGTCGATCATGTCCTCGCGGTTGGAGGCGCCGATGACGATGACGTTCTCCAGGCCCTCCACACCGTCGATCTCGGCGAGCAGCTGGGGGACGATGGTGTTCTCCACGTCCGAGCTGACGCCGGATCCGCGGGTGCGGAAGAGGGACTCCATCTCGTCGAAGAAGACGATGACGGGGGTGCCTTCGCTGGCCTTCTCACGCGCACGCTGGAAGACGAGGCGGATGTGCCGCTCGGTCTCGCCGACGTACTTGTTGAGGAGCTCGGGGCCCTTGATGTTCAGGAAGTAGGACTTGCCGGCGGCCTGTCCGGTCACCTCGGCGACCTTCTTGGCAAGGGAGTTGGCGACGGCCTTGGCGATGAGCGTCTTGCCGCAGCCGGGCGGGCCGTAGAGCAGGATGCCCTTCGGGGGCCGCAGTTCGTGCTCCTTGAAGAGGTCCGGGTAGAGGTAGGGGAGCTCGACGGCGTCGCGGATCAGCTCGATCTGGTCGCCCAGGCCGCCGATCTTGTCGTAGTCGATGTCCGGGACCTCTTCGAGGACGAGGTCCTCGACCTCGCTCTTGGGGACCACCTCGTACACGTAGCCGGAGCGGGGTTCGAGCAGGAGGGCGTCGCCGGGGCGGATGGTGATGTCCAGGAGCGGCTCGGCGAGCCTCACCACCCTCTCCTCGTCGGTGTGCCCGACCACCAGGGCCCGCTCGCCGTCCTCCAGGATCTCCTTGAGGGTGACGATGTCCCCGGCGCGCTCGAATTCCATGGCCTCGACCACGTTGAGCGCTTCGTTGAGCATGACCTCCTGGCCGCGCCGGAGGTCTTCCGGGTCGACGCTGGGGCTGACGTTCACGCGGAGCTTGCGGCCACCGGTGAAGATGTCGACGGTGCCGTCCTCGTTCGCCTGAAGGAAGACACCGAAGCCGGCCGGCGGCTGCGCGAGCCGGTCGACTTCCTCCTTGAGGGCCACGATCTGGTCCCTGGCCTCACGGAGGGTATTCGCCAGTCGTTCGTTCTGCGCGGAGACGCCTGCCAGATTCGTCTGGAGCTCGACGATCCGCTCTTCGAGAATCCTCGTGTGACGCGGAGAGTCGGCGAGCTTGCGTCGCAGGACGGCGATTTCCTGCTCGAGATAGGCAACCTGGCCAGCGGGGTCCTCAGACCCTCGCCCGGGCCGGATGCCGCGGTTGATGTCATCGTCGTGGGCTGCCACGGTCCTCACCTCCTCCAAGGGGAGCTGGACGCTTCCTGACCCTACCTGGGCTGGTGGTGATTGAAACCCCTAGATCACAAAGACGGTAGGGGTGTGTCCGATCTTCACCCTTGCGTACTCCCTCACGCCAGGGAAATACCCACCCTTCAACATCGGAAAGCAGCCGGTTGTAAGGTCGAAGCGTTCAACACCCGTCCGGGCCCGCGCGACTTGCCCAGAGCCGCTTCCGGAACGGATCAATCAGCGCAGGGATCGGCAGGAGATATGACCGTGCAGCAGGAGGCCCCGACGGGCGGCGCCGGAGGGGCCGCGGAGGCCCTGGAGGTCTGGATCGACCAGGACCTCTGCACCGGCGACGGGATCTGCGTCCAGTACGCCCCGGAGGTGTTCGAGCTGGACATCGACGGTCTGGCGTACGTGAAGAGCCCCGAGGACGAGCTCCTCGTGGAGCCCGGAGCGACGACTCCGGTTCCCCTGCCGCTGCTGCGGGACGTGGTCGACTCGGCGAAGGAATGCCCCGGTGACTGCATTCACGTAAGGCGCGTTTCGGACAGGGTCGAGGTGTACGGCCCGGACGCCGAGTGACGGTTCAAACACGTCCGGCGGTCGAGTCCGTAAGCTCCTGGCGGAATTTCCCGCCGGTCCAGCGCCACTTGGCGAGCTGCTTGACGTCGGGGCTGTAGCGGGGCACGGAGGGCGAGGAGTAGCCCAGCAGGCTCGCGGTGACGGTCCGGTCGCGGACGGTCAGATCGGTGGCCGTGCGGCGCGTGGCGGGGTCGAGCAGGGTGGCGACGACGCGGGGCCGGGCCCCGGGGGCGGCCTCCCGGGCCAGTACGTAGATCGCGTGGGGCGGGGTGCCGGATCCGGCGTCGCAGCGTACGGCCGCCACGGTCTCGGGGCGGCCGTCGCCGTCGAGGTCGCCCTGGGCGGCGGCGGTGACGGTCTGCCCGGCGCCCTTGCAGTCGAGGGGGTAGGCGACGTCGTGCGCGTCGGGTGCGGCGGCGGTCTGCGGGCCGCTCGCGGTCCCGGGGGCGGGGGTGGCCCCGGTGGCCCGGCCGGGCTGGAGCAGGCCGGCGCCGGCTATGACGGCGGCCATGGCGGTGGCCGTGGCGACCCAGTGGACGGGCTTGGCCCGGCGGTGGGCGAGGTGCTCGGGCGACAGGTCTTCCAACGACGGGGCGGGGTCGGTGGGGCTGTGCGTCACGCGGGGTGTCTCCTGTACGAAGGGTGACGGTGAGCCAGCATCGTGCCATACCTCACACCGGGGTGGAACGGCCGGGTCCGCACCGGTGCGCGCGCACCCGGTACGGACAACGAAAAGGCGCTGTGGCGCAGTTCCGGGTGGTCTTCCGGGAACTGCGCCACAGCGCTTTCGTGTTGGGCCGCCGCCGGGCGGGGCGGCGGGGAGGGTTAGGCGGAGCGGTCGCTGCCGGGGCCCTCGTAGTCCTCGCCGTAGGCGCCCTTGGCGGGGCGGCGGCGGCGCATGGGGGGCTCGACGCCGTCCGCGAGGCGGCGGGCGGTGACGAGGAAGCCGGTGTGGCCGATCATCCGGTGGTCCGGGCGGACGGCGAGGCCTTCCACGTGCCAGTTGCGGATCATCGATTCCCAGGGCTGCGGCTCGGCGAAGCAGCCGATCTCGCGGATGGACTCGACGGTCTTGGACAGCTGGGTGGTGGTGGCCACGTAGCAGCAGAGGATGCCGCCGGGGACGAGGGCCTTCTTGACCGCTTCCAGGCACTCCCAGGGGGCGAGCATGTCGAGGATGACGCGGTCGACGTCGGTCTCGTCCAGGTTGTCCTGGAGGTCGCCCACGGTCAGCTTCCACGCGGGGTGGGGGCCGCCGAAGTAGCGTTCGACGTTGGCGGTGGCGATCTCGGCGAAGTCCGCGCGGCGCTCGTAGCTGTGGAGCATGCCCTGGTCGCCGATGGCGCGCAGCAGGAAGCTGCTCAGGGAGCCGGAGCCCACTCCCGCTTCCACGACGCGGGCGCCGGGGAAGATGTCGGCGAAGGCCAGGATCTGGCCCGCGTCCTTGGGGTAGACCACGGCGGCGCCGCGGGGCATGGACAGGACATAGTCGGGGAGCAGGGGGCGCAGCGCGAGGTAGGCGACGTTGCCGGTGGTGCGGACAACGCTGCCCTCGGGAGCGCCGATCAGCTCGTCGTGCGGGAAGGAACCCTTGTGGGTGTGGAAGTTCTTCCCGGCTTCGAGCGTGAACGTGTAGTGGCGGCCCTTGGGGTCGGTCAGCTGTACCTGGTCCCCGACCTCGAAGGGCCCGCGTCGGCGGGCGGCACCGGTCGGTTCGGACATGTGACCAGTGTATTGGCTTCAGGACTGGGGCCGCGCCATGGCCTTCACGAAGGCCTTCTCGACGTCGAGGGCGGACAGGACGCCGTAGATCTCGCCGCCGGTCTCGAGGACGAGGTATTCGGTGGCGGGGGTGGTGCGGAGGTGGTCGAGGAGGGCTTCTCCGGTGAGCTCCGCCGAAACCTTCATTCCGTCGGTGAGGTCCTGGGCGAGGGTGCTGACGGCGACCCAGGGGCGGCGGTGTTCGGGGACGGAGGCGATGGCGGTCTCGCGGACGATGGCGGTGGGGTCGCCCTGGCCGTCGACGACGACGAGGGCGCGGGCTCCGGCTTCGTTGGCGCGGCGCAGGGCTTCGGAGAGGGGGGTGGTGCTCTGGACGGGGACGGCGCGCCGGGTGAGGGCGCGGGCGCGCAGTTCGGGGAGGTGTTCGCGCAGGCGGGCCATGCGCAGGCTGTTGCCGGCGCCGGTCCAGATGATCGCGGCGAGGATGGCGGCGAGGAGGGCGTCCATGACGGTGTCCATGCCGCCGATGTCGCGGGCGGGGTTGCCGAGGACGCCGGTCTGGGTGATCAGGGGCAGGCCGATGAGGACGGTGACGGCGAGGGCGCGGCCGACCCAGGCGGCGGCGACGGTGCCGGCCATGGGTTTGCCGGTGATGCCCCAGATCAGGGCGCGGAGCATGCGGCCGCCGTCGAGGGGCAGGCCGGGCAGCAGGTTGAAGGCGGCGACGAGGAGGTTGGAGATCATCAGGCCGGCGAGGAGGACGCCGGGGACGGTGGCGGGGTCGACGGCCTTCATGCCGAGGTAGAAGATCCCGGCGAGGGCGAGGGAGAGCAGGGGGCCGACGAAGGCGAGGACGAACTCGCGGCCGGGGGTCTCGGACTCCTTCTCGATCTCGGAGACCCCGCCGAAGAACTGGAGCTGGATGCGGCGCACGGGGAGCTTGAAGCGGAGTGCGGCGATCGTGTGCGCGAGTTCGTGGACGAGGACGGAGGCGTAGAAGGCGACGGCGAAGAAGAGGGAGACGAGGTAGCGGGCGGGGCCGAGGTCGGGCAGGACGCGGTCGAGCTGGTCGCCGAAGACCCAGGTGATGAGGGCGGCGACGAGGAACCAGCTGGGCGAGACGTAGACGGGTACGCCGAAGGGGCGGCCCATGAGGATGCCGCCGCCCGGGTCGGAGCGCTTGGCGGAGCGCTCGCCGGTTTCGTCGGTGTCTGCCACGGCTTTCCTTCGTTCGGTGCGTTTGCTTCCAGTGTGGTCCACGTCGTGGGTGGGGCGGCGTGGGGGCGCTGTCGCGCGGTGTGATGCTCCGATCATGCAGGGCGATGGTCCCGGAGTCGATGGTATGCGCGCGCTGTCGGTCCCGGGTCGTAGGGTTTTACGCATGACGACGATCCCCGGCGCCGGTTCCGACGGTGCTTCCCCGGGTGCTGCCCGGCCCGCCTCGCTGTCGCCTTCGCGGGCGGGCGATTTCATGCAGTGCCCGTTGCTGTACCGGTTCCGGGTGATCGACCGGCTGCCGGAGAAGCCGAGTGCGGCGGCGACGCGGGGGACGCTGGTGCACGCGGTGCTGGAGCGGCTGTTCGACCATCCGGCGCAGGAGCGGACGGCGCCGCGGGCGAAGGCGCTGCTGCCGGGGCAGTGGGAGCGGCTGCTGGAGGCGAAGCCGGAGCTGGCGGACCTGTTCCCGCCGGGGGACGGGGGCGCCGGGCTGGCCGGGTGGCTGGCCGAGGCGGAGGCGCTGGTGGAGCGCTGGTTCACGCTGGAGGACCCGACGCGGCTGGAGCCGGTGGAGCGGGAGTTCTTCGTGGAGACGGAGCTGGAGTCGGGGCTGCGGCTGCGCGGGATCATCGACCGGGTGGACGTGGCGCCGACGGGTGAGGTGCGGATCGTCGACTACAAGACGGGCAAGGCGCCGCGGCCGGAGTACGCCGAGGGCGCGCTGTTCCAGATGAAGTTCTACGCGTTGGTGGTGTGGCGACTGAAGGGCGTGGTGCCGCGGCGGCTCCAGCTGGTGTATCTGGGGAGCGGGGACGTGCTGACGTACGACCCGGTGGTGGCGGACCTGGAGCGGGTGGAGCGCAAGCTGCACGCGTTGTGGGAGGCGATCCGGGAGGCCACGGAGACGGGTGAGTGGCGGCCGCGGCCGACGAAGCTGTGCGGCTGGTGTGATCATCAGTCGGTGTGTCCGGAGTTCGGCGGTACTCCCCCGGTGTATCCGCTGGCGATCGTCCCGAGGGCGGGCCGCCCGGCGGATTCCTGACCCCGCGGCCAGGGCAGAATGGGCGGCGCCGAAGCCGTCCGACGAATACGAGGTAGTTCCCGTGGCGATCCGCGTCCTGCTGGTCGACGACCAGCCACTGCTGCGCACCGGCTTCCGGATGATCCTGGAGGCGGAGCAGGACCTGGTGGTGGTGGGTGAGGCCGGGGACGGTCTCCAGGCGCAGGAGCAGGTGCGGGCGCTGCAGCCGGACGTGGTGCTGATGGACATCCGGATGCCGCGGATGGACGGGGTCGAGGCGACGCGGCAGATCACGGGTCCGGAGCGGAACGGGCCGGCCAAGGTGCTGGTGCTGACCACGTTCGATCTGGACGAGTACGTGGTGGAGGCGCTGCGGGCGGGGGCGAGCGGGTTCCTGCTGAAGGACGCCCCGGCCAATGAGCTGGTGCAGGCGATCCGGGTGGTGGCGGCGGGCGAGGCGATGCTGGCGCCGAGCATCACGCGCCGGCTGCTGGACAAGTACGCCGGTCACCTGCCGTCGGGTGAGGAGAGCGTCCCGGACGTGCTGGGGACGCTGACGGAGCGTGAGGTCGAGGTGCTGAAGCTGGTGGCGCGGGGGCTGTCGAACGCGGAGATCGCGGCGGACCTGTTCGTGAGCGAGACGACGGTCAAGACGCACGTGGGTCACGTGCTGACGAAGCTGGGGCTGCGCGACCGGGTGCAGGCTGCGGTGTACGCGTACGAGAGCGGGCTGGTGCGTCCGGGCGCGCAGTAGCGGCCCTCCTGCGGATGCGGCTCCGCCCCGGCACCCTTCTGGGGTGCCGGGGCGGAGGTGCGTCCGGGGCGGGTCAGCCCTTGCTGATCTCCCAGAAGCGGAAGACCGTCGAGGCGTCCAGGGACCACTGGAGGCCGGTGACGTTCTGGCGGGCGACGGCGTACTGCTTGCTCTGCCAGAGCGGGAGGACCGGCACCTCGTCGGCGACGATGTCCTGGAGGCGGGTGTAGTCCGGGTTGGCCGCGGTGCGGTCGGACTTGGTGGAGGTCGTCGGGATGATGGTCCCGCTGATCTCCTTGTTGTCGTAGTTGTTCATCAGGACGTTGTCCGGCCCGAAGAACGGCTGGGTGAAGTTGTCGGCGTCCGGGTAGTCGGGCACCCAGCCCTTGACGTAGATCCCGTACTTGCCGGCCTTGATGTCCTTCTCGTACTGCTCGAACTCGACGGACTTGACGTCCACGTCGAACAGGCCGCTCTCGTTGAGCTGCTTGGCGATGACCTGGAACTGCTGGTCGGTGGAGGGGCCGTAGCGGGTCGGCGTCGAGTACAGCGTGAGCTTGATCTTGCCGGTGATGTTGGCGGCCTTGAGGACGGCCTTGGCCTTCTCCAGCTGGGGGCTGCCGCCGTAGCGGTCGAAGAAGGGGGTGGTGTGTCCGGCGATGCCGGCCGGGACGATCGAGTACAGCGGGATGGCGGTGCCGGAGTACACGTCCTTGACGAGCGCCTCGCGGTCGACGAGGTACGCGATGGCCTTGCGGACGGGGAGCTTGCCGACGACCGGGTCGCTGACGTTGAAGACCATGTGCTGGACTTCGGCGCCGGTGCCCTGGACGACGTCGACCTTGTTGTCGCCGGTCTTGGTCGCGGCGAGGCCGGCGATGTCCTTGGCGGCGAGGCCGCGGAAGGCGAAGTCGACGTCGCCGCTCTCCAGGACGGTCTTGAGGCCGGCCTGGTCGCCGTTGAAGAACTTCAGCGTGACGCCGGTGTTCTTGGCCTTGGCCTTGCCGCTGTAGGAGTCGTTGACCGAGAAGTTGGCGCTCTTCTCGCTGAAGGAGTCCAGCTTGTAGACGCCGGAGCCGATCGCCTTGTTGTCGGTGCGCAGCTTGTCGGCCGGGTACTCGGCGTGGTCGACGATGGCGCCCGCGCCCGAGGCGATCTTGCTCGGGAAGGTCGCGTCGGGGGTCTTCAGCTTGAAGACGACGGTCTTCTCGTCGGGGGCGTCGATGCTCCCGATGGCGGAGAGCAGGACGGCCGGGCCGCTCGGGTCGTTGATCTTCAGCGTGCGCTCGAAGGAGAACTTGACGTCCTTCGAGGTGAGGCTGTGGCCGTTGCTGAACTTCAGGCCGGAACGCAGGGTGCACTTGTACACCTTGCTGTCGCCGCCCTCGAAGTTGCAGGCCTGGGCGGCGTCGGGCTCGGGCGTGGTGCCGCCCTTGGGGAAGCTCAGCAGCGACTGGAAGACGTTGTTGAAGAGCAGCCAGGAGCCCGGGTCGTAGCCGGACGCCGGGTCGGTGGACTTCACCTTGTCGGATATGCCCATGACCACGCCCTTGCCGTCGCCGGCGGCCGAGCCGTCCTGCGAGCCGCAGCCGCTGAGCAGCGCGGCGGCGGTTGCCGCCCCGAGCGGGGCCACCAGCCACTGGTTACGTCTCTTCACGCGATGTCCTTCACAGTTCTCGTCTGTTCGTTGCGCCGGCCTGCGACGTCCGCCGCCGGTTGCTGCCGGTCTCAGCCGCTGACCCCGCGGCCGAGCTCCCACAGCTGGAGGTCGGAGATGGCGTTGACCGACCATTCCACTCCGGTGATCCCGTCGCGTGCGGCGACGTACTGCTTGCCCTGCCACAGGGGCAGGACGGGCACGTCCTCGGCGACGATGTCCTGCATCTCCGTGATCGCGGGGACGGCGACGTTGCGGTCGGCGGCCTTGCGGGACTCGGGGATGAGCTTGGTGCGCACCGTGTTGTTGGCGTACGGCGTGCCCAGGAAGTTGTCCTGCTCCAGGAACGGGGCGAGGAAGTTGTCGGCGTCCGGGTAGTCGGGGAACCAGCCGAGCCCGTAGGCGGCGTAGTCGCCCTTCTTCTGGGCGGGGCGGAAGTCGCCCCACTCGTTGCCCTGGACGGTGATGTCGAAGAGCTGGGTGGAGTTCAGCTGGGTCTTGAGGGCCGCGAACTCGGCCGCGGTGCCGTCGCCGTAGTGGTCGCTGGTGTAGTTCAGCGTCAGCTTGACGGGCGTCTTGACGCCGGCGGCCTTCAGCAGGTCGGCGGCCTTGGCGGTGTTGGCCTCGCCGTACTTGTTGAAGAAGGAGTTGACGTGGCCGCCCACGGTGGTGGGGACCAGCGAGTACAGGGGCTGCGCGGACTTGCCGTAGACCTTGGAGATGACGTTGTTGCGGTCGACGGCGGCGGCGAGGGCCTGGCGTACGGCCTTCTCCTTGGTGACCGGGGCGTCGGTGTTGAACCCGATGTAGCGGATCTCCAGCCCCGGCATGGGGACGAGCTTGACGCCCTTGGGGGGCTTGGCCGAGAGCTCGGTGATCTGGGCCGGGGAGAGGGTGCGGGAGACCATGCTGATGGAGCCGTCGGACAGCGCCTTGGTGGCGGCGGCCGAGTCGGGGAAGGTGCGCAGTTCGACCTTGTCGTTCTGCAGCTTGAGGTCGCCCTTGTAGTTCGGGTTCTTGGTGAAGACGGCCCGGACGAGGTGGTTGTCCTTGACTTCGGCCTTCATCGTGTACGGGCCGGAGCCGTCGACGGCGAAGCCGTCGCGGAGCTTCTTCGCGTCGTAGTTCTTCTCGCTGACGATGCCCGCCGCGGGGGTGGCGAGCTTGTAGGGGAAGGTCGCGTCCGGGGTCTTCAGGTGGAAGACGACGGTGTCGGCGCCCTTGACCTCGACGGTGTCGAGGGTGGAGAGGAGGGAGGAGGGGCCGTTCTCGTCCTTTATGGCGCGGACCCGGTCGAGGGAGAACTTGACGTCCTTGGCGGTGAGCGGGTCGCCGTTGGCGAACTTCAGGCCCGGCCGCAGGGTGCAGCGGTAGCTCTCGTTGTCGTTGTCGGTGAAGCGGCAGTCGGAGGCCGCTTCGGGGACGGGCTGTCCGCCGCCGCGCGGGGTGTGCATCAGCGTCTGGACCGTCTGGCGCAGGACGTTCCAGGTGGTGGCGTCGTAGGCGTAGGCGGGGTCGAACGGGGCGGGGGCGTAGTCTGCGGCCTCGAACCGGTCGGTGGTGCCGACGACGATCGCTCCGGACCCTGCTCCGTTTCCGCTCGCGCTGCCGCATGCGGACAGCGCGGGGGTGAGCAGGCCGATCGCGGCCGTCAGCACCATGGTCTTGCGGTTCATGCTGGAAGTACTCCCTCACCCGGCACTTGTTAAGCGGCGTAGAGGGCACTTCGCTGCGGTCGCCCGTTCAGGGCGGAACGATCGGGCCGGTGTTTGACGATCGGTCCACGCGCGCACCGGCGCAAGGGTGTGCGGCCGGTACGGCAGAGGTGCGTGCGGAGTGCCCGCGTCGACATTAGTGGCCCGGGACGGGGTGGCTGGAACCGGCAGGAGTTGGGGCGTAATCGCACTGTGATGGGCGCGGACTGACCGCTTATGCCGGAGTCTTCGCAGATGGTGTCGAGAGATGATCAATCCGGACACATGGGAAGCCCCTGGAGGCTCGGGGCAGGTCCGGCGAAGGCTGCTCAGGTGACCAAAGTCACCCGCGCCAGCCCTCACCGGCAGGATGGAATTTCGGCCTCCGGGGCCAGAAGCGGAAGATCCTTCCGCTGGAGCGGGGACCGGCCCCTGTTCCGTTCGGCACTGACCGTATGCGCTCAGTTCATCGGAGTGATGAGGGAGCGCAGGAAGGGCAGGTCCACTTCCTCCAGCGAGCGCACCACGGTCCGCCCGGGAGCGGGCTCGATGACCCCCACGGAGGGCACGGCCACGACCCGGCAGCCGGCCGCCTCGGCGGCGGCCACCCCGGTGGCGGTGTCCTCGATGACGGCGCACCGCGAGGGGTGCGCGCCGAGGCTGCTCGCGGCGAACAGGTAGGGGTCGGGGTGGGGCTTGGTGCGCGGGACCTCGTCGCCGGCGACGGTCAGGTGGAACCGGTCGCGGCCGAGGGTGAGCAGGACCTGGTCGATGACGCGGCGGTGGGAGGCCGAGACGAGGGCGGTGGGCACGTTGTGCCGGGCCAGCTCGCTCAGCAGCCGCTCGGCGCCGGGCATCAGGGGGACCTGCTCGGCGATCCGGGCCTCGAAGCGCTCGTTCAGCAGGACGCTCAGCTCGGCGAGGCCGATGGCCGCGCCGGTCGCCTCGATCAGGAAGGAGGCGCTGCGGCTCATGGGACCGCCGACGACCACGTCCCGCCAGGCCTCGTCGAGGCGGTGGCCGAGCTCCAGGAAGATCTGCGCCTCGATCTCCCACCAGAACCCTTCGGTGTCGACGAGGGTGCCGTCCATGTCGAGCAGCACCGCCTGCAGGGCGTGCCCGTCGGCCGTGCGGACGACGGGGGCGGGAACGGTGCTGGTCATGCGTACGCCTCTCTCCGGGGACGACAAGGCCGGTCACCTCGTGACCCCGCGGGGCATCCCCTCGGGAACAGGTGACCGGCCTGTTTGGGACCGACCAGTGTACGCCGGTCCGTGTCAGCGTGCGTTGAAATACTTCGCTTCGGGGTGGTGGATGACCAGAGCGTCGGTGGACTGCTCGGGGTGGAGCTGGAACTCCTCCGAGAGGTGGACGCCGATCCGCTCCGGCTGGAGGAGGTCGGCGATCTTCGCCCGGTCCTCCAGGTCGGGGCAGGCCCCGTAGCCCAGGGAGAAGCGGGCGCCCCGGTACTTGAGGTCGAACATGTCCTCGATCGCCGCCGGGTCCTCCCCACCGAAGCCGAGCTCGGCGCGGACGCGGGCGTGCCAGTACTCGGCCAGGGCCTCGGCCAGCTGGACGGAGAGGCCGTGCAGCTCCAGGTAGTCGCGGTAGGAGTCGGACTCGAACAGCTTGGCCGTGGCCTCGCCGATCTTCGAGCCGACGGTGACCACCTGGAGGCCGATGACGTCGGTCTCGCCGGACTCCTCCGGGCGGAAGAAGTCCGCGAGGCACAGGCGGCGGCCGCGGCGCTGGCGCGGGAAGGTGAAGCGGGTCCGCTCGTTGCCCTGCTCGTCCAGGATGATCAGGTCGTCGCCCTTGGAGACGCAGGGGAAGTAGCCGTAGACCACGGCGGCTTCCAGGAGGTTCTCCGTGTGCAGCTTCTCCAGCAGGCCGCGCAGGCGCGGACGGCCCTCGCTCTCGACGAGCTCCTCGTACGTGGCCCCGCCGGCGCGGGCCTGCTTGAGGCCCCACTGGCCCTTGAACAGCGCGCCCTCGTCCAGCCAGGAGGCGTAGTCCTTGAGCGGGATGCCCTTGACCACGCGGGTCCCCCAGAAGGGCGGGGTGGGCACCGGGTTGTCGACGGCCACGTCGGACCGGCCGCCCGGCTGCTCCGGCTCCTCCACCGGGAGGGCGGGAGTGTCCCGCTTGGCGACGCGGCGCTGCTTGAGCTCGGGCAGGGTGGCGCCGGGGACGCCGCGCTTGACGGCGATCAGCGCGTCCATCAGCCGCAGGCCCTCGAAGGCGTCACGGGCGTAGCGGACCTCGCCCTCGTAGATCTCGTGCAGGTCCTGCTCCACGTAGGCGCGGGTCAGGGCCGCACCGCCCAGGATGACCGGGTAGTCGGCGGCCAGCTTGCGCTGGTTCAGCTCTTCCAGGTTCTCCTTCATGATCACGGTGGA
>NZ_JBEPFL010000044.1:0-62541 GCF_040301925.1 Streptomyces sp. NPDC000075
ACTGCAGGGGGGACCCTGTGGGAGAGTAGGACGCCGCCGAACAATCATTGTGGGAAAGCCCCGCACCAGTCATGGTGCGGGGCTTTTCTGCGTTTACGGCCTGCAGGCGTGCGTCGGGTGCTCTAGGGTTTCCGTTGGAGGACACGATGACAGCACAGCACACCGAGGCTGACGGCCCCCTCATGCCTCAGCCCGCTATGACCCGCGAGGCCCTCCGAGATGCCGTCCGGCGACTGGACATGCGGAGCCTCGCAGAGTTCGACATGGAATGTCACGAGGCGTTTGATCGCGCGGCTGAGACCGGAGCCATCAATCCGCTCAGGTTCTTTCTGATCAAGTGGGCCACCCACGTCGCCATCCAGCGCTGGCCGGCCAGAGCTGGAGCGTTGGCCGAGGCGCAGCGTCTGGCTGGGGATCCTACGGTGGACGACAAGGTGTTCCGGGCCGCCATGGAGAGCAGCAGCCGGATTCTGGCCGAGGCACAGCAGGAGCTCGGTCTGTGACCGCACGCGGGGAGGCGGTTGAGAACGAGCAAGGCTGGGCGTGGGAGTGTGACCCGAGCCGGATCTGGGTCCTGGGCGACATGGCTGCCGAGCATCAGGTGTTGGTCAGTGGGGTGATGGACGGCCTCGTGGATCTTGCCTCGATGGGGATCGACCCGAAGACCGGGAGTCTCTACGAGGATCCGGCTCCCATGAGGCTTCGTACCTACGAGGACGAGCGGCTGATGGTCTGGTATCAGACCATCCCGCATCGTCGACGTGTCTATCTGAAGCGCGTCAACCTCTAGAGCCGGCCCGCCGCCTTCAGGGCCAGGTAGGCGTCCGCCAGGGCGGGGGCCAGGGTTTCCGGGATGGCGTCGACCACGTGGACCCCGTGGCGGGAGAGCTGGTCCGCGGTGCGGCGGCGCTGGGTCTGGGTCTGGGTCGCGGCGGCGGCCTCGTAGACCGCGTCCACGGAGCCGCGGGCGGCGGCCATCGACGCGATGTGGGGGTCGGCCACCGATGCCAGGATCACCGTGTGGCGCTGGGTGAGGCGGGGGAGGACCGGGAGCAGGCCCTCTTCCACCGGGGCCGCGTCCAGGCTCGTCAGCAGGACCACCAGGGAGCGGCGCGGGGCGCTGCGGAGGATGGTGGAGACCAGGGAGCGGGAGTCGGTCTCGACCAGCTCCGGTTCGAGTCCGGCCATGGTGTTCACGAAGGCCGGCAGGACGTCTGCGGCCGCGCGGCCCTGGACCAGGGCGCGGGTGCGGCGGTCGTGGGCGAGGAGGTCCACGCGGTCGCCCGCCCGGGTGGCGAGGGCGGCCAGCAGCAGGGCCGCGTCCATGGCGGAGTCCAGCCGGGGGGCGTCGCCGACGCGGCCGGCCGAGGTGCGGCCGGTGTCCAGGCAGATGAGGATGTGCCGGTCGCGTTCGGGTCGCCAGGTGCGGACCGCGACCTTGGGCCGGCGGGCGGTGGCGCGCCAGTCGATGGAGCGGGTGTCGTCGCCGGGGACGTAGTCGCGGAGGCTGTCGAACTCGGTTCCCTCACCGCGCGTCAGGACGCTGGTGCGGCCGTCGAGTTCGCGCAGGCGGGCGAGGCGGGACGGGAGGTGTTTGCGGCTGGTGAAGGGCGGCAGGACGCGGACCGTCCAGGGGACGGTGTGGGAGCCCTGGCGGGCGAGGAGGCGCAGGGGCCCGTACGAGCGGATGGTGACGAGGGCCGCGCGGCGGTCGCCGCGCCGGGTGGGGCGCAGGCGGGTGGTGAGGCGGCGGCGTTCCCCGGCGGGGACGGTGAGGTCGTGGCGGGAGGCGGCGGCTTCCGTGCCCGGGGTCCAGCTGCTGGGCGGCCAGGCGTCGCGGACGCGGGCGCGGAGCGGGCGGCTGCCGGGGTTGGTGACGGTCAGGTGCACGTCGGCGGTTTCGCCGAGGCGGACCGAGGTGTCGCCCGAGCGGGTGAGCCGCAGGGTGCGGACGGGCGCGGCGAGGGCGTAGTCGACGGCGCAGGCCAGGCCGATGGTGCCGTTGACGGCGAGGAGGCCCGTCCAGCTCGGCTCGAGGAGGCCGACGGGCAGGCTGCCGAGGGCCGCCAGGAGGGCGGCGCGTCCGGTGAGGGCCATCAGCGCGGGACGGGGACGTGGGTGAGGATCGCCGAGATGACGGAGTCGGCGGTGACACCCTCCATCTCGGCTTCCGGGCGGAGTTGGACGCGGTGGCGCAGGGTCGGCAGGGCGAGGGCCTTGACGTCGTCGGGGGTGACGTAGTCGCGGCCGGTGAGCCAGGCCCAGGCGCGGGAGGTGGCCAGCAGGGCGGTGGCGCCGCGCGGGGAGACGCCGAGGGTGAGGGACGGCGATTCGCGGGTGGCGCGGCAGATGTCGACGACGTAGCCGGTGATCTCGGGGGAGACGGTGACGTGGGTGATGGCCTCGCGGGCGGCTTCGAGTTCCTTCGCGCCGGCGACCGGGCGGATGCCGGCGGCCTGGAGGTCGCGGGGGTTGAAGCCGGCGGCGTGCCGGGTCAGGACGCCGATCTCGTCCTCGCGGGAGGGGAGGGGCACGTTGAGCTTGAGGAGGAAGCGGTCCAGCTGGGCTTCGGGGAGCGGGTACGTGCCCTCGTACTCGACGGGGTTCATGGTCGCGGCGACGAGGAACGGCTCGGGGAGCTTGCGGGGGGTGCCGTCGACGGTGACCTGGCGCTCCTCCATGGCCTCCAGGAGGGAGGACTGGGTCTTGGGGGGCGTGCGGTTGATCTCGTCGGCGAGGAGGAGGTTGGTGAAGACGGGGCCGTCCTGGAAGGAGAAGGCGGCGGTGCGGGCGTCGTAGACCAGAGAGCCCGTCACGTCACTGGGCATCAGGTCGGGGGTGAACTGGACGCGCTTGGTGTCGAGTTCGAGGGAGGCCGCGAGGGCGCGGACGAGGAGGGTCTTGGCGACGCCGGGGACGCCTTCGAGGAGGACGTGGCCGCGGCACAGGAGTGCGACGACGAGACCGGTGACGGCGGAGTCCTGGCCGACCACGGCCTTTCCGATCTCGGTGCGGAGCGCTTCCAGGGAGGAGCGGGCGCTGTCCGTGGTGGCCGTCATGAGGTGCGGACCTCTCTTTCGAGGGCGTCGAGGTGGTCGGCGAGCGCGACGAGTGCCGCGTCGTCGGCGGGGGTGGGGCCGAAGAGGAGGGTGGTGACGTCGCGTCCGGCGTCGGGCGGCTGGGGCAGGCGGGCGGAGACGGCGGCGGCCAGGGCGGCCGGGTCGTGGGCCCGTGCGGGCGGTACGCCGACCAGTGCGGCGAGGCGTTCGCGGGCGGCGGCGCGCAGCACGGTGGCGGCGCGGTCGCGGGCGGCGGCCTTGCGGTAGAGGCGGGCGCGGCCCTCGGTGGTCTCGGAGGCGCGGATGGTGACGGGCAGGTCCTCGGTGACGAGGGGGCCGAGGCGGCGGGCGCGCCAGAGGGCGGCGGCCGCGGCGGCCGCGAAGAGCTGGAGCAGGGCCCAGTACCAGCCGGAGGGGACGAGGTCGAGGAGGCTCTTCTGCTCGGCGGGGCCGTCGGCGGGCATGTCGGCGAGGGTGGGCAGGTACCAGACGAGTTCGGGGCGGGAGCCGAGGAGCTGGAGGGCGAGGGAGGCGTTGCCCTCTTCGGTGAGGCGCCGGTTGAGCAGGATGCGTTCGGAGCCGAGGAGGACGGTGTCGCCGCCCTTGGTGGTGCCGGGCAGGACGAGGACGGTGGGGTGGCCGTCGCTGGGGTAGCAGCCGGTCGCGCCTGGGAGGCGGGTGGTGTAGCGGAGGCCGTCGCCGGTGGCGGCGCGGCCGGCGGCGGTGGCGGCCGGCAGGGTGCAGCCGGGGTCGAGGTCGCGCTGGTGGGCGAAGCTGCTGGTGCGGACGGCGGGGGCCAGTTCGTCGAGGGCGGGGCCGGTGGGGGCGATGAGGACGGTGCGGCCGCCGGAGAGGTCGATGGCGGAGCGGACGGCGCGGCGCTGGGGTGCGCCGAGGAGGTCGGGGTCGGTGACGAGGAGGGTGGTGCGGGGGCCGGCCGCGGCGGCGGCCTCGTCGGCGTTGGTGACGACGCGGGTGGTGACGCCGCGTTCCTTGAGGAGCTGGGCGAGGGCGCGGCTGCCGTCGCGGTCGGGGGAGCGGGGGTCGAGGCGGCCGTGGGGGTCGCCGGCCTGGAGCCCGGCGAGGGCGACGGCGGCGGCGAGGAGCACGGCGAGGCCGAGGAGCAGCCCGCGGACCCGGCGCCAGAGCCGGCGGGGGGTGAGCGCGGTGGAGGTGGCGGCCCGTTCGCCCCGGCGGCGGGCGGGGGCGTCGGCGGGCGCGGCGGGTGCCGTGCCGGGGGCGGGGGGCCGTGGCACGGGGGCGCCTGCGGCGGGGCCGGGGGCGGTGGTGTCGGCGGGGTTCGGGTGGCCGGTCATGGGGTGGGGTCCGTCAGGATCGGCCTGGTGCGCTCCAGGGTGAGGTCGAGGGTGCGCAGGCGGGCGTAGGTGTCGGGGTCGGCGGTGCGGCCGCCGTAGGTGACGTCGTCGAAGGCGCGGGCGGCGGCGCGGAGCTCGTCGGCGTGGGCGGGGAGGGGGCGTGCGGCTTCGGCGGCGGCCTCGTCAGCGGTGCGGCCGGGGCGGGGGTCCAGGAGGGTGCGTTCCTCCAGGGAGCGGACGACGGCCCGCATGCGTTCGCGGACGGCTTCGTTCCAGCGGCCGGCGGCGGCGTGGGCTTCGGCGGCGGCGCGGTGGTCGGCGGCGCTGCGGGGGCCGTCGTCGAAGAGGGCGTCGGCGCTGCGGGCGGTGCGGTGGGGGGTGCCCAGGCGCCACCACAGGGCGGCGGCGGCCAGGACGACGAACAGGGCGATGGCGATCAGGCCGACGGTGCCGCCCGGGGTGGCCCCGGAGGCGCGGTCGAAGAACTCGCCCAGCCACTCCCAGAAGCGGTCCAGGGCGCGCTGGAGGAGCCCCGGCTCGTCCTGGTGGTAGATGGGCTTGGCCAGCTCGCGTTCGGCCGCCTCGCGGGCGGCCTCGCGTCCGGTGGTCAGCGGCGGTGTGTCGCCGCCGGCGATGGTGATGAGTCCCCCCGTGCTCATGCGGCGCGTCAGCCTCCGGTGGGGGTGGTGGTTCCGGTGGTGCCGTAGCCCTCGACGCCGGCGGCGCGGGCGAGCTCCAGGTCGAGGGCCTCGCGGCGGATGCGCTGGTCGATGTAGAGGAGGGTGGTGACGCCCGTCTGCATCGGGATGGTGACGGTGGCGCCGGCGACGGCGCCGATGCCGGTGATGATCAGGAAGGGCCAGCTGAGGCCGGCGGAGCCGTCGAGGACGGCGGTCAGGCCGCCGCCGAAGATCATGGCCGCGGCGGCGAACGGCAGGACGATGATCCCCGAGAGGATGAACCGCATGACCCAGGTCAGCATGCTGATGCCGAAGATGCGCCACCAGGAGCCCTTGACCAGTTTGGCGGAGCGCTTGAGGGCGGCGGCGGGCGTGCCGCGTTCCAGCATGAGCGCGGGCGGGGCCAGCGCGAAGGTCACGTAGAACCAGGCCAGCAGCACGATGCCGACGGGCAGGCCGAGGGCGGCCAGGGCGGGGCTGCCGAGGAGGAAGCCGGGCAGGGTCGGGAGCAGGCCGGCGGCGAGTGCGCCGAGGAGGAGCAGGCCGGTGAGGGCGAGCATGCGCGGGGCCAGCGGGCGGACGGCCTTGAGGGTGTCGCCGAGGGTGGAGGGCCGGCCGAGGACGGCTCGGCTGAAGACGGGGGCCAGCAGGGAGGTGACGAGGATGAGCCCGAGGACCTCCACGTAGTACTGGAAGCCGTAGAGGAGGCCGGTGTCGCCCAGGGCGCGGATGGCCTCGCGCGGGGTGGCGGGCTCGGTGGAGGGCAGCGGGAGGCTGTCCATGGTGAGGCGCTGGACGACGAGCAGCGCGATCTGGGACAGGGCGGCGACGACGAGGCTGATGGAGAGCACGGAGCGCCAGTGGCCGGTCAGGGTGCCGACGGCGCCGTCCAGTATCTCGCCGAGGCCGAGCGGCCGCAGGGGGATGATCCCGGGCTTCGCGGCGGGCGGCGGGCCGCCCCAGCCGCCGCCGGGGTTGCCGTAGGCGTACGGGGCGGCGGGCTGCTGTCCGGGCGGGTTCGGGTACGCGCCCCAGCTGGCGCCCGGCCGCTGCTGCGGCGGGGTCTGGCCGGCGGTGGGGCTGCTCCACTGCCCGGGGGGCGGCTGCTCGGTGGACCACTTGGACGGGGCGGAGCCGTCCGCGGGCGGCTGCTGAGCGGCGTCGGGGCCCTGGCCGTCGGACGGGGATCCGGGCGCGGCCCAGCCCGGAGAGTCGTTCATCGTCGCTCCTTCACGTGCACCTGCCGTGGCGGGCGCGCTGGTCGGCTGTCATCGTGCCATGGGGAGGTCCGGGAACGACGGGCCGTCCCCCGGATCCCGGTCCGCTCGTCCCTTCAATTGTCGCGCGGATCCGGGGCAGACTGGTCGTCCTGATCACCACGCAGGTCCGAGGGGCGATTTCCAGCCCTTTTGGCTGTGGGACAGCTCACCGCCAGGTAACGATTAGCTAATGGGATGATGTCAACCATGAAGGGACGCGTCCTCGTCGTCGACGACGACACCGCGCTGGCCGAGATGCTCGGCATTGTGCTGCGTGGAGAAGGTTTTGAGCCGTCGTTCGTAGCGGACGGTGACAAGGCATTGGCTGCCTTCCGAGAGGCCAAGCCGGACCTGGTGCTGCTCGACCTCATGCTGCCCGGACGGGACGGCATAGAGGTGTGCAGGCTGATCCGTGCCGAATCGGGCGTGCCGATCGTCATGCTCACCGCCAAGAGCGACACGGTGGACGTGGTGGTGGGCCTGGAGTCCGGTGCCGACGACTACATCGTCAAGCCGTTCAAGCCGAAGGAGCTGGTCGCCCGCATCCGGGCGCGCCTGCGCCGTTCGGAGGAGCCCGCGCCCGAGCAGCTGGTCATCGGTGACCTGGTCATCGACGTGGCCGGGCACTCGGTCAAGCGCGACGGCGCCTCCATCGCCCTGACCCCGCTCGAGTTCGACCTGCTGGTCGCCCTCGCGCGCAAGCCCTGGCAGGTGTTCACCCGCGAGGTGCTGCTGGAGCAGGTCTGGGGCTACCGGCACGCGGCGGACACCCGCCTGGTGAACGTGCACGTGCAGCGACTGCGCTCCAAGGTCGAGAAGGACCCCGAGCGCCCCGAGATCGTCGTGACGGTGCGCGGTGTCGGCTACAAGGCCGGACCCAGCTGACGTGCAGTCCGGCAAGGCCCGGAGCGGCTCCCGCCGGGGAGCCCTGCGGGGCGGCCGGCAGTTCCGTCAGATGGCTGACGGAGCGCCCGGCGGCCCCTTGCTGCGGCTGTGCGTACGCCTCGTGCGCCGGCCGCTGCTTCCGGCTGTCCGCATATGGCGGCGCAACATCCAGCTCCGGGTCGTCGCCGCGACCCTCCTGATGTCGCTGGCCGTGGTCCTCGCGCTCGGCTTCGTCGTCATCGCCCAGGTCAGCAAGGGCCTCCTGGACGCCAAGGAGGAGGCCGCGCAGAGCCAGGCCGCGGGAGGGTTCGCGGTCGCACAGGAGAAGGCCAACACCCCCTCCGCCTCGGACGGGGCCGACGCCACCGACAACAAGGTCGGCCGCGACGCCAGCACCTGGATGAACTCGCTCGTCAAGCAGCTCGCCAGTGGCGGCCAGACCGCCTTCGAGGTGGCCGCGCTCGGCGCCGGGACCGGCGAGCAGGCCCCCACGAGCCAGGGCGTCAAGGGCGCCCGCGCCTCCGGGAACGTCGACCCGACCGCGAGCGTCCCGCTGGAGCTGCGCAAGGCCGTCAACCACAACACCGGCACTTTCAAGACGTTCTCGCAGATCCGGTACACCGCCGGGACCGGCAAGCACCCCGAGCCCGCGCTCGTCGTCGGCAAGCGGCTCACCGACATCAACGGCGACCCGTACGACCTGTACTACCTCTTCCCGCTCACGCAGGAGGAGGAGTCCCTCAACCTGGTCAAGAGCACCATCGCCACCGCCGGGCTCTTCGTCGTCGTGCTGCTCAGCGCCATCGCCTGGCTCGTCGTGCGCCAGATCGTCACCCCCGTCCGGATGGCCGCGGGGATCGCCGAGCGGCTCTCCGCCGGACGGCTCCAGGAGCGGATGAAGGTCACCGGCGAGGACGACATCGCCCGTCTGGGCGAGGCCTTCAACAAGATGGCCCAGAACCTCCAGAACAAGATCCAGCAGCTGGAGGAGCTGTCCCGGATGCAGCGCCGGTTCGTCTCCGACGTCTCGCACGAGCTGCGCACCCCGCTGACGACCGTCCGCATGGCCGCCGACGTCATCCACGACGCCCGCGTCGACTTCGACCCGGTCACGGCGCGCTCGGCCGAGCTCCTCGCCGGACAGCTCGACCGGTTCGAGTCCCTCCTCGCCGACCTGCTGGAGATCAGCCGCTTCGACGCCGGCGCCGCCGACCTCCAGGCCGAGCCCATCGACCTGCGGGACGTCGTGCGCCGCGTCATCGACGGCGCCGAACCGCTCGCCGAGCACAAGGGCACCCGGATCCGGGTCCTGGGCGACACCCAGCCCGTAATAGCCGAGGCCGACGCCCGGCGCGTCGAGCGGGTGCTGCGCAACCTCGTGGTCAACGCCGTCGAGCACGGTGAGGGCCGCGACGTCGTCGTCCGCCTCGCCTCGGCGGGCGGGGCCGTCGCCGTCGCCGTCCGCGACTACGGCGTCGGGCTCAAGCCCGGCGAGGCCACCCGCGTCTTCAACCGCTTCTGGCGGGCCGATCCCGCCCGGGCGCGCACCACCGGCGGTACGGGCCTGGGCCTGTCCATCGCCGTCGAGGACGCCCGGCTGCACGGGGGCTGGCTCCAGGCCTGGGGCGAGCCCGGCGGCGGCTCCCAGTTCCGCCTGACCCTGCCCCGTACCGCCGACGAGCCGCTGCGCGGATCGCCGATCCCGCTGGAGCCCGAGGACTCCCGGTCCAACCGGGCCAGGGCCGCCGGCCGCGCGGGCGGCGCCGGCGGGCCCGGCACGCACCCCGACGGGCGCGCCGAGCGCGCGGACCGCGACCCGATACCGCCCCGGCCGGCGGTCACCACCGCCCTGCCGGTGCCCGCCGACCCGACGGCGCTGCCCGGCAACGGCGCCCGCGTCGTGGCCCGGCCCGCCGACCAGGGCCCAGCACAGGAGGATGGAACCGGTGGAGGACGCTGAGCGCCGCGGGCGGGCACGGCCGGCCCCGCTGAGGGGCGCCCGCGCGCTCCTGGCCCTGGGGGCCGCCGGGCTGCTCCTCGCCGGCTGCGCCTCCATGCCCGACCGCGGGGAGATCCGCCGGGTGGAGGCCTCCCAGGGGGTGGACTCGCAGGTCCGGGTCTTCGGCGTGCCCCCGGCCGACAAGGCCAGCCCGGCGGAGATCGTCGACGGCTTCCTGGAGGCCATGACCAGCGACGACCCGCAGCTGGTCACCGCCCGCAAGTACCTCACCGACGACGCCGCCAAGACCTGGAAGCCGTCCTCGGCCGTCACCGTGCTCTCCGCCGGCCTCGACCGCGTCCCCGTCCAGGGCGAGAAGGACCCCGACGGGCCCCGCTGGAAGGTCACCGGCAAGAAGCTCGCCACCGTCGACGAGCGCAGCGCCTACCAGCCGGAGACCGGCGGCAGCCGCTACGAGGAGTACCTCCAGCTGGTCCAGTTCAAGGGGCAGTGGCGGATCGCCACCCCGCCCAGCAGCCTCGTGCTCAGCGAGTCCGACTTCCAGCGCATCTACAAGCCCGTCAACAAGTACTACTTCGCGGGCGGCACGCTCGTCGCCGACCCGGTGTACGTGCGCCAGCGCAGCGATCCCGACACGCGGATGGACCCCACCACCCTGACCGTGCAGTCGCTGCTGGCCGGTCCCTCCAAGTGGCTCGGGCCCGTCGCCTCCACCGCCTTCCCGACCGGCACCGAACTGCGCGAGGGCACCAAGTCCCTCGCCTACGACGGCCAGAACACCCTGCGCGTCCCGCTCAACCAGGTCGCCGAGAACGCCGCGCAGCCGCAGTGCCAGAAGATGGCCACGCAACTCCTGTACACGGTCCGGGACCTGACGGCCTCCCGGCTGGACCGGGTCGAAGTGCTGCGCTCGGACGGCAAGTCCTCGCTGTGCTGGGTGACCGCCTCGAACGCGGCGAGCCTCGCCAACCGGCCGCTGCCGCCGCAGCACCAGTACTACGTGGACAAGGACGGCCGGCTCGTACGGATGGTCCTCAACGCGGGCGCGGACGAGCAGCAGCAGGACAAGCCCGAGCCGGCCCCCGGGCCGCTGGCCACCGCCGCCGGGTTCAAGGTGGGCTCGGCCGCCGTCACCTACGACGAGAAGCGGGCCGCGGTCGTCTCCGACGACGGGCACGGGCTGTACGTCGTCACGCTGACGACCACCGGGCCGATGCCGCAGCCGCTGCTGACCAGCAAGACGGGCAAGCTCACCGCGCCCAGCTGGGACGCCCGGGGCGACCTGTGGATCGCCGACCTCGACCCGCAGAGCCAGGGCCTGTGGCGGGTGCCCGGCGGGACCGGGACCCCGCAGAGGGTGGACGTCTCCGGCCTGGACGGGGCGAAGATCAGCGGGCTGAAGGCCTCCGCCGACGGGGTGCGCATCGCGCTGCTCGTCGAGCGGGACGGCGGGCGCAAGAACCTCTACACCGGGCGGATCGAGCGGCCCGAGGGCAAGGGGGACGCCTCGCAGGTGTCGGTGCGCGAGCTGCGTCCGGCCGCGCCGCAGATGGCGGAGGTGACGGCGATGAGCTGGGCGCCGCGCGGCCGGCTGCTGGTGGTGGGGCGCGAGAGCGGCGGCGTCGACCAGGCCCGCTACATGCTGGCCGACGGGTCGATGGTCGCGGCGAGCCTGCCCGGGGCGACCGGGCTGAGCGCGATCGCCGCCTCCGAGGACGAGTCGAAGCCGGTGGTGGCCTCCTCCACGGAGGACGGCATCGTGTGGCTGCCGCCGGGCGCGCAGTGGCGTACGGCGGCCGCGGGCGGCCGGGCACCGGTGTACCCGGGCTGAGCCCGGGGTTTTCCACAGGGGTCGCGCCCTGCCCGGGCTGCGGGCAGGGTGGAGCCGTGCGGGGATGGTGGCGGGAGACGGCCGGGCTGGTCCTGCCCTCCTGCTGCGCGGGCTGCGGGGCGGCGCGCTCGCTGCTGTGCGGGGCCTGTCGTGCGGCGCTGGGCGGAGCGGGCGCGGGACCGGTGGCTCCGGCGGCGCGGTGGGCGGGTCCGGCGGGGCTGCCGCCGGTGTTCGCGGCGGCCCGGTACGAGGGGGCGGCGCGGGCGGTCGTGCTGGCCCACAAGGAACGGGGAGCCCTGCCGCTGGCCGGCCCGCTGGGCGGTGCCCTCGCGGCGGCGGTGGCGGCGGCCCGCGCGGGCGGGGCCGGGGCGGGGGAGCTGGCGCTGGTCCCCGTACCGTCGGCGCGGCGGACGCTGCGGGCGCGCGGGCACGATCCGGCGCGCAGGGTCGCGCTGGCCGCGTCCCGGCGGCTGCGCGCGGCCGGTGAGCCCGCACGCGTGGCGGCCGTGCTGCGGCTGCGGCGGCAGGTCGCGGACCAGGCGGGGCTGGGGGCCCGGCAGCGGCGGGAGAACCTGGCCGGGGCCCTGGAGGTGCGCCCGGGCGGGACGCGCCTGGTGGCCGGGGCGCGGATCGTGGTGGTGGACGACGTGGTGACGACCGGGGCCACCCTCGCGGAGGCGGCCCGGGCACTGCGCGCGGCGGGGCTGTGGGCGGACGCGGCGGCCGTGGTGGCGGCGCCGGCGGATTCGTTCACCCGGGCCTGATGCTAGAGCGCCGGTGGACAACTCGTACAGAGCAAAAACCTTGTGAATAGATTTGGAACTGCTGGGGAATGCGCATCGTTGCAGGTAGTAAGAGGGACCAACCCCCTGGACGGAGGAAGGTTCCGGTAGCGGGTGCCGACAACGGGCATTGAGAGATATGTTCGGTTGTAAGGAACTGGCGATCCTTGGGCCCCTGGTATCGGAGCGCCAGTCCGCCCGTTTTGGAATCTTCGTGTCAGAGGGTGTCTCTCGACTCCGAAGTCGGTGGGATGTAGATCTTGCCGATGGGGGAGGAGGAGGTGAAAGTCGCCAAGTCCGAGGCTCCGGTGTTCACCGGAGCCTGGTGCGAAAGGGAGACGCTTCGCCGCTCGCGGTGAGGGTCTCCGGGAACGGAGTTCTGCGTGGACATCGTCGTCAAGGGCCGCAAGACCGAGGTGCCCGAGCGGTTCCGCAAGCACGTGGCCGAGAAGCTGAATCCCGAGCGGATCCAGAAGCTCGACGCCAAGGTGATCAGCTTGGACGTCGAGGTGTCCAAGGAGCACAACCCGCGCCAGGCCGACCGTTCCGACCGCGTGGAGATCACCCTGCGTTCGCGGGGCCCGGTGATCCGGGCCGAGGCCGCCGCAGGCGACCCGTACGCGGCCCTCGACCTGGCTCAGGACAAGCTGGAGGCCCGGCTGCGCAAGCAGCACGACAAGCGTTTCACCCGCCGCGGCTCCGGACGGCTCTCGGCGGCCGAGGTCGCCGACAGCGTGCCGGGCGTCGCGACGCTCAACGGCAACGGGCAGCCGGTCGGTGAGGAGATCGAGGACGGAATTCCGACCACCCGGATCGGATCCCTCGAAGTGCAGGGCGAAGGCCCCCTGATCGTCCGCGAGAAGACCCACTCGGCCCGGCCCATGTCGCTCGACCAGGCGCTCTACGAAATGGAGCTGGTCGGCCACGACTTCTATCTGTTCGTCGACTCCGAGACCAAGATGCCGAGCGTCGTCTACCGGCGCCACGCCTACGACTACGGCGTGATCCACGTGGACCCCGACGGGGCGTCCAGCTCGGAGGAGTCGGCCGTCGGCGGTGCCGGCGGGGCGCTCGGAGGCTGATCATCGATCCGTTGCCCCTGCGGAAGCCCGGTGTTTCCGCAGGGGCACCTGTATGACTCGTATGAGCCAAAGGGATTCCGCCAGACCCCCGTCGGGCGGTGCGGGCATGGAATCATGGCGGGCAGTCAACCGGCGGCCGCCCCCGCCGGATTGGCCCAGCAGCTCGGTACATGCAGGGGGAGGAACGATGACGGACGGCTTCGGGCCGGTGCGCGGTGACGACGGAGCCGACTGCCGTGCGGTGCGGGCGGGGGAACCGGCGGGGGCCGGGGAGCCCGCCGGGGAACCCATCAGGGTCCTCGTGGTCGACGACCACGCCCTCTTCCGGCGCGGGCTGGAGATCGTCCTCGCGCAGGAGGAGGACATCCAGGTCGTCGGTGAGGCCGGGGACGGCGCGGAGGCCGTGGACAAGGCCGCCGACCTGCTTCCGGACATCGTGCTGATGGACGTGCGGATGCCGCGGCGCGGCGGGATCGAGGCCTGCACCTCGATCAAGGAGGTGGCCCCCTCCGCGAAGATCATCATGCTGACGATCAGCGACGAGGAGGCCGACCTCTACGACGCGATCAAGGCGGGTGCGACGGGCTACCTGCTCAAGGAGATCTCCACGGACGAGGTCGCCACCGCGATCCGCGCGGTCGCGGACGGGCAGTCGCAGATCAGCCCTTCGATGGCGTCGAAGCTGCTGACCGAGTTCAAGTCGATGATCCAGCGCACCGACGAGCGCCGGCTGGTGCCGGCGCCCCGGCTGACCGACCGGGAGCTGGAGGTCCTCAAGCTGGTGGCGACGGGGATGAACAACCGGGACATCGCCAAGCAGCTGTTCATCTCCGAGAACACCGTGAAGAACCACGTCCGCAACATCCTGGAGAAGCTCCAGCTGCACTCGCGGATGGAAGCCGTGGTGTACGCGATGCGCGAGAAGATCCTGGAGATCCGTTAGCCACGCGGCCCCCGCTCCCGCGGCCCCGCCGCCGGCTCCCTGCCCGCGCGGCGGGGGCCCGGGTCAGGTGAGCCGGGCCAGTTCGGCCGTCACCGCGGCCGCCTCGGCCGCGTCCCGCGCCCGCTCCACGCGGACCGCGTCACAGCCGACCCACTCCGCGGCCTCGCGCAGCGCGAGCGCCATCGGGCCGGCCGCCTTCGGGGTGGTGAGGGAGAGCTGCCGGGCCACCAGGGTGCGCCCCTCGCGGCCGGGGTCGACGCGGCCCTGGAGCCGGCCGCCGGCCAGCAGCGGCATCGCGAAGTACCCGTGTATCCGCTTCGGCTTGGGGACGTACGCCTCCAGCCGGTGCGTGAAGCCGAAGATCCGCTCGGTGCGGGGGCGGTCCCAGACGAGGGAGTCGAACGGGGACAGCAGCGTGGTGCGGTGCCGGCCGCGCGGCTCGGACGCCAGCGCCTGCGGGTGCGCCCAGGCCGGCTTGCCCCAGCCCTCCACCGACACCGGGACCAGCCCGGAATCGGCGACCACCGCGTCGAACTGCTCGCCCTTGAGGCGGTGGTAGTCGGCGATGTCGGCCCGGGTGCCCACCCCCAGGGACCGGCCGGCCAGCGCGACCAGGCGGCGCAGGCACTCGCGGTCGTCGAGGTCGTCGTGGAACAGGACGTCGGGGACGGCCCGCTCGGCCAGGTCGTAGACCCGCTTCCAGCCCCGCCGCTCGGTGCAGACCACCTCACCGGTGTCGAGCAGCCACTCCACCGCGATCTTGGTCTCGGACCACTCGAACCACTCCCCGCCGTTCTTGGCACCGCCCAGTTCGGAGGAGGTCAGCGGGCCCTCCGCGCGCAGGCGGTCCAGGACGGACGCGGTCGAGCGCTCCTTGTCCCGGAGGACGTGCCAGCGGTGACCGCGGGCCCGCCGGGCCCGGCGGCGGAACGCGAAGTGCGGCCACTCCTCGATGGGCAGGATGCACGCCGCGTGCGACCAGTACTCGAAGGCGTGACTGTCCGACCAGTACGCCTGTTCCACGGTGTCCCGGCCGACCGCGCCGAGCCGGGCGTAGGGGATCAGCTCGTGCGACCGGGCCAGGACCGAGATGGTGTCCAGCTGCACGGCGCCCAGGTGCCGCAGCACCCCGCGCACACCCGCCTTGCGGTCGGGCGCGCCGAGGAAGCCCTGCGCGCGCAGGGCGATCCGGCGGGCCTCGTCGGCGGAGAGGGTGACGGTCGGCTGGGGCACGGTCGCGGTCGTCATGACCGCACCCTAGGCCCCGCCACTGACAACGGGGCCCCGTCCGGTGCGGCTCCGTCCGGCGCGGACTCGTCCGGTGCGGCCGTGTCCGGCTCGGATCCGTCCGGCTCGGACCCGTAGGGCAGGGACTCGGCGGGCAGCGGCGAGGGCAGGCCCAGGTCGGCCGGGAGCAGGGAGGCGACCCAGCAGTCCCGCAGGAGCCCGCGGTGTTCCATGCCCGCCCGCTGGACGCCCTCGAACGTGAAACCGGCCTTCTCCGCGACGGCCCGGGAGGCGGTGTTGCCCAGCCCGGCCCGCCACACCAGCCGGACGCAGCCCAGCTCGGTGAAGGCCCAACGGGCCACGGCGAGCAGGGCCTCGGTCGCGTAGCCCTTGCCGCGGTGGCCGTCGACGGCCCAGAAGCCGACCTCGTGCGCGTGGTTCCCGGCGGGGACCAGCCCCAGAGTGGCCACCAGCGGGCCGTTCGCCCCGAGCCGGGCGACGAGGTTGAACTCGGTGCCCTCCCGCCAGCGCTCGGGCGCGGCGCGCGTCACGTACTCCTCGGCGTCGGAACGCCCGTACGGGACGGCCACGGGGATCCAGCGGGCGATGGCCGGGTCCTGGCAGGCGGCGTACGTCTCGTCGACGTCGGAGGGCAGGTGCGGGCGCAGCACCAGGCGCCCGGTGGTGAGGGTGATCGGGTCCATACCCCGGATTCTGGACGGAGGCGCAGGTCAGGGGCGAGGGGGTTTGCGAGGAGGTCTCACCGGACCGGCAGGTACGGCAGCCGGGAGGGCAGCCCGAGGTCCGAGGGGAGCAGCCCGCCGACCCAGCAGTCGCGCAGGGTGCCGCGCAGGTCGAGCGCGGCCCGCAGGACTCCCTCGACGCGGAAACCGGCCTTCTCCGCGACCGCCCGCGAGGCGGCGTTGCCGACGGCGGCGCGCCACTCCAGCCGTCCGGCGCCGACCTCGGTGAACAGCCAGCGGGCGACCCCGCCGACGGCCTCGGCCATGTAGCCGCGGCCGCGGTGCTCCTTCGCGGTCCAGTAGCCGATCTCGTACGCGCCCGGGCCGCGCACGTGCACGCCGACGGAGGCGACCAGCGGGCCGTCCTCGCCGAGGCGCACCGCGAAGGCGTACTCGCGGTCCTCGCGCCAGGAGGCGGGGCAGACCTCGTTCACCCAGGCCTCGGCGTGCTCCCGCTCGTAGGGGGAGGGGACGAGGGTCCAGCGCTGGATCTCGGGGTCCTGGCAGGCGGCGTGCACCTCCTGCGCGTCGGAGGGGGCGAAGGGACGCAGCGACAGCCGGGCGGTGGACAGGGGGAGGGCGAGCGGTTCCATGAACGGATTGTGGCGGCGCCGGGTAACCCGGGCGAGGGGTTTTCGCCCGCACCGGCACCCAAGGGCTCCCCCGTACGTTCTCATTCCGGGCGCCCGTGCCCTGCGGACACGGCGGACCTCCCGACGCGACCACGTCCTCGCTTACGATGGCCGTTGCGGTGGGGCCCACCTGCCGTGCCCGGCTACGTAAAGTGCCCAGGCCCGACCGGCAAGGAGACCAGCCTCAGTGTCCGTCCTCACCAAGCTCATGCGTGCAGGCGAAGGCAAGATCCTGCGCAAACTGCACCGCATCGCGGACCAGGTCAACTCCATCGAAGAGGACTTCGTCAACCTCTCCGACGCCGAGTTGCGGGCCCTCACGGACGAGTACAAGCAGCGCTACCAGGACGGCGAGAGCCTCGACGACCTGCTCCCCGAGGCCTTCGCGACGGTCCGCGAGGCCGCGAAGCGCGTCCTGGGCCAGCGGCACTACGACGTCCAGATCATGGGCGGCGCCGCGCTGCACCTCGGGTACGTCGCCGAGATGAAGACCGGTGAGGGCAAGACCCTCGTCGGTACCCTCCCCGCCTACCTGAACGCCCTGTCGGGTCTGGGCGTCCACCTGATCACGGTCAACGACTACCTCGCCGAGCGCGACTCCGAGCTGATGGGCCGGGTGCACAAGTTCCTCGGCCTGGAGGTCGGCTGCATCCTGGCGAACATGTCGCCCGCCCAGCGCCGCGAGCAGTACGCCTGCGACATCACGTACGGCACGAACAACGAGTTCGGCTTCGACTACCTGCGCGACAACATGGCCTGGTCGCAGGACGAGCTCGTCCAGCGCGGCCACAACTTCGCCGTGGTCGACGAGGTCGACTCCATCCTCGTCGACGAGGCCCGTACCCCGCTGATCATCTCCGGCCCGGCCGACCAGGCCACGAAGTGGTACGCGGACTTCGCCAAGCTGGTCACGCGCCTGACCAAGGGCGAGGCCGGCAACCCGCTCAAGGGCATCGAGGAGACCGGCGACTACGAGGTCGACGAGAAGAAGCGCACCGTCGGCATCCACGAGGCCGGTGTCGCCAAGGTCGAGGACTGGCTCGGCATCGACAACCTCTACGAGTCGGTGAACACCCCGCTCGTCGGCTACCTGAACAACGCCATCAAGGCGAAGGAACTGTTCAAGAAGGACAAGGACTACGTCGTCATCGACGGCGAGGTCATGATCGTCGACGAGCACACCGGCCGTATCCTCGCCGGCCGCCGCTACAACGAGGGCATGCACCAGGCGATCGAGGCGAAGGAAGGGGTGGACATCAAGGACGAGAACCAGACCCTCGCCACGATCACCCTCCAGAACTTCTTCCGCCTCTACACCAAGCTGTCCGGTATGACCGGTACGGCCATGACCGAGGCCGCCGAGTTCCACCAGATCTACAAGCTCGGCGTCGTCCCGATCCCGACGAACCGCGCCATGCAGCGCAAGGACCAGCCCGACCTCATCTACCGCACCGAGGTCGCCAAGTTCGCCGCCGTCGTCGACGACATCGCGGAGAAGCACGAGAAGGGCCAGCCGATCCTCGTCGGTACGACGTCGGTCGAGAAGTCCGAGTACCTCTCCCAGCAGCTCTCCAAGCGCGGCATCCCGCACGAGGTGCTCAACGCCAAGCAGCACGAGCGCGAGGCCGTCATCGTCGCGCAGGCCGGCCGCCGCGGCGCCGTCACCGTCGCCACGAACATGGCCGGCCGCGGTACCGACATCAAGCTCGGCGGCAACCCGGACGACCTCGCCGAGGCGGAGCTGCGCCAGCGCGGCCTCGACCCGGAGGAGCACATCGAGGAGTGGGCGCACGCCCTGCCCGACGCGCTCGCCAGGGCCGAGGCGGCCGTGAAGGCGGAGTTCGAGGAGGTCAAGGAGCTCGGCGGGCTGTACGTGCTGGGCACCGAGCGGCACGAGTCGCGCCGTATCGACAACCAGCTGCGCGGCCGCTCCGGCCGCCAGGGCGACCCCGGCGAGTCCCGCTTCTACCTGTCGCTGGGCGACGACCTGATGCGCCTGTTCAAGGCCCAGATGGTCGAGCGCGTCATGGCCATGGCCAACGTGCCGGACGACGTCCCGATCGAGAACAAGATGGTGACGCGGGCGATCGCGTCGGCCCAGTCGCAGGTCGAGACCCAGAACTTCGAGACCCGTAAGAACGTCCTGAAGTACGACGAGGTCCTCAACAGCCAGCGCGAGGTCATCTACGGCGAGCGCCGCCGCGTCCTGGAGGGCGAGGACCTGCACGAGCAGGTGCGCTTCTTCATGGACGACACCATCGACGCGTACATCGCCGCCGAGACGGTCGAGGGCTTCGCCGAGGAGTGGGACCTGGACCGGCTGTGGGGCGCCTTCAAGCAGCTCTACCCGATCAAGGTGACGGTCGAGGAGCTGGAGGAGGCCGCCGGCGACCGCGCGGGCATCACCGCCGAGTTCATCGCGGAGTCCGTGAAGGACGACATCCACGAGCAGTACGGGGCCCGCGAGGCGGCGCTGGGCGCCGACGTCATGCGCGAGCTGGAGCGGCGCGTGGTGCTGTCGGTGCTGGACCGCAAGTGGCGCGAGCACCTCTACGAGATGGACTACCTCCAGGAGGGCATCGGCCTGCGCGCGATGGCCCAGAAGGACCCGCTGGTCGAGTACCAGCGCGAGGGCTTCGACATGTTCAACGCCATGATGGAGGGCATCAAGGAGGAGTCCGTCGGCTACCTGTTCAACCTGGAGGTCCAGGTCGAGCAGCAGGTCGAGGAGGTCCCGGTGCAGGCCTCGGCGGCGCCGTCGCTGACGAAGGAGCCGGTGCCGTCGGCGCGCCCGGAGATCCGCGCCAAGGGCCTGGACGCCCCGCAGCGCCCGGACCGCCTGCACTTCTCCGCCCCGACGGTGGACGGCGAGGGCGGCGTGGTCGAGGGCGACTTCGACGACGCCAACGGCGGCGGCGACGGCGACGGCCTGACGCGCGCGGAGCGGCGCAAGGCGCAGAAGGCGTCGGGCGGCCGGCGCCGGAAGAAGTAACCCGCGCGCGTACACGCACCGGATCGGCCCGGACCGGCCCGTCCCGGACACCTTCAGGGTGTCGGGGGCGGGCCGGTTGGGGTTGTACGGGGTGCGGTGGGGGCGGGCTTTTTCCCCCGCGAGGGGCCGGGGGCGGGGCGGTGGCTGCCCACCCGCCTCCCGGGGTGCGGGGCGGTGGGTGGGGGGCGGGGGCCGGCAGGGCGGTGCTGATCGGCCGGCCGGGACGGGGGGTTGTGGGGGTCTGACCTGGGCGGTCTCAGGGAAGGGTTGGGGCTTTCCCGTCAGTCTCATCGTCCTTCCGTGGCGGGCCGGCCTGTCAAGGGCGCTCCTTCGTCGCGTCGCTGCGCGATGGCCTTCGGCCACCCTTGACAGACAGTCCCGCCACGGAAAAACGAAGACTGCCGGGAAACCCCCAAAGGAACGGGACGGACGTTCATGGGGCATGCGGCCGTGTCAGGGATCAGCCGGGCAGGCCGGGGGCCGGCAGACCACACATCCGGCCCCCATGAGGTGCAATCGATGCCAGCCCACGCATCAGATCGCTACGCGCTCCTCCCATTTCGGCGTCCGCCGGCCGTCTGGGGCCGCTACCCGCACGAAATGCCGATCAGGACCCCATGCGGAGCGGATCGGCGCCGCAGATCGCTACGCGCTTCTCTTTTCTCGGCGGCTTGCCGCCGTCCTGGGCCGGGATGCTCTGCGGGTTGGCCTGTGGTGCCGGTACCAGCCCAAGACGGCCGATGGCCGCCGAGGAATGGGCAGCGCGTAGCGATCTGACGCGACCAGCGGCCCCGATGCCCATCTCATCGGCCGTTCGTGCAGGTAGCGGCCCCAGACGGCCGCCGGACGCTAAGCGATGAGGAGCGCGTAGCGATCTGATGCGTGAGGTGGCGCCGATTGCCCCCGACAGCGGCCCGGATGCCCGGTCTGCCGTGTCCCGACCGCCCTGCTGGTCGCTGATGCCGCCGTATGTCCATCTCCGGTCCGTCCCGTTCCTTTGGGGGGTTCCCGGCAGTCTTCGGCTTTTCGTGGCGGGACGGTCTGTCAAGGGTGGAGCGCAGCGACATCGCGAAGCGACGCGACCGAAGGGAGCGCCCTTGACAGGGCGGCCCGACGCGGAAGGACGATGAGACTGACGGGAAACCCCCAACCCTCCCTGAGACCGCCCAGCCCAAGTCCCGCCCTCCCGGCCCCCTGCCCCGGGTTTCGTGTGCGGAGAGTGAGGGGGGTGGTGGGGTGGTGTGGGGGCCGGGTGGGTGAGGGGGGCGTCCCCTATCGGGGGCGGGTGGGGTGGGGGCTGGGCGTCTACTCAGGGGGCTTGTGGGGGGTTTTTCGGGGCTTGGGGGACGGGGGTGGCGCCTCGGATAGGTGAACCTCGGGCGGGGGTGGTGGGGGGCCGGCCGGTGGTTGCGGAGCGTGTTCGGGGGTCGTAGAAAACCCGCATCAAGTTACCGCCTGGTACCGCCGGGCTCGGTCTGATCGGGGGAACGGCATGGACACCACCGCGCGCGGGATCGTCGGGGGAGAGGGCAGTCGCGGCAGGGCCGCCGGTGGGGCCGGGCGGGGCCGGCCCGCCGGGCGGCGGGACCAGCGGCGGCCCGGGGGCGGGGCCGGGCCCGGGGCAGGGGCCGGGGTGGTGCCGGCGCGGGCCGGGGTGGTGCCGGCGCAGGGGCGGGGGGTGCGGGGTGGTGGGGTGCCCGCGCAGGTCCGGGTGGGTGGGGTGCCGCGGCGGGGCGGGCCGCATGACTGGTTCGCCCAGCGGATCCTCGCCGTCGTCAGTGGGCAGCGGCCCGTGCATTCGCTGCTCGGGCTGACCGTCGGGGAGGCGTACGACCAGTTGGTGGCGCTCGCGCCCAGCGGGCCGCTGCGCGACCGGATGCGGCCCGTGCTGCGGCACTGCGGGCGGTTCCACCCCGGGCCCGGGGTGATCGAGGCCTTCGCGCGGGTCGCGGCAGGGGAGCGGGTGTCCGCGATGGCCTTCCGGCTGGAGCAGGGGGCCGATCTGCGCTGGCGGTGTGCCGCCGTGGAGATCCGGGGACCCCGGCTCTGGGGGAGTCCGCCCGGCGCGGTCGTATCCTGAGGGGGTTTTCCGACTACCGAAAGCAGCCGGCCATGCGCGTGTACGTCCCCCTGACACTCCCCGGGCTCGCCGAGGCGCACAAGGCCGGTGAGCTGGGGCCCGCCCCGCTCCGCGGGTACGCAGTGACCCCCGGGCTGCGGGAGTGGTACGTCTCCGACGACATCGAGGAGCTGGAGTACGCGGCCCTGGGCCGCGCCGCCGCCGCCTCGCTGCGGATGCTGGCCGAGGACGCCGCCGCCCCGCGCAAGCGGGTCGTCGTCGCCGTCGACGTGGAGGACAAGGCCGCCGTCGCGTCCCCGGGCGTGGACGAGGCCACCCTCGGGCAGGTGACGCTCGGCGCCGCCGTGCGGCTCACCCGGGCCGCCGCCGTGCACGTGGACGCCGAGGACGCCGAGCAGGACGTCACCGCCGCCGCCGGGGCCCTCGCGGCCGCCGACGCCGGGGACGACGACGCGCGGTTCACCGTCGACGGGGCCGAGGACCACGAACTGCTGTGGTTCGGCGTGCAGGAGATCCCGGGGCTGCTGGGATGAGTGCGGAGATCCGGGTGAGCGCGGGTGGGGCCCACATCGTGTGGGACTGGAACGGGACCCTGCTGCACGACATCGACGCGGTCATCGTCGCGACCAACGCCTCCTTCGCGGAGCTCGGTTTTCCGCCGATCACCCTGGAGAGGTACCGCGACCTGTACGTGGTGCCCGTGCCGAAGTTCTACGAGCGGCTGATGGGTCGGCTGCCCACCGATGAGGAGTGGGTGGTCATGGACGAGGCCTTCCACCGCCACTACTGGGCGGCCGCCGCTGATTCCGGCCTCGCCGAGGGGGCGCGGGAGCTGCTGCGGGGCTGGCAGGAGGACGGGTTCACCCAGTCCCTGCTGTCGCTGGCACCCCACGAGAAGCTCGTGCCCCTGGTCCGCGAACACCGCATCGACGTGCACTTCCTTCGTGTGGACGGCCGTACCGGGCCCTCGCACACCTCCAAGGCGGGGCACCTCGTACGCCATATGGCGGCCATGGAGGCGGCCGGCGTGACGGCTTCCCGTACGGTCCTCGTCGGCGACGCCGTGGACGATGCGCTGGCCGCCGCCCACGTGGGCGCGCGCGCCGTGCTGTACACGGGCGGTTCGCACAGCCGGGCCAGTCTGGAGTCGGCGGGCGTGCCCGTGGTCGACAGCCTCGCCGAGGCCGTCGCCACCGCCCGTGAGCTGGCCGGATAGTCACCCCCGCACGTCGCGGCGGCCACGTCGCTGGCCAGAGTGTCCAGGTTTTGCCCCGGGATTTGTACAGATGCAGTGAATGACGACCTGGGGGTGGGGCGAGATAGCCTAGTACCCGTGATCAGCGCGATAGTCCTCGGGGGCACTGACGCCCCCGGCCCGCGCCCGGCGCACGTTCGTGCCCGGGCCTTCGCTGATCCTGGCCGCCGGGACCTGTCGATCACGGTCGAAGCGTTCCCGGGCGGCTCTCCCGACGACATGGCGTCGCGACCGGATCCGGATGGGCTCTCCGTCCGGCGCTTTGTCATTCCTTCCTTCCCCTACGTCACGCAATGGCGCGCGACAGGAGCCAGAGGACATGCAGACCAAGCTGGACGAAGCAAAGGCCGAGCTGCTCGCGCGGGCGGCACGGGTAGCTGAGAACAGCCCGGCCGGGGGGCTACTTCCGACTGGGTCCGAGCAGGGGGAGCACCCCGGGCAGGGCGCGACGCTCGCGTACCTCCAGCGCTACTACCTGCACACGGCCCCCGAGGACCTCGCGGACCGCGACCCGGTCGACGTGTTCGGCGCGGCGCTCTCCCACTACCGGCTGGCCGAGAACAGGCCGCAGGGCACCGCGAACGTGCGCGTGCACACTCCCACGGTCGAGGAGAACGGCTGGACCTCCAGCCACTCGGTCGTCGAGGTCGTCACCGACGACATGCCGTTCCTGGTGGACTCGGTCACCAACGAGCTGTCCCGCCAGGGCCGCGGCATCCACGTCGTGATCCACCCGCAGGTCGTCGTGCGCCGTGACGTCACCGGCAAGCTGATCGAGATCCTCGGTCCCGACTGCGACGCCCACGGTCCCAAGACCGCCCGCCCCCACGACTCCCTCGTCGAGTCCTGGATCCACGTCGAGATCGACCGCGAGACCGACAAGGCCGACCTCAAGCAGATCACCGGTGACCTGCTGCGCGTCCTGTCCGACGTCCGTGAGTCCGTCGAGGACTGGGAGAAGATGCGCGACGCCGCGCTGCGCATCGCCGACGAGCTGCCGAACGAGCCGACCGCGCCGGACCTGCGCGAGTACGAGCTGGAGGAGGCCCGCGAGCTGCTGCGCTGGCTGGCCGACGACCACTTCACCTTCATCGGCTTCCGCGAGTACAACCTGGTCGACGGCGACGCCCTCGCGGCCGTCCCCGGCACCGGCCTGGGCATCCTGCGTTCCGACCCGGTCCACCACGGCCAGGAGGACGCGCACCCCGTCTCGCCGTCCTTCAACCGGCTGCCGGCCGACGCCCGCGCCAAGGCCCGCGAGCACGAGCTGCTGGTGCTGACGAAGGCCAACAGCCGAGCCACCGTGCACCGCCCCTCGTACCTCGACTACGTCGGCGTCAAGAAGTTCGACGCCGAGGGCAACGTCGTCGGCGAGCGCCGCTTCCTCGGTCTGTTCTCCTCCGCCGCGTACACCGAGTCCGTGCGCCGCGTCCCGGTGATCCGCCGCAAGGTCGCCGAGGTCCTGGAGGGCGCCGGCTTCTCGCCGTCCAGCCACGACGGCCGCGACCTGCTCCAGATCCTGGAGACCTACCCGCGCGACGAGCTGTTCCAGACCCCGGTCGACAAGCTCCGCGAGATCGCCACCTCCGTCCTGTACCTCCAGGAACGCCGCCGGCTGCGGCTCTACCTGCGCCAGGACGAGTACGGCCGCTACTACTCGGCGCTCGTCTACCTGCCGCGCGACCGGTTCACCACCGGCGTCCGGCTGCGCCTGATGGACATCCTGAAGGAGGAGCTCGGCGGCACCAGCGTCGACTTCACCGCCTGGAACACCGAGTCGATCCTCTCCCGCATCCACTTCGTCGTCCGCGTCCCGCAGGGCACCCAGCTGCCCGCGCTGACCGACGCCGACGTCGAGCGCGTCGAGACCCGCCTGGTGGAGGCCGCCCGCTCCTGGGCCGACGGCTTCGGCGAGGCGCTGACCGCCGAGCTGGGCGAGGAGCGCGCCGCCGAGCTGCTGCGCAAGTACAGCGGCTCCTTCCCCGAGGGCTACAAGGCCGACCACACGCCGCGCATGGCCGTGTCCGACCTGTGCCACCTGGAGCGGCTGTCCGCCAGCGACCGCGAGTTCGCGCTCTCGCTGTACGAGCCCGTCGGCGCGGGCCCGGGCGAGCGCCGCTTCAAGATCTACCGCGAGGGCGAGCAGGTCTCCCTGTCCGCCGTGCTGCCGGTCCTCCAGCGCCTGGGCGTCGAGGTCACCGACGAGCGCCCGTACGAGCTGCGCCGCAGCGACCGGGTGAGCGCCTGGATCTACGACTTCGGCCTGCGGATGCCGCTGTCCACCGGCAACGGCGACTCCTACCTGGGCGACGACGCCCGTGAGCGGTTCCAGGAGGCCTTCGCGGCCGTGTGGACCGGCGAGGCGGAGAACGACAACTTCAACACCCTCGTCCTGGGCGCCGGGCTCACCTGGCGGCAGGCCGTGGTCCTGCGCGCGTACGCCAAGTACATGCGCCAGGCCGGCTCCACCTTCAGCCAGGACTACATGGAGGACACCCTCCGCAACAACGTCCACACCACCCGGCTGCTGGTCTCCCTCTTCGAGGCGCGGATGTCGCCGGGCCGCCAGGCCGCCGGCACCGAGCTCGTCGACGCCATGCTGGAGGAGCTGGACGGGGCCCTGGACCAGGTCGCCTCGCTCGACGAGGACCGCATCCTGCGGGCGTTCCTGACACTGATCAAGGCCACGCTGCGGACGAACTTCTTCCAGCTGAACGACGCGGGCGAGCAGCACTCCTACGTGTCGATGAAGTTCGACCCGCAGGCCATCCCGGACCTGCCGGCCCCGCGCCCGGCGTTCGAGATCTGGGTGTACTCCCCGCGCGTCGAGGGCGTCCACCTGCGCTTCGGCAAGGTCGCCCGAGGCGGTCTGCGCTGGTCCGACCGGCGCGAGGACTTCCGTACGGAGATCCTCGGCCTGGTCAAGGCGCAGATGGTCAAGAACACCGTCATCGTGCCGGTCGGCGCCAAGGGCGGCTTCGTCGCGAAGAACCTGCCGGACCCGTCGGTGGACCGTGACGCATGGCTCGCCGAGGGCATCGCGTCCTACAAGATCTTCATCTCGGCGCTGCTCGACATCACCGACAACATGGTCGCGGGCGAGGTCGTCCCGCCCAAGGGCGTGGTCCGCCACGACGGCGACGACACCTACCTGGTGGTCGCGGCCGACAAGGGCACGGCGACGTTCTCCGACATCGCCAACGGGGTCGCCGAGTCGTACGGGTTCTGGCTGGGCGACGCGTTCGCCTCGGGCGGCAGCGCCGGCTACGACCACAAGGGCATGGGCATCACGGCCCGCGGTGCCTGGGAGTCCGTCAAGCGGCACTTCCGCGAGCTGGGCCACGACACCCAGACCGAGGACTTCACGGTCGTCGGCGTCGGCGACATGTCCGGTGACGTCTTCGGCAACGGCATGCTGCTCTCGGAGCACATCCGCCTGGTCGCCGCCTTCGACCACCGGCACATCTTCATCGACCCGACCCCGGACGCGGCCACCTCGTACGCGGAGCGCCGGCGCCTGTTCGAGCTGCCGCGTTCCTCGTGGGCGGACTACGACACCGCGCTGCTGTCGGCGGGCGGCGGCATCCACCCGCGTACCGCGAAGGCCATCCCGGTCAACGCGCAGATGCGGGCGGCCCTCGGTATCGAGGCGGGCGTCACCAAGATGACCCCGGCCGACCTGATGCAGGCGATCCTGAAGTCCCCGGTGGACCTGCTGTGGAACGGCGGCATCGGTACGTACGTCAAGGCGACGGCCGAGACGCACGCCGACGTCGGCGACAAGGCCAACGACGCCATCCGCGTCAACGGCGCCGACGTCCGCGCCAAGGTCATCGGTGAGGGCGGCAACCTGGGTCTGACGCAGCTGGGCCGGATCGAGTTCGCCCGCAGCGGCGCCGGCGGCGAGGGTGGCAAGGTCAACACCGACGCCATCGACAACAGCGCGGGCGTGGACACCTCGGACCACGAGGTGAACATCAAGATCCTGCTCAACGCGCTGGTCACCGAGGGCGACATGACGGTCAAGCAGCGCAACAAGCTGCTCGCCGAGATGACGGACGAGGTCGGCCGCCTGGTTCTGCGCAACAACTACGCGCAGAACGTGGCCCTGGCCAACGGTTCCGCCCAGGCGTCGAGCCTGCTGCACGCGCAGCAGCGCTTCATGCGCCGGCTGGGCCGTGACGGCCAGCTGGACCGTCAGCTGGAGTTCCTGCCCAACGACCGGCAGATCCGCGAGCTGCTGAACACCGGCCGCGGTCTGACCCAGCCGGAGCTGGCCGTCCTCTTCGCCTACACCAAGATCACGGTGGCTGACGAGCTCATCCACACGCAGCTCCCCGACGACCCGTACCTGCGCCGTCTGCTGCACGCCTACTTCCCGGGCGCGCTGGTGGCGAAGTTCCCGGAGCAGGTCGACGGGCACGCGCTGCGCCGGGAGATCATCACGACGCTGCTGGTCAACGACACCGTCAACACCGGTGGTTCGACCTTCCTGCACCGTCTGCGGGAGGAGACCGGGGCTTCGCTGGAGGAGATCGTCCGGGCGCAGTTGTCGGCCCGTGAGATCTTCGGCCTGGCCCAGGTGTGGGACGAGGTCGAGGCGCTGGACAACAAGGTCGCGGCCGACGTCCAGACCCGGGTGCGGCTGCACTCGCGGCGTCTGGTGGAGCGCGGTACGCGCTGGCTGCTGAACAACCGGCCGCAGCCGCTGCAGATCACCGAGACGGTCGAGCTGTTCGGCGCGCGGGTGGCGCAGGTCTGGGCCGAGCTGCCGAAGCTGGTGCGCGGCGCGGACCTGGAGTGGTACCAGTCGGTGATGGACGAGCTGACCTCCGAGGGCGTGCCCTCGGAGCTCGCGGCGAAGGTGGCCGGGTTCTCCTCGGCCTTCCCGACGCTGGACATCGTCGCGACCGCCGACCGGACGGGCGTGGACCCGCTGGCCGTCGCCGAGGTGTACTACGACCTCGCGGACCGGCTGGACATCACGCAGCTGATGGACCGGATCATCGAGCTGCCGCGTTCGGACCGCTGGCAGTCGATGGCCCGTGCGTCGATCCGCGAGGACCTGTTCGCGGCGCACGCGGCGCTGACCGCCGACGTGCTGTCGGTGGGCGACGCGGACGCGACTCCCGAGGAGCGCTACAAGGCGTGGGAGGAGAAGAACGCGGCGCTGCTCGCCCGGGCGCGGACGACCCTGGAGGAGATCCGGGGTTCGGACGACTTCGACCTGGCGAACCTGTCGGTGGCGATGCGCACGATGCGTTCGCTGCTGCGGGTGCACGGCTGAGCGGGTAGCGGCTGACGGACGCGGGCCGGGCCCGGAACCCCTGAGGGGGTTCCGGGCCCGGCCCGTTCGGTGGGTGCGGGGTGTGTCAGCCGCGGGTGAAGGCCTCGTAGGCGTCGCAGACCTCCCGGGAGGGGCCGTCCATGCGGATGACGCCCGACTCCAGCCAGATCGCGCGGTCGCAGGTCTCGCGGACGGTGCCGATGGAGTGGCTGACGAGAAAGACGGTGCCGGCGCGGGCGCGGAGTTCCTCGATGCGGGTCTGGCTGCGGCGCTGGAAGGCGGCGTCGCCGGTGGCGAGGGCCTCGTCGATCATCAGGACGTCGTGGTCCTTGGCGGCGGCGATGGAGAACCGCAGCCGGGCGCCCATGCCGGAGGAGTAGGTCCGCATGGGCAGGGAGATGAAGTCGCCCTTCTCGTTGATGCCGGAGAAGTCGACGATGTCCTGGTAGCGCTCGCGGATCTGCTGTCGGGTCATGCCCATCGCGAGGCCGCCGAGGACCACGTTCCGTTCGCCGGTGAGGTCGTTCATCAGGGCGGCGTTCACTCCGAGGAGGGAGGGCTGGCCGTGCGAGTAGACGGCGCCGCGGGCCACCGGCTGGAGGCCGGCGATGGCCTTGAGGAGGGTGGACTTGCCCGAGCCGTTGGTGCCGATGAGGCCGATGGCCTCGCCCTTGTAGGCGGTGAAGCTGACGCCGCGGACGGCGTGGACCTCGCGGACGCCGGGGGCGGGCTTGCGGGAGAAGATCCGGCTGAGGGCGGCGGTGGCGCCGCCCTTGCGGCCGCCGGCGTGCACCTTGTAGACGACGTGGACCCCGTCGGCGATGACGGTGGGGACGCGGGTGTCGGTGGGGGCGGCGGTGCCGGTGGTGCGGGTGAGGGTGTCAGCCACGGCCGTACTCCTCCTCTGCCTTCCAGAAGTAGACGAATCCGCCGACGCCGGCGAGCAGGGCCCAGCCCGCGGCGATCAGCCAGACGTGGTGGGGGAGCTGCGAGGCCCTGAAGCTGTCGATCAGCGCGAAGCGCATCAGGTCGATGTAGACGGCCGCGGGGTTGAGCTTGAGCATCATCGTGACCCAGTGCGGCAGGTGGTCCGAGCGCAGCATGGCGTCGATGGACCACATGACGCCCGAGGAGTACATCCAGGTGCGCAGGACGAACGGCATCAGCTGGCTGACGTCGGGGTTTTTGCTGCCGATGCGGGCCATGACCATGGCGCAGCCGGCGCAGAAGACGGCCATCAGGAAGAGGGCCGGGGCGGCGAGCAGCCAGGTCGGGGAGGGCATCTGGCCGAAGGCCAGCAGCAGGATGACCAGGGCGCCCATGGTGACGAGCAGCTGCTGGAAGAGCTGGACCACCGAGGACAGGGGGAGGCTCGCGCGGGGGAAGTGCAGGGCGCGGACCAGGCCGAGGTTGCTGTGGACGGCGCGGGTGCCGGTGTTGATGGAGCTGCCGATGAAGTCCCAGACGAAGACGCCCGTGATCAGGAACGGCAGGTAGTCGGGTACGCCGTGGCTGGCGTGCATGACGATGCCGAAGATGAAGTAGTAGACGGCGGCGTTCAGCAGCGGGGTCATCAGGTGCCAGACCTGGCCGAGCTTGGCCGTGCTGTACGTGGCCTGCATGCGGGCGGTGGCGTACGCGATCACGAAGTGGCGCCGGGCCCACAGCTGCGCGACGTAGCTGGGCAGGGAGGGGCGGGCGCCGCTGAGGGTCAGGCCGTGGGCCGCCGCCAGTTCCGCCGGGGTGACGGGGGCCGGGGTGGCGGGGGGCGCGGTGGTCGCTCGGGTCACGGGCTTCGCTTTCGCCGGGTCGGGGCGTCGCCGGGGGCGCCTGTGGGGGTCCTCGGACGGAGTCCGGGGAGGCAGCGTACGACGGGACGGGTCCGTATCGTCGCTACGGCGAGGTTAGGGCGCTCAGGGTCGGAACGCAACCGTATCGTCGTGACGGGTTTGTGGCGTCGTGCGCGGCTATGCTCTGTCCATGACCAACGAGCCTGCCGCCGCCCCGGCCTCCACCCCCGCCCCCGCCCCGGCCCGCCGCGCCCCCGCCGGCGCGGCCGTCCTGCGCGAGGACGTCACGGAGGCGATCCGCGCGGCGGTGCTCGCGGAGCTGGCGGAGGCGGGCTTCGCCCGGATGTCCATCGAGGGCATCGCCCGGCGGGCCGGCGTCGGCAAGACGGCCGTCTACCGGCGCTGGAAGTCCAAGCTCCACCTGGTCCTCGACCTGATCGGCGTCTTCGCCGCCGACGGCCTGCCCGTCCCCGCCACCGGCTCCCTCTACGGGGACGTACGGGCCCTGCTGGAGGTCATGACGCACGTCCTGCGCCACCCGGTGGCCTCGGCTGTCATCCCCGACCTGCTGGTGGAGTCCGCGCGGAACCCCGAGTTGGCCGACGCGGTGCGCGGGGCCCTGCTCGGCGGCCAGCGCCGCCTCGCCGAGGGGATCGTCGCGGAGGCCGTCGCGCGCGGCGAGCTGGAGAAGCAGGCCTCCCCCGAGCGGGCCCTGGACCTGGCGGTCGGCCCCCTGTACTGGCGGCAGGTCGTCGTGGGGGACTCCGTACCGGGGTCCTACCTCGACGAACTCGCCCGCTCGGTGGTGGCCGGACTGAAAGCCGGCTGACCCCCCGGATGTGATCCGGGCCACATCGCGTCACAGTGCGCGGGCCCCCGGTGTCCTGTGGTCGAACCCCCTGGAACCGGAGGAGAGACCATGAGCGGCAAGAGCACCGAAGTCCTCGTCATCGGCGGCGGCTACGCGGGCGTCATGGCGGCCAACCGCCTGACCCTGCGCGGCGACGTGACCGTCACCCTGGTCAACCCCCGCCCGGACTTCGTCCACCGCGTCCGCCTCCACCAGCTGGCGGGCGGCACCGACCCGGCGGTGGTGGAGTACCGCGAGGTGCTGGCCCAGGGCGTCCGGCTGGTCGTCGACAGCGTGACCCGCATCGACGCGGCCGGGCGGGCCGTGGAGCTGGCCTCGGGCGCCACCGCCGGCTACGACTACCTGGTCTACGCCGTCGGCAGCGGCAGCGCCGACCCGAGCGTGCCCGGGGCCGCCGAGTACGCCTACCCGCTGGCCACCTTCGAGGAGGCGCGGCGGCTGCGCCCGGTCCTGGAGGCCGCGCCCGCGCAGGCCCCGGTGGTCGTGGTCGGCGGCGGCCCGACCGGCATCGAGACGGCCGCCGAGCTGGCCGAGGAGGGCCGGGCCGTCACCCTGGTGTGCGGCGGGGCCCTCGGCCCCTACCTCCACCCCCACGGCCGGCGCGCGGTGACCCGGCGGCTGGCGGCGCTCGGGGTGAGCGTGCTGGAAGGCCCCGGCACCCGGGTGGCGGAGGTGACCGCCGGCGCCGTGCGCCTGGCCGACGGCCGCGAGCTGCCCAGCACGGTCACCGTCTGGAGCGTGGGCTTCGGCGTGCCGGACCTGGCCGTGCGCAGCGGGCTGCGCACCGACGCCCTGGGCCGCCTGCTCACGGACGAGACCCTGACCAGCGTGGACGACGAACGCATCGTGGCGGCCGGGGACTCGGCGGCTCCCTCGAACCTGCCGGCGCGGATGAGCTGCCAGGCCGCGATCCCCCTGGGCGCGCGGGCCGCGGACACCGTCCTGAGCCGGATCGCGGGCGAGCGGCCCGGGAACCTCAGCCAGGCCTTCGCGGGGCAGTGCATCAGCCTGGGCCGGCGCGAGGGCATCTTCCAGTTCGCGAGCAAGGCCGATGACGCCGTGTGGTTCCACGTCGACGGACGCCTCGGCGCCAAGCTGAAGGAGTTCGTCTGCAAGGGCATCCTCAAGCACCTGTCGGAAGAGGCGCACGAACCCGGCGGGTACAAGATGCACCGGATCTCGGGGGCCACCCGCCAAAAGCTCCTGGCCGCCGGGCGCGCCGAAGCGCCGGCGACCGTTGAACAGGCCGCCTGAACACGGTGCTTCACGGCCGGTCCGGCCGGACACGGCACTGGCGGCACGACCCCCCGTACAAGATGATCTTCCGGTGGGCACACGACCGAGGACACCGGCCGGCCGGCTGTGAAGGAGACCCAGACATGAGCACCGAGACCACCGACCCCGCGACCGAGGCCTTCGTCGCCCACCGCAACCTGCTCTTCACCGTCGCCTACGAGATGCTCGGCTCCGCCGCCGACGCCGAGGACGTCCTCCAGGAGACCTGGCTGCGCTGGGTCGCCGTCGACCTCACCCAGGTCCGCGAACAGCGCGCCTACCTGGTCCGGATCACCACCCGCCAGGCCCTCAACCGGCTGCGCAGCCTCCAGCGCCGCAAGGAGTCCTACGTCGGCCAGTGGCTGCCCGAGCCGCTGCTCACCAGCCCCGACGTGGCCGAGGACGCCGAACTCGCCGAGAGCGTCTCGATGGCGATGATGCTCGTCCTCGAAACCCTCTCACCCACCGAGCGCGCCGTCTTCGTCCTGCGCGAGGCCTTCGACTTCGGCTACGAGGAGATCGCCGCCGCCGTCGACAAGACCCCCGCCGCCGTACGCCAGATCGCCCACCGCGCCCGCAAGCACGTCGACGCCCGCCGCCCGCGCCAGGCCGTTCCCCGCAGCGCGGCCTCGGCGGCCGTCGAGTCCTTCCTGCGCGCCGTCGAGACCGGCGACCCGCAGGCCCTCCTCGACGTCCTCGCCCCCGACGTGGTCCTGATCGGCGACGGCGGCGGCCTCAAGCAGGCCGCGCTGCGCCCGGTCGGCGGCGCCGAGAAGGTCACCCGCTTCCTGTTCGGGGGGATCGGCAAGAACAAGCTCCCGCTCTCCCTCGCCCCGACCGTGGTCAACGGCAGCCCGGCACTCATCGCGTACCTGGACGGCGAGCTCGACGGGATCATGGCGATGCGGATCGAGGATGGCCTCGTCACCGGCCTCTACTACGTCCGCAACCCCGAGAAGCTGACCCACGTCCTGTCCGAGACCCCGCTCACCCTGCGCTGACGCCCCGCTCTACGGCCACAGGCCCGCCGTCAGCGGCGTGCGGGCCGGGGCCGCCGCCGGGGACGGGGCCGGCGGCGCGGGGTGGCGGTCCTCCGGCGGGATCACCGCCGGCAGCGGCGTCTGCTGCCCCAGGAACACGCGGCGCACCACGCGTTCGGCCGCGAACCCGTCGTCGTACGTGCAGAAGCGCGCGCGGAACGCGGCGCGCAGCTGCGCCGAGCGGGAGCCCTGCCAGTGCCCGGTGCTGAAGATGTCCACCAGTTCGTCCTCGGTCCGGGCGATCGCCCCGGGCGGGCAGGTCCGCAGGTCGAAGTAGGTGCCCCGGGCGGCCTCGTACGCCTCCCAGTCGTCCGCGTGGATCACGATCGGCCGGTCCAGGGACGCGTAGTCGAACATCAGGGAGGAGTAGTCGGTGACCAGCGCGTCCGAGGCCAGGCAGAGCTCCTCCACCGAGGGGTGGCCGGAGACGTCCAGCAGCCTCGGGTGCGCCTCCCGGGACGGTTCGGTGCCCGCGTATGTCAGGTGGGTGCGGGCCAGGATCGTGAAGCGCGGGCCCAGGTCCCGCAGGACCCGCTCGAAGTCCAGGTGCTCGGGCCGGCTGCGCCGGTAGTCGCGGTGGGTGGGGGCGTACAGGATCACGGTGGTGCCCGGGGCGATGCCGAGGCGCTCGCGCAGGGCCACCACCTCGGCCTGGGTGGCCCGGTGGAAGGGGTCGTTGCGCGGGTAGCCGTATTCGAGGGTGGTGTAGGAGGCGGGGACGGCCCTCTCCCACACCAGGGTGGAGTGCCGGTTCGAGGACAGCAGGAAGTCCCACTGGTCGGCGCCGCGCAGCAGGCCCTCGAAGTCCGTGGTGGGGGTGGCCGCCGGACGGTCCTGGAGATCGAGGCCGACCCGCTTGAGGGGGGTGCCGTGCTGGGTCTGGAGCAGGACCTGGCCCGGCCGCTTGACCAGGGCCCGGTCGAAGTTGACGTTCGTCGTCAGGTACGTCGCCCGGGCCAGGGCCGTCCAGTACGCGGCCGAGCCCGGCTTCAGCGGGGTCGTCTCGGGCGGCAGGGTCGCCGCGTGCCGGGGATCGCAGATCCACGCCGTGCGCATGCGCGGGGCCAGTTCGCGCAGCTTGGCCTCGACGGCGGCCGGGTTGCAGGCGTACCCGCCGTGCCAGTACGCGGAGAACACCGCGAGCTCGGGCCGCAGCGGCAGCAGCCGCTGGATCCGGTAGTGCAGGCGCAGGGCGCTCTCGCGCAGCCCCCGCCACAGGGCCGAACCCGCCCGCGCGGTGGCCAGCGCCGCCGCCCGGGCCGCCGAGGCCAGCCGGTAGGTGCGCCGGGCCCCCAGCCGCATCAGGGTGTGCCGCAGCCGGTCGGTGCGGCTCAGCGACAGCGGCAGCGCCCCGGCGCCGCCCGGGGTGCGGTAGCGGCGCAGCAGGCCGGAGGCGCGGGCGAAGAACTCGGCGCGGCCGGAGCGCGGGAGGCGGCGGGGGTCGGCGTACAGGGCGCAGAAGTGCTCGGCCATCCGCCGGTGCACGGCCGGGCGCCAGCGCTCCAGTTCGGGGCGGCCCGCGAGGTAGCCGAAGACCCGGTCGTACTGGTCGAAGACGTCGAGGTGGCGGCGGCTGGTGGTGGTGAGGATCGAGCCGGTCCGGCGCTGGCGGTAGTGCACGCAGACCCGGTCCAGGACGGCCACGGACTCGGCGGCCAGCAGCGCCGGATAGGTCCAGGGGGTGTCCTCGTAGAGGCCGGGCGGGAATTCGAGGCCCTCGCGCTCCACGTACTCGCGGCGGTACGCCTTGTTCCACACCACCATCAGCATGCCGAGCAGGGCCGGGCGGTCGGCGAGCCGGAAGCTGGCCGGGCCCTCCTCGGAGAGCCGGTGCGCGAGGCGGTTGCGAACCAGCTCGCCGGTCCAGAAGGAGCGGGCGTAGTCGTAGACGAGGACGTCGGGGGAGCCGGTGGCCTTGAGCCGGTCGGTGATCGCCTGGAGGGCGCCCGGGGCGAGGGTGTCGTCCCCGTCCAGGAAGACCAGGTAGTCGCCGGTGGCCCGGGCCAGGCCCGCGTTGCGGGCCGGGCCCAGGCCGAGGTTGTGCGCCAGGTGCACGGCGGTGACCCGGGGGTCCCGGGCCGCGTACTCGTCGATGATCGAACCGCAGGCGTCCGGGGAGGCGTCGTCGACCGCGATCAGCTCAAGATCCGGGTACGACTGCGACAGGACCGAGTCCAGGCTCTCCTGGAGGTACGCCTGAACCTTGTACGCGGGCACGATGACGCTGAACCGGGGCACGGCACATCCAGGGGTCGGCGCGGGCATATTTCCCGGCAACGCGCGCGCGGCGATCGGGTTACGCACCCTGCGGCATTCGGGTTACCCAGCGTCAACACACCACGTCAATGCCATGATCACGAGGGGTTTCCGGGCTATTTGACCGCTCCGGCCATCACCCCCGTGACGAACTGCCGCTGGAAGGCGAAGAAGACGAGCAACGGCACGACCATCGACAGGAACGCGCCGGGCGCCAGCACGTCGATGTTGTTCCCGAACTGCCGCACCTGCTGCTGGAGCGCCACCGTCACCGGCGGGTGCGCCGAGTCGGCGAAGACCAGCGCGACCAGCATGTCGTTCCACACCCACAGGAACTGGAAGATGCCGAGCGAGGCGATCGCCGGACCGCCCAGCGGCAGCACCACCCGTGCGAACAGGCGCAGTTCGCCGGCCCCGTCCAGCCGCGCCGCCTCCAGCAGCTCGCGCGGGATCTCCGCGAAGAAGTTCCGCAGCAGGAACACCGCGAAGGGCAGCCCGAACGCGGTGTGGAACAGCACCACCCCGGCCGTCGTCTCGAACAGGCCGACGGCACCGAACAGTTCGGAGACCGGGATCAGCGCCACCTGTACCGGCACCACCAGCAGCCCCACCACGACCAGGAACAGCCAGTCCCGGCCCGGGAACTCCAGCCAGGCGAAGGCGTATCCGGCGAGCGCGCCCAGCGTCAGGACCAGCAGGGTCGCCGGGACGGCGATCGCGACCGTGCTCAGCAGGGAGCCGGTGATCGTGTCGTTCGCCAGCAGATGCGCGTAGTTGGACGCCGTCAGGCGCGAGGGCGCGGTGAGCGCCCGCCACCAGCCGCCCCGGTTCAGCTCGCCCGGGGACAGGAAGGAGGAGACCAGCAGGCCGAGGGTGGGCACCAGCCAGAACACCGCGGCCAGCACCAGGAAGACGCGCAGCAGCACGCCGCCCGCGATACGCCGCACGACGCTCATCGCCTGGCCTCCTTCCGCATCCGGCGGATATTCAGCAGCATCACCGGCACCACCAGCACCAGCAGCAGGACCGCGATGGCACTGCCCAGCCCCTGGTCGGCGTCCGTACCGAAGGACGTCCGGTACAGCTGGAGCGCGAGCACGTTCGCGTCGTCCTGCACCGCCCCCGGCGCGATCACGAAGACCAGGTCGAAGACCTTCATCACGTTGATGACGAGGGTCACCAGCACCACCACCAGCACCGGAGCCAGCAGCGGCACCGTGATCCGCCGGAACACCTGCCACTCGCCCGCCCCGTCCACCCGGGCCGCCTCCAGCAACTCCCTCGGCACGGCCGCCAGCCCCGCCCCGATCAGCACCATCGCGAACCCGGCCCACATCCACACGTAGGCCCCGATCACCGCCGGGGTCACCAGCACCGGCCCCAGCCACTCCACCCCCGCGTACGCCTCCCGGAAGTTCGACGCCGGCAGCCGCAGCAGCGCGCCGTCCGCCGACGCCGGCAGGGTGAACGTGCCGTCCGCCCCGGCCGTGGCCGTCGCCACCGTCCGGCCGCCCCGCACCGCCTCGATCCGCATCCCCGACAGGCCCGTCTCCGTCGGGTCGACCACGTTCACCGCGCCGGCCCCGCCCCGCGTGAAGTCCTGCCAGACCGTGCCCGTCACCTTCCCCGGCACCGCCCGCGCGCCCACCGCCGTACGCGCCCCCTCCGGCAGGGCCTCCGGCGCCACCCCGACCAGCGGCAGCAGCACCGGCACCCCGGCCCGTACGGGCTCGCGCGTCACGAAGGCACCGCCCCCGGCCGGCTCCAGCGGGGAGTCCCGGCCCGGGCGGGCCTTCGGGAACGCCGAGGACGCGGCGAAGGTGTCGTGCACCCCCACCGCCACCGCGTTGGCCACGCCCCGCTGCGGATCGTGGTCGTACACCAGCCGGAAGATGATCCCCGCCGCCAGCATCGAGATCGCCATCGGCATGAAGACCAGCAGCTTGAACGCCGTCCCCCAGCGCACCCGTTCCGTCAGCACCGCGAAGACCAGGCCCAGGGCGGTCGCCACGGCCGGGGCCACCGCCACCCACACCGCCGTGTTGCGCAGGGCCGTGCGGATCGCCGGATCGCGCACGATCGCCTCGTAGTTGGCGGCGCCGACGAACGCGTCCCCGGAACGGTCGAAGAGGCTGCGGTAGAGGGAGAACCCGATGGGCTGCACCACCAGCGCCCCCAGCAGGACCAGCGCCGGCAGCAGGAACGCCGCCGCGACCAGCCGCCGCCGCGCGGCCGCCCGGCGGGCCGGGGTGCCCCGGCCCGCCCCTCTCGTCGAGGTCACCGCTAGTTCCCGAACGCCTTGGCCGCGTCCGCCTCCAGCCTCGCCTGCGTCCCCGCCACGTCCGACGGGTTCGCCAGGAAGTCCTGGAGCGCCTTCCACTCACCCGTCCCCGGAGTCGCCCCGAACGCCGCCGGCGCCTGGTCCGACATGTCGAAGCGGAAGTCGTCCCCCGCCGCGATCAGCGCCTTCGCGATGCCCCGCTGGATGTCGTTCGGATACGCGGCGAGGTCCACCGCCTTGTTCGGGGAGACGAAACCGCCCTGCCCGGCCTGGATCCGCGCCGCGTCCGCCGACGCCAGGAACGTCAGCAGGGCCTGCGCCCCCTTCGACGGCTTCAGCGCCACCGCCACGTCACCGCCCGACACCACCGGCGCCTTCGCGCCGACCGCCGGGAAGGGGAAGACCAGGGCGTCCTCGCCGACCTTCGCCTCCGTCTGTGCGATGTTCACCCCCACGAAGTCGCCCTCGAAGACCATCGCCGCCGCCGGCCGCTCGCCCCCGGTGAACGTCTGCGTCACCGACTTCGGGAACTCCGTGGCCAGCGCCCCACTGGTGCCGCCCGCCAGGAAGTCCTTGCGGCCGAACAGCTCGCCCAGGGTGGTCAGCGCCTCCTTCACGCTGTCGTCCGTCCACTTGATCTCGTGCTTCGCCAGCCGGTCGTACTTCTCCGGACCCGCCTGCGAGAGGTAGACGTTCTCGAACCAGTCCGTCAGCGTCCAGCCGTCCGCGCCCGCCACCGACACCGCCGGGGTACCGGAGGCCGAGAGGGTGTCCGCCGCGGCGATGAGCTCCTTCCAGGTCTTCGGCGGCTTGACCCCCGCCGCCTCGAAGGCCTTCGCGTTGTACCAGACCAGCGACTTGTTGGCCGCCTTGTAGTAGACGCCGTACTGGGTCCCCTCGACCGCCCCCAGCTGCCGCCAGCCCGGCGAGTAGTTCGCCTCCAGCTGCGCCGTGGCCTCCGGGCCCGCCGGCTGCGCCCACTTGTTCCGTACCGCCGCCACCAGCGCCCCGACCTGCGGGAGCAGCGCCACGTCCGGCGGCTGACCGCCCGCGATCTTCGTTCCGAGGAAGGTGACGATGGGGTCCTGGGCCGGGACGAAGGCCACCGTCGCGCCCGTCCGCTTCTCGAACTCCTTCAGCACCTTGGCGAAGTTGGCCTGCTCGGGGCCCGTCCAGACCGCCGAGACCTCCAGCTTCTCGCCGGGGAGCTTCGGTAACTGGACCGTGGGGCCCTTCTGCTCCGGACCCGTGGACGGGCCGCCCCGGGTGGCGTCGCCGTCACCGCCGCAGGCGGTCAGCGCGAGCGCGCCCGCCGCGATGAGGGCCGCCCAGGCCCGGGTCCTCGTCCGCGCTCTCGTCCGCGCTCCCGTCCGCGCTCTCGTCTGGCTCGATCCCTGCCGTCCGTACCGTCCGCGCATGCTGGCGCCCCCGATGCCGAGTGACCGTGGTGTGCTCCGTGCCACCAGGTCTACGCCGCGCCGCGCACCCCCGCAATACCGCGTCGCGGGGGAGCGGCGCGGCGTCAGGGTGCCGCGGGGAAGAGCACCGGTGTGGCCGAGACCAGGTGTGAGGCCCGGTCGAGGGCGCTGGCCAGGAGGGCGAGGTCGGTCGGGCCGTTGCCGAGCTCGCGCACCGGGCGGCGGGCCGGCGGATCGCCCATCCGCTCCCACTCCACCGGGACCACGGTGGGCCTCAGGGTCGCGGTGCGCGGGATACGACCGGTGACCCGGCCCGCCTGGAACGGGACGGCCCGCCCGTCGGCGTACAGCAGCCGGCCGCGGCCGGGGCCCGGCCGGTCCGGGGCGTCCAGCTCCACCCGCAGCGCCGCCCGCCGGGCCGGCTCGGTCTCCGCGGTGCGCTCCGGGCGGGCGGTGGCGGTGACGAGGTGCACCCCGAGCCGGGCGCCCTCACGGGCCACGCCCTCCAGGATCCGGACGAGGGAACCCGCGGCGGGCCGGCCCGGGCTGCCCAGCGCCGGCGCGACGAGCGCGTCGAAGTCGTCCACCAGCAGCACCAGCCGGGGCAGCGGGCTCGGCCCGGCGGCCGGGTCGGTGCGCGGCGCGGAGGCCCGCAGCCGCAGGGTGCCGGTGCGCTGGGGGTCGAGGTCGCCGCGGTGCTCGCCCGGGCCGGGGTCGCGGGGCGAGACCATCCGGTCCGACAGGCCGCGCCGGCCGTGCCAGTCGGCGAACGGGACGCCGTCCAGCAGCTCGTGCCGGCGCTTGAGTTCGGTGGCCAGGGCCTGCGCGAACTCCCGCATCCGCAGCGGGTCCGAGGCCACGAGGTGGGCCGACACGTGCGGGAGCTCCGTACAGGGCAGCAGGCCCTCGCCGCGCTCCCCGCCGGCCCCGTCGAGGAGCAGCAGGCCCAGGTGGTCGGGGCGGGACCCGGCCGCCAGGGAGGCCGCGAGGGAGCGCAGCAGCTCGGTGCGGCCACTGCCCGCGGGGCCCTCGACGAGCAGGTGCGGGCCCTCGTGGACCAGCTCCGCGCCGACCGGCCCGCGCCGGCCCGCCCCGAGGACGACGTCGGCCAGGCCGCCGACGGCCCGGCCCTGGTCGGCGGCGGTGGCCCAGCGGGCCATCAGGGAGGCCGGGGTGGCGCGGGCCAGCCCCAGCTCGTCGAGGAGCCGGGCGGCGGCGGGCAGGCTGGCGGCGGGGCGGTGGGCGCCGTGCCGGTCCGCCGGGGGCGCGTCCGCGCGCAGCGGGGCCAGGGCGCGGGCGAACCGCTCCGCCCAGGCGGCGGAGACCCCGTCCGCGACGGCGGTGGCGCCGGGCGGGACGGGCCTGCCGCCGCTGACGGCGAAGGTCCGTACGGCGGTGGCGACGTCCCCGCTGAGCAGGGCGACGGCGCCGCAGTCCCGGAAGGCGGGGGTGCTCGCGCAGGCGCTCTCGTACGTCTGGGCCACCGGGGAGGCGGGGGTGGCCGCCGGGGCCTCGGCGAGCGCCAGGACGTGGATGCCGGCGGCGGGGCCGCTGGAGGCCAGCCGGCCGGTCAGGTCGCGCAGGGCGGCCGTGTCGGGGTCGCCGTCGAGGACCACGAGGGTGCGGGGGCCGTCGTAGGCGTCCGCGGCACGGCGCACGGCCTCGGGGCCGGCGCTCGCCCAGCCGCTGCCGAGCGGGCCGTCGTCCAGCCGGCGGGTGAGCTCGGCGACGCGGGCGGCCGCCTGGTCGCGGTCGTACGCGAGGAGCAGCCGGCAGTCCTGGCCGTGCGCGGGGCGTACGTGGGGCAGCCAGCCGAGCCAGGCCCAGTCGCGGCGGCGCTCCTGGAGGGGCCGGACGCGGTCGGCGGCCAGCAGCACGATCTCCAGGCGGGCGGGGGAGTGCAGGCCGGCGAGCTGTGCGACGACGGACCGGGCGACGCCCATCAGCCGGGCCCGGGGCCCGGCGACCCCGAGCGACCCGCTCGCGCGCAGCCCCACCCGGCTCCCGGCGCCGAGCCCCACCTCCAGGTACCCGGGGTGCCCGGCGTCCCGGGACCACAGCCGCCCGGTGGGCCCGAGCGCGGCGAGCAGCAGTACGGCGGGATCGTCGGCATCGGGCGCGACGACGGGCGGCTCCGCCACCTCGACGACCTCGCCCGCGGCCACCTCGTCCTCCTCCCCGCGCACCCACTTCCGCGCCCAGGCCCCGATCCCGCCGAGGCGACGGCGGGGGACCTCGTCGGGCGCGGGCGCGGGGTGTGCTCCCGTGCCGGGTGCGGGTGCGGGTGTGGCGCCGGAGGCGCCGGGGGTCCCGCCGGGCGTCACCGGGTGGCCCGGCGCCCCGGGGGCGGGGTGTGCCGCCGTGCCGGGTGCGGGCGTGCCGTGTGCGGGCGTGCCCGGGGCGCCGGGGTGCGGTGCCTCGCCGGGGGCGCCGTAGGGGTCCTGGGTACCGGGGCGGAGCCCCGTGACGGGGTCGGGGGCGGAGCCCCCCGCGAGGGGGAGCCGCAGGTCGGGACCGGGGGAAGGGGCGGGGTGGGAGAAGGACCGCGCCCCGCCGGAGCCACCGGCCGGCCGGCCGGTATCCCCGGGGGAGGCCGCCCCGCCCGGACCCGTACCGCCGCCGGCGGCGCCCGCCCCGGTCGCCGGGAGGGCGAGGTGGCCCTCCAGGTCCGGGGTGGTGGGCAGGCGCCCGCCGAGCCCCCGGGCCAGGCGGAGCGTCGATTCGCCGATCCGCAGTAGCGCCCCCGGCGCCAGCGGGACGGCCCGGACGCCGACGTCCACGCCGTCCAGCGTCGTGCCGTTCGTCGAGCCGAGGTCGGCCACCGCCACCCGCCCGTCCGGCATCACGGTCACCGTGCAGTGCAGCCGCGACACGTCCGGGTCGTCCAGCGGGACGTCCGCGTCCGCCGAGCGCCCGATCCGCACCGACCCCGGGTGCAGCAGGTGCACCCCGCCCGCGTCGGGCCCCGACACCACGTGCAGCTGCGGGGCGCCGAGCCCGTCGTCGCCGGGCGCGTCCGCGTCCGGGGCCGGGACGTGCAGGGTCAGCACCGCGCCGTCGACCAGCGGGGGCTCGCCCAGCACCGTGCGCTGGAGGTCGAGCCGCCGCGACCCGGCGTACAGCACCACCGTGCCACCGGTGTCGGGTCCGCCGACGGTCGCCGCGAGCCCGGAGGCCACGGCGGCCAGCGCGGTCCCGACGGGCGCGGTGACGAGCACGTCACAGCCGGCGGGCGCGGCGGCGGCCTGGTGGCCGCCGCGCGACCCGAGGACGGTCAGCCGGATCTGCATCGCCGTCAGCGGTCCCTTCTGCGCGGAGCGCAGTGCGCGGTGCGGGGCGCCCGGCGGGGGAGCGGCGGGACATGTCTGCCCGGTCAACCCCCCGCCCGGCACGGACGGTTCGTCCGTTCAGGTCAGCCGGAAGGCAGGGCTCCCGTCCCGGCCGTTCCGTACGGGTGCATCCTCGCACCTGTCGCCCGCGACACGCCCGGCACCCGGTGGTAAACGATCTTGATTGCCGGAGGCGCCCTCCGTTCACCGTACGGATCCGGCCACCCGGTCGGGCGAATGTCGCGGCAATTTCGGGGAAAAGGGCCTCCGGCATACGCCTCAAAACTCACTCTTCGTACAAATATGCGGCAACCAACCTCCCTCGGCCCGCGTCCTCCACGGAGACACCCCCTAGAGTTGGGCCGGAAAACCCTCCGGATCCCCTCCGGAAACCCACTCGGCGGAATCAGCCGGAAATCGACAGCAGGACGACAGCAGGGAGCGCGAGACGTGCGGCCAGTCGGCAGCAAGTACCTGCTCGAGGAGCCGCTCGGACGCGGCGCCACGGGCACCGTCTGGCGTGCCCGCCAGAGGGAGACCGCCGGCGCGGAGGCCGCCGTCGCCGGCCAGCCCGGCGAGACCGTGGCCATCAAGGTCCTCAAGGAGGAGCTGGCCCAGGACGCGGACATCGTCATGCGCTTCCTGCGCGAGCGCTCCGTCCTGCTGCGCCTGACGCACCCCAACATCGTCCGCACCCGCGACCTCGTGGTCGAGGGCGACCTCCTCGCCCTCGTCATGGATCTGATCGACGGCCCGGACCTGCACAAGTACATCCGGCAGAACGGGCCCTTCAGTCCCGTCGCCGCGGCCCTGCTGACCGCCCAGATCGCCGACGCCCTCGCCGCCAGCCACGCCGACGGCGTCGTCCACCGCGACCTGAAGCCGGCCAACGTCCTGCTCGACGAGAGCCACGGGCAGATGAAGCCGATGCTCACCGACTTCGGCATCGCCCGCCTCGCCGACTCCCCGGGCCTCACCCGCACCCACGAGTTCGTCGGCACCCCCGCCTACGTCGCCCCCGAGTCCGCCGAGGGCCGCCCGCAGACCTCCGCCGTCGACATCTACGGCGCCGGCATCCTGCTGTACGAGCTGCTCACCGGCCGCCCGCCCTTCGCCGGCGGCACCGCGCTCGAAGTGCTCCACCGCCACCTCAGCGAGGACCCGCAGCGGCCCTCGTCCGTGCCCGAGGCGCTGTGGATCGTCATCGAGCGCTGCCTGCGCAAGGAGCCCGACGAGCGCCCGAGCGCCGAGAGCCTGGCGCGCGGCCTGCGCGTGGTCGCCGCCGGCATCCGCGTGCACTCCTCGCCCGACGAGGTCGAGGCCGCGCTCGGCGTCGGCGCGCTGCTCGCCCCCGACCCCTCCCCGGCGCCGGTCCCGGCCGCCGCCCCGCAGTTCCCCGGGAGCACCGAGCCGACCCGGGAGACGCCCCTGGGCGCGGCCGGGGACTACGACCCGAACGCGATGACCAGCGTGCTGCCCCCGGTCGACGGGGCCGACGCCACCACCGTGCTGCCGCCCGTCGCCGGCGGGCAGGGCGGCGCCCCCGACCCGACCTCCGTCATGCCCCCGGTGCAGCGGCCCGACGCCCCGCACCCGTGGCAGTCGCAGATGGCGGCCGCGCGGGACCGCAACGAGCAGACGCAGATGCACTACCTCGACCCGAGCGAGGACCCCCTGCGCCGGCGCCCCCAGCGCCAGGCCCCGCCGCCCCCGCAGCACCAGCCGCAGCAGCAGCACCAGCAGCCGCAGTACCGCCCGGCCCCGCCGCCGCAGCAGTACCAGCAGCCGCCCCAGTACGCCCCGCAGCCCCAGCCGTACCAGCAGCCGCAGGCGTACCAGCCCCCGCCGCCCCCGCAGCAGCAGCCCTACCGGCCGCAGCCGCAGCCGCCCGTGCAGCCGCAGCCGCAGCAGCGACCGCCCCGGCAGCAGCCCCCGCGCGAGCCCCGTCCGCCGCGCGAGCCGCGCCGCCGCAGCGCCAACCCGGTCCGCATCCCCGGCCTCGGCTGCCTCAAGGGCTGCCTCGTGCTGATCCTGCTGCTCTTCGTGGGCGGCTGGCTGATCTGGGAACTGACCCCGCTCCAGGAGTGGATCGGCACCGGCAAGGGCTGGTGGGACCAGGTGTGGAGCTGGGGCAGCGACATCGCCGACTTCGTCGGCTCGATCGGCGACAAGACGAAGAGCGGCGGCGCCGGTTCCTGACGCCCCGGCAGCCCCCCGGCAGCCCCCCCGGCAGCCCTGCCGGCACCCGAAGTCGGCGCTACGGAGAGCCTTTTCGGCCCTCCGTAGCGCCGACTTCGTTGATTTGTCGACATCCAGGGCGTGATTTCGCCCGCAGAAGTGAAGGTCACCGCGATCCGGAGCGCCGGGCCCCCGTTCGGCCGCGTAGCTTTGGCACGTTACGCCAGCCGCTGAGGGAGCAGTCGTGGCACGGAAGATCGGCAGCCGGTACACAGCGCACCAGATCCTGGGGCGCGGCAGCGCGGGCACGGTGTGGCTGGGCGAGGGGCCGGACGGGCCCGTCGCCGTCAAGCTGCTGCGCGAGGACCTCGCCTCCGACCAGGAGCTGGTCGGACGCTTCGTCCAGGAGCGCAGCGCGCTGCTCGGCCTGGAACACCCGCACATCGTCACCGTCCGCGACCTGGTCGTGGACGGCAACGACCTCGCCCTCGTCATGGACCTCGTCCGGGGCACGGACCTGCGCACCCGCCTCGACCGCGAACGACGGCTCGCCCCCGAGGCGGCCGTGGCCATCGTCGCGGACGTCGCGGACGCGCTCGCCGCCGCGCACGCGGCGGGCGTCGTGCACCGGGACGTGAAGCCCGAGAACGTCCTGCTCGACATGCAGGGCCCCCTCGGCCCCGGCGGCGCGCACCCCGCGCTGCTGACCGACTTCGGCGTGGCCAAGCTCATCGACCACCCCCGCCGCGCCCCCGCGCCGCCCGGGGCGCGGACGGCGGCGCCCGCGACGCGGATCATCGGGACGCCCGACTACCTGGCCCCCGAGATAGTGGAGGGCCTGCCCCCGAGGGCGGCCGTCGACATATACGCCCTGGCCACGGTGCTCTACGAGCTGCTGGCCGGGTTCACCCCCTTCGGCGGGGGACACCCCGGGGCGGTGCTGCGCCGGCACGTGACCGAGACCGTGGTCCCGCTGCCGGGGATCCCCGAAGAGCTGTGGCAGCTGATCGTCCAGTGCCTGGCGAAGGCGCCGGCGTCGCGGCTGCGGGCCTCGGAGCTGTCGGTACGACTGCGGGAGCTGCTGCCGCTGCTGGCCGGGATGCCGCCGCTGGACGTGGACGAGCCGGACGACGCGGAGGCGCAGGACCAGGAGGACCCGGCCGCCCCGGACGAGTCGGCGGCCGTGGACCCGGTGCGGCGGCGGGGGGTGGTGCCGCTGGTCCCGGGGTCCGCGACGGACTCCAACCGCGACACGCACACGTCCATGCGGGTACCGACGCCGGACGAGCTCGCGGGCGGGGCGCTGGGCACCGCGCGCGTCCCGCGCCCGGCCGGCGGCCACCGGCCGGGCGCCGCCCGGCACCGGGCGGAGGCGGTGCGCAAGCGGCGGCTGGTGCTCTCGGCCTCGGCGCTGGCGCTGGCCGCCGCGGTGGGGGTCGGCAGCTGGCTGGCCACCTCGGGGGAGGACGAGGCCCCGCGGCCGCGCGACACGAAGCACTCGTCTCCGGTCCACCCCTGACGGGGGCGGTGCCGGTGTGCTCGAACGCCGCGCGGGCCGCAGACGGCCCCGCCGGCGTTCGAGGCGGAAACGGAGAAGGGCGGGGCGGGGTCAGACCAGCGACGGGTGCCAGCGCCGGGCCACGGCGGGGTGGGCGCGGACCCAGCCCTTCAGCTCGTTGCGGCCGTACTCCGCGTGCAGCGGGTTCGACGCGTCGTGCGCGACCCCCGGCGCGGACCGCAGGTACTCCCCGGGCACGGTGTCGATCACCGCGTCCAGCCGGGGGTTGTAGAAGAACGGCACCGAGAACCGCTCCACCGCCCCCGGCGGGCTGACCACCCGGTGGTCGGTGGCCACCAGGTACCCCTCCGTGGCGATCTCCAGCAGCTCACCCAGGTTCACCACGAACGCCCCCGGCATCGGCGGGATGTCCACGAACCCGCCGTCCCGGACGACCTGGAGCCCGCCCACCCCGTCCTGGAGCAGCAACGTCAGGAAGCCGTAGTCCTTGTGCGCGCCGACCCCCTGGTCCGCGCCCGACGGCGCCGACCCGGGGTAGCGGATCAGCTTCGTGTGCAGGTGGGGCCGGTCCGCGAAGGCCGCGTCGAAGAAGTCCGGCGGGGCGCCGATCGCCGTCAGCAGCTCCCGCAGCAGCCGGTGCGCCACCGCCGCCAGCCGCTCCTGCCACCCCAGCACCGCCTCCCGCAGCTCCGGCAGCGACGCCGGCCACTGGTTCGGGCCCTCCAGCCACAGATACGCCGGGTCGCCCGGCCCCACCTGCGGAGCGGGCCGCTCCGCGCCCACGTCCAGCTGGTCCCGCCAGTCCGAGGCCCCGCCGGTCAGCTCGTGCCCGATGCGGGTGTAGCCGCGGAAGTGCGGGGAGTTCAGATTGCTCACGGACAGCCGGTCGGCCTCCGGGAGCGCGAAGAAGGCCCTGGTCAGCTCCAGGATGCGGGCGGTCTCGGCCTCGGTTATCCCGTGCCCGGTGAGGTACAGGAAGCCGGTGTCGCGGGCGGCGGCGTGCAGCTGCTTGAGGAAGTCGTCCCGCTCGGCGGGGTCGTCGGCCCGGGAGAGGTCGATCACCGCGAGGGACGGGGAGGACGACGTGGACGGGGAGGACGACGCGGGCGAGGAGGACGAGGAGGAGGGGTGCGCGGACGGCATGACGGCTCCGTTTCGGATGTCACGGGGTCCTGTGCCCCAGAGATGGCGGGGCGACGGGCAGCGTGGAACGGGCCGCCGGCAGGGATGGTGCCGGGCGGACGTGACCGCCTACAGGACCGAAGTCGGATCGGGGTTGATCAGGCTTGTGCGAGGTCCGGCGGCAGACAGCTCGTGGTGGTGACACGCATGTGGTCCACATGTCGGCGCTTCACGAGTAGAACGGTCATACGGTGAGCGTACGCCCGTACCCGCCCTCCTCCGAACCCGTTGATCCGGCCTGGCCGGAGATGGCCGTCCGAGGACCGGCTACGCTGGACCCGTGGCAGTCGTCGATGTTTCCGAAGAGCTGAAGTCCCTCTCCTCGACCATGGGGTCGATCGAGGCCGTCCTGGACCTCGACAAGCTGAGGGCAGAAATCGCCGTGCTCGAGGAGCAGGCCGCCGCGCCGTCCCTGTGGGACGACCCGGACGCCGCCCAGAAGATCACGAGCAAGCTTTCGCACCTCCAGGCGGAGGTCCGCAAGACCGAGACCCTGCGCGGCCGCATCGACGACCTCGGGGTGCTGTTCGACCTCGCCCAGGAGATGGACGACGCGGACACCCTCGCCGAGGCCGAGGCCGAGCTGGTCTCCGTCCGCAAGGCGCTGGACGAGATGGAGGTCCGGACCCTGCTCTCCGGCGAGTACGCCGAGCGCGAGGCCCTGGTCAACATCCGTGCCGAGGCCGGCGGCGTCGACGCCTCCGACTTCGCCGAGCGCCTCCAGCGCATGTACCTGCGCTGGGCCGAGCGCCACGGCTACCCGACGGAGATCTACGAGACCTCGTACGCGGAAGAGGCCGGCATCAAGTCGACCACCTTCGTCGTCAAGGCCCCGTACGCCTACGGCACCCTCTCCGTCGAGCAGGGCACCCACCGCCTCGTGCGCATCTCGCCCTTCGACAACCAGGGCCGCCGCCAGACCTCCTTCGCGGGCGTGGAGGTGCTCCCGGTCGTCGAGACCAGCGACCACGTCGAGATCGACGAGTCCGAGCTGCGCGTGGACGTGTACCGCGCCTCCGGCCCCGGCGGCCAGGGCGTCAACACGACCGACTCGGCCGTGCGCATCACGCACATCCCGACCGGCATCGTGGTCTCCTGCCAGAACGAGCGCTCGCAGATCCAGAACAAGGCCAGCGCCATGAACGTCCTCCAGGCCAAGCTGCTGGAGCGGCGCCGCCAGGAGGAGCAGGCCAGGATGGACGCCCTCAAGGACGGCGGCAGCTCCTGGGGCAACCAGATGCGCTCCTACGTCCTGCACCCGTACCAGATGGTCAAGGACCTGCGCACGGAGTTCGAGGTCGGCAACCCGCAGGCGGTCCTCGACGGTGAGATCGATGGCTTCCTGGAGGCCGGGATCCGCTGGCGCAAGCAGCAGGAGCAGCAGAGCGCCTGAGCGCCCCACGCGGCGCGGCACACGGCGTCGCACACAGCGAGGAAGGGCCCGGACACCCACGGTGTCCGGGCCCTTCTCTTGGCCTCTGATCGGGACGCGGCGCGGCCTACGCGGTCCGGGCCACCAGTGCCAGGGCGGCCACCAGCACCACCATGAGCGCGATGAGCGCCATCGGATTCAGCCCTGCGAAGGGGCCCTCCTGCTGGAGGCGCTCCCGGTTCGCCCGGCACACCGGGCAGCGGCCCTGGCTGACGGGCGCGGCGCAGTTCGCGCACACGAGCCGGTCATATGTCATGCGCTCCTCCTCTCGTCCCCTCATGACGCTTAACGGCAAGGGGACCGAGTCCGTTCCCCTCTCCCACTGTGCCAGCTCCTTCGGCATTCGGCGCGGCCCGTCCGGACAAGAGCGGTCCGGCTCCCCCGGGAGCCGGGGATAAATCGGGCAACTCCGAATGCCGGGTCCCCACCCCGCGCCCGTTCGCGTATGGTCACGCACACCTACTCCCGGCGACCGTGGTGCACCCGTGATCCGATTCGACAACGTCTCCAAGTCCTACCCGAAGCAAACCCGGCCCGCACTCAGAGATGTCTCCCTCGACATCGCCAAGGGCGAGTTCGTCTTCCTGGTCGGCTCCTCCGGCTCCGGCAAGTCCACCTTCCTGCGGCTGGTCCTGCGCGAGGAACGGGCGAGCCACGGGCAGGTGCACGTCCTGGGCAAGGACCTCGCCAAGCTCTCCAACTGGAAGGTCCCGCACATGCGGCGCCAGCTGGGGACCGTCTTCCAGGACTTCCGGCTCCTGCCCAACAAGACGGTGGCCGAGAACGTCGCCTTCGCCCAGGAGGTCATCGGCAAACCGCGCGGCGAGATCCGCAAGGCCGTCCCGCAGGTGCTGGAGCTGGTCGGCCTCGGCGGCAAGGAGGGGCGGATGCCGGGCGAGCTCTCCGGCGGTGAGCAGCAGCGCGTGGCCATCGCCCGCGCCTTCGTCAACCGCCCCGCCCTGCTGATCGCCGACGAGCCCACGGGCAACCTCGACCCGCAGACCTCCGTCGGGATCATGAAGCTGCTGGACCGGATCAACCGGACCGGCACCACCGTCATCATGGCCACGCACGATCAGCAGATCGTGGACCAGATGCGCAAGCGCGTCATCGAACTCGAACAGGGCCGACTCGTACGCGACCAGTCGCGCGGCGTCTACGGCTACCAGCACTGAAAGGTCTCTGAGACGCCATGCGCGCCCAGTTCGTCATGTCGGAGATCGGCGTCGGCCTCCGCCGCAATCTCACCATGACCTTCGCGGTCATCATCTCCGTGGCCCTGTCGCTGGCCCTCTTCGGGGGCTCCCTGCTCATGCGGGACCAGGTCAGCGCCATGAAGGGGTACTGGTACGACAAGGTCAACGTCACCGTCTACCTCTGCACCAAGAACGACGCCCTCGACGCGGCCGCCGGCAACGCCCCGGCGGCGGCCGGAGCGCCGGGCGCCGCCGCCGCACCCGCAGCCGGCAACGGCAAGCCCTGCTCCAAGGGGGCCGTCACGCCCGAGCAGAAGCAGGGCATCGAGCGCGAGCTCAAGAAGATGGACCTCGTCCAGACGGTCATGTACGAGTCCTCGGACGAGGCGTACAAGCACTACAAGGAACGCTTCGGGCACACCGCCCTGGCCTCGGTCGTCACCCCCGACCAGATGCCGGACTCCTTCCGGGTCAAGCTGAAGAACCCGGAGAAGTACGAGGTCATCACCTCCGCCTTCGCGGGCCGCGACGGGGTCCAGTCGGTGGCCGACCAGTCCACCGAGCTCGACAACCTCTTCGCCCTGCTGGGCACCCTCAACTGGGCCGCCCTCGGCATCATGATGATCATGCTGATCGTGGCGCTGCTGCTGATCGTCAACACCGTGCGCGTCTCGGCGTTCAGCCGTCGGCGGGAGACCGGCATCATGCGCCTGGTCGGCGCCTCCGGCTTCTACATCCAGGTGCCGTTCATCATGGAGGCGGCCGTCGCCGGCCTCATCGGCGCCGCCTTCGCCTGCGGGATGCTCGGCGCCGGCCAGTACTTCGTGATCGACCACGGCATCGGCCTCCGCGACAAACTCCAGCTGATCAACTTCATCGGCTGGGACGCGGTCCTCACCAAACTCCCGCTGGTCCTGGTCATCGGCCTCCTGATGCCCTCCCTGGCGGCGTTCGTGGCGCTCCGCAAGTACCTCAAGGTATGACGATCGCCTCCTGCCGTCTGCGGCCAACGCCGCTTGCGGCAGCGGGGCTTGTCCTAGACTCGGCCGCATGCCGGGTCTGCCCGCTCTCTGTCTCCGGCCCCGTGACCTGCGTCGCGGGGCCTTCTTAACGCTGCTGTTCGCCGTATCCGTGGGCACCGCGGCGGCCACCGGGTGCTGGGGCGGGCCCGAGGGCGGGCCCGTCGCCGCCCTCACGAGCGCCGGGGAGCCGGAGCCGGGCCCCGCGCCCGGGACCGCCGACCGGGAGGCCGTCGAGCGGGCCGCCGCCGAGGCCGTCGCCGAGGGGAAGTCCGGCAAGAAGGCCGCCCAGGAGGTGGTCAGCCGCAGCGGCGACCGCTGGGGCACCGTCTACGACCAGGGCGAGTACGCCGCCTTCGCCGAGGACCTCGACGGCCACTGGACCGGCGTCGGGCTCTGGACCGGGCGCCGCGGCGACGGCCGCATCGAGGTCGAGCGGGTCCAGCCCGACAGCCCCGCCGCCCGGGCCGGCCTGCGCGCCGGCGACCGGCTGCTGAGCGTCGACGGGCACGAGGTCAGCGGCCTGCCCGTCGCCGACGTGGTGGCCCGGCTGCGCGGCGAGGCAGGCACCCCGGTGGTGCTCGGCCTCAGCCGGGACGGCGTCCCGCTCCGCGAGACCGTCCGGCGCGAGCGGCTGCGCGCCGACCCGGTGACCGTACGCCGCCTCGCGGACGGCACCACCGTGATCAAGGTGGCCTCCTTCACCCGGGGTTCCGGGGAGCGCGTCAAGGAGGCCGTGCGGCAGGCCCCGCCGGGCGCCGGGGTGATGCTGGACCTGCGCGGCAACCCGGGCGGCCTGGTCACCGAGGCCGTCACGGCGGCCTCCGCCTTCCTGGACGGCGGGCTCGTGGCGACCTACGACGTACGCGGCGCCGAGCGCGCCCTGTACGCGGCCCCCGGCGGGGACACCGGCCGCCCCCTGGTGGCCCTCGTGGACGGCGGCACGATGAGCGCGGCCGAACTGGTCACCGGCGCCCTCCAGGACCGCGGCCGTGCGGTGACGGTGGGCACCCGCACCTTCGGCAAGGGCTCCGTGCAGATGCCCACCCCGCTGCCGGGCGGCGCGGTGGCGGAGCTGACGGTGGGCACGTACCGCACCCCGGCGGGCCGCAGCCTCGACGGCGGGGGCATCACCCCGGACCTGGCCGCCGGCGACGGGGCCGAGGAGCGGGCGCGGACGGTATTGGGTGGCCTCGGGGTGGGGTCGTAGTGCGAAAATGACCGCACTATGGCTAAGGAAAAAGGGCGCAAGCTGATCGCCCAGAACAAGAAGGCGCGGCACGACTACGCGATCATCGACACCTACGAGTGCGGCATCGTGCTCACGGGTACCGAGGTCAAGTCCCTGCGCCAGGGCCGGGCCTCCCTGGTCGACGGCTTCGTGTCGGTCGAGAGCGGCGAGGTGTGGATGTACAACGTCCACGTCCCCGAGTACAGCCAGGGCACCTGGACCAACCACAGTGCCCGCCGCAAGCGCAAGCTCCTCATGCACCGCGAGGAGATCGACAAGCTGGAGCGCAAGGCGGACGAGTCGGGCCACACGGTCGTGCCGCTGTCCCTGTACTTCAAGGACGGCCGCGCGAAGGTCGAGATCGCGCTGGCGAAGGGCAAGAAGGAGTACGACAAGCGCCAGACCCTGCGCGAGAAGCAGGACACCCGCGAGACCCAGCGGACGATCTCCGCGATCCGCCGCAAGCAGCGGGGCACGGTTTAATCTCCTGGCACGCGGTGGTCCACTTCGCGTACCATGGCGTCAGCACCGCCCCTCCGGGGTCGGCGCAGCTTGTAAACAGAACATGGGGATGATCGGTTTCGACAGCGGATGTCGATGCAGGGGAAGCGAGCCGAGGAAGCGGCAATGATCTCGCTAACCACATGTCGCAAAAAATAATCGCCAACTCCAAGAGCGATAACTCCCGCTTCACCCTCGCTGCCTAATAACAGTGAGCTGAAGCCTCTGTGAGGAGCGTCAGCCCGGAAGTGGTCCCGGTCCGGATCCTGGCGTCAACAAGGGATCTAAACCTCTAGCCCCGGTCACGGGGGTTGGAGGGAAACCAAACAGTGACTGAGCCCGTCGGAGACTTGTCCGTGTGATCTCCGGGGCCGAGAAAAGCGCAGCGGACTGCGCTCGGAGAAGCCCTGCTTCTGCACCGTTGGACGCGGGTTCGATTCCCGCCATCTCCACTCATCCCATGTGGGCGAAGGCCCCGCAGCCGTCTGGTTGCGGGGCCTTCGTCATGTTCCGGGGCGTGCCCGCGGCGCCGGTTCAGTAGTGGTACCGGGCCTTGAGGATCTTCACTTCCTTCTCGTCCGCCCGGTACACGAGGCGGTGCTCGTCGTCGATGCGGCGGGACCAGTAGCCGGACAGGTCTCCCTTCAGCGGCTCCGGTTTGCCGATCCCGGCGAACGGATCACGCTGGACCTCGCCGATGAGCCGGGTGATCCTGCGGGCCGTTTTCCGGTCGGAGGCGAGCCAGAACAGGAAGTCCTCCCAGGCTGCCGGGTCGAAGTGGACGCTCCTCACTCCTCGCCCCCGGTCAACTCCCGCAACTCGTCCATGCTCTTGGCGACGGTGGCCGCGCCCTCCCGGTCGCGGGCGACGGCCTCCATCAGCCGCTGCGCGTTGGCGGGCGAGCGCAGCAGGTAGACGGTCTCCTGCCAGGAGTCGTAGTCGTCGGCGGACATCAGGACGGCATCGCCGTTGCGCGAGGTGATGCGCACGGGTGTGTGGTCGGTGTTGACCCGCTCGATCAGCGGGAAAAGGCCCGCCCGGGCTTCGCTGGCGCTTATGGACATCGTCGTCTCCTCTCGGACCTGTACCGGTCCATGGTACGAGACTGGTACCGGAAACTCGTACTCGTACGGCACTGTGATCGTTTAGGGTGGCGCGATGTTCGAAGGAAATCTGGTGAGACTGCGCGCGCTGCGCGCCGAAGACGCCGAACACCATCTGCGGTGGCGCAACGACCCGGAGGTGGTGCGGCTGGCCGCGGCCGGCGATCCCCTCTTCGGGCCGGTCACGGCGGAGGCGATCGCGATCGCGTTCGAGGGGAAGCTGCGGCTGGTGCCGAGGGAGGCGGCCGTGTTCACGGTCGAGGACCTGGAGAGCGGGCGGGTCATCGGCATGGCCGACTACCGCGACCTCGACCCCTACGCCGGAGTGGCCACCCTGGGCATCACCATCGGTGAACGGGAGTTCTGGGGCCGTGGCCACGGCAGCGAAGCGGTACGGCTGATGGTGGACCACCTGTTCGGCGCGTACGGGCTGCACCGGCTGGAGCTGGACACCTGGAGCGGCAACGAGCGTGCCGTACGGGCCTTCTCGCGGCTCGGCTTCCGCGAGGAGGGGCGCCTGCGGGCGGCCGTGCTGGTGGCGGGGGAGCGCTACGACCGCGTGCTCTTCGGGATGCTGCGCGAGGAGTGGGTCAAGCCCGCGTGAGGTGCGGTACGGGCGAAGGCCCCGCGGTCTGCCGGCCGCGGGGCCTTCGTCGGGTGCGGCCCGCCGTCCCCGCCGCTGGTGCGGGCGGCGGTGACGGCGGGGGTAGCGGGGTCACGAGCAGTACGGGACCTTGTTGAGGTTCAGGGCGTAGCGTGCGGCGATCCAGCCGCGGCCGTCGGCGAGCTTGTACCAGATCGCGTTGTCGCCGACCTGTTCGCCGTCGACCTTGCACTGGAGCGCTACGACGGAGTCGTTCGCGACCTTGCCGGTCTTGGCGTAGCCCGTGCCGGGGCCGGAGCGGATGCCGAGGCCCTGGCCTGAGGTGACGATGCGGGCCTTCGGGCCGCCCTTGCCGTGGTCGCCCTTGTCGCCCTTGCCGTGGTGGTCGCCCTTGCCGTGGCCCTTGCCGTGGTCGTCCTTGCCGCCGTGGTGGCTGCCGCACTTGCAGTCGCCGGGCTTGCCCTTGTCTCCCTTGTCACCCTTGGGGCCGCGGTCGCCCTTCGGGCCCTGCTCGCCCGGGTAGCCCTTCGGGCCGCGCGGGCCCTCGGGACCCTGCGGGCCGCGGTCGCCCTTGTCGCCCTTGTCGCCCTTCGGTCCCTGCGGGCCGCCCGCCGGGCCGGTGTCGCCCTTCGGTCCCTGGTCGCCCTTGGGACCGCGCGGGCCCTCGGGGCCCTGGGGGCCGGCCGGGCCGCGGTCGCCCTTGTCGCCCTTCGGGCCGCGCTCGCCGGTGTGACCCTTGGGGCCGCGCTCGCCGGTGTCGCCCCGGTCGCCCTTGGGGCCGCGCTCGCCCGTGTCCCCCTTGTCGCCCTTGGGGCCCTGCGGGCCTCCGGCCGGGCCGGTGTCGCCCTTGGGGCCCTGCGGGCCGGTGTCGCCCCGGTCGCCCTTCGGGCCCCGGTCGCCGGTGTCACCGCGGTCGCCCTTGGGGCCCCGCTCGCCGGTGTCGCCCTTGTCTCCCTTGTCGCCCTTGGGGCCCGGACGGCCGGGCCTGCCGTGGTGGCCGGGCTTGCCGTCGTGGCCGTCGTGTCCGTGTTCCCCGGGCGGGCCGTCGTCGCCCTTCGGGCCCCGGACCGGGGTGGCCACGGCGAAGAGGGCCGGCGCGTCCTTGCCGTCCGACCACTCGCCGCCGTCCAGCGTGGTGCCCTCGGGGGCGTTCGCGTCCACCTTCAGGGAAACCGCCAGCCGGGTCTGCGTGTTGGCCGGGAAGGCGAAGCCGGCGCGGGTCCCGGCGTTGCAGGTCAGCAGGCGCGCGTCCTTGGAGCGGTTGCACGAGCCGCCGGCCCGCTGGCCGTTCCAGTAGAACCGGGCCTCCGGGAAGGTGGTCCGCTCCGGGGCGGTGATCCGGAAGGTGCCGCTGTGCGCCGGGTCCGCCCCGTTCAGGGCCGCGATGACGACGCGGCCCGTCTTCCCGGGGGCGATGGAGGGGACGTACGGCTGGGAGAAACGGACGTGCGAGGAGTCCGCCAGGGCGGGCACGGCCGGCATCAGACAGGACGCGGTGACGGCTGCGACGATCAGGGCCGACGAGACGGAGCGCGAAGCAGGCAAGGGGAGTTCCTCCGCGAAGGGAAGGGTTTGGGGGAAAGCCTCCCCAGTTATGGCGGATTGCGGCCTGGAAGGGTGCGACCCACGCGGTGACGTCACCCGGCAGCCGGATGAAATCCCGATCAACGGGCGGGCCGTGGAGTCGCAGATCCGACAATCAGTGCGGCCAGGGCCGCGGCCGCCGGCAGGAGATAGGCCGTCCCCGTGCCGAGCCGGTCCACGGCCAGGCCCGCCGTCGCCGAACCTCCCGCGATCCCCGCGAGGATGGCGGTGACGGCCAGTGTCATCCCCTCGTTGAGACGGCCCTCGGGGGTGCGGGACTGGACCAGCCCCATCGCGGTGACCATCACCGGCGCCGTCGCCATGCCCGCCAGCAGCAGGGCCGCGGCCAGCGGCGCGAGGGAGCCCGTGGCGGCCGCCGCCCACGGCAGGGCCATCGCCCCGGCCAGCGCGAGCAGGCAGGTCCGCAGGCTCCTCGGGCAACGGGCCCCGTACAGCAGGCCGGCCACGCAGGACCCCGCCGCCTGGAGCGCGAGGACCGGGCCGGACGCGCCGCCCAGGCCCAGGGCGGAGAGGTGGGCCACCGAGGTGACCTCCATCGAGCCGAAGACCAGGCCCGTGGCGAGGAACAGGCCGAGCAGCGGCGCCAGCGCACGCAGCGGGGAACGGCCCCCCGTGGTCCGGGGCGCCCCGCCGGGCGGGGGCTCGGTGGCGCGGTGGGCGGTGAACACCAGCATGCCGGTCAGCAGCAGCGCCGCCCCCGTGAGGGTGCCGGCCTCCGGGAAGACGGCGGTGCACAGGAAGGCGGCGAGGACCGGGCCGAGCATGAAGCACAGCTCGTCGGCGGCCTGTTCGAAGGACATCGCGGTGTGGTGCGCGGACCGGGGCAGCAGGTGGGTCCAGCGGGCCCGGGACAGGCCGCCGATGTTGGGGGTGGTGGCGGTGGCCGCGTAGGAGGCGAACAGGGTCCAGGCCGGGGCCTGCGTACGGACGCACAGGACGAGGCAGAGCGAGCCGAGGACGGCGATCACCGTGGCCGGTACGGCGGCCCGGGCCTGCCCGTACCGGTCGACGAGGCGGGCCGTCCACGGGGCGACGACGGCGGTGGCGGCCATCCCGGTCGCGGTGACGGCGCCGGCGAGGGCGTACGAGCCGCGCTGGCCGGCGATCATCATCACCGCGCTGATCCCGAACATGCCCATGGGCAGCCGGGCGAGCAGGTTCCCGGCGGTGAACCCGCGTGCCCCCGGGACGGCGAACAGGCGGGCGTACGGGCCCAGGAGGCGGGCGGCGGGGGAACGGCGGACGGGGACGGGGGCGGGTGCGGGGACGGGTGCGGGGACGGGGACGGGCCGTGCGGCGCGGGCCGGGGCGGGCGAGGCCAGGACCAGGGTGGCGCCCGTCACGGTCATGAGCGGGGTCTCTTGCGGCATGCCCCGAGCCTGCCGCCCGGCCCCGACGGCGGTCCAACACCTGTTCGGGGCCCATTCACGCCCTCCCGTTGTTAATCTTCTGCGGTGACCTCCCCCGACGTGGACCCCCGGCTGCTGCGCGGCTTCCTCGCCGTCGCCGAGGAGCTGCACTTCACCCGCGCCGCCGCCCGCCTCTACGTGGCCCAGCAGGCCCTCAGCCGCGACGTCCGCCGCCTCGAACAGGCCCTCGGCGTGGCCCTGTTCACCCGCACCACCCGGGCCGTCGAACTCACCGCCGACGGGATGCGCCTGCTGCCCCACGCCCGCGAGGTGCTCCGCGCCCACGAGGAACTCGCCGCCGCCTTCGCCGGACCGCCCCCCGCCCTCCTCGTCGACCTCAACACCGACGGCCCCACCACCGCCCGCCTCGTCCTGGAACGGGCCCGCGAACTCGCCCCCGGCCACGAGCTGATGGCCCGCTTCGAGAGCGGCCTCACCCACGCCGCCGCCGAGATCGCCGCCGGCCGGCTCGACGTCTCCTTCGGCTACTTCGACGGCCTGGACCCCGCCCTGCGCTCCCGGCTCGCCCACCGGCCCGTGCGCCACGAACCCCTCGCCGTGCTCCTGCCCGAGGACCACCCGCTGGCCGCGCTGGACGCCGTACCGCTCGATGCGCTCGCCGGCGAGAGCGTCTACGCCGGCGCCGGGAACCCGCGCACCCTGGAGTGGACCGGCCTGGCCCGCGAGCTGTTCGCCGGACGGGGCATCGCCGTGGCCCCGCCCGCGCCGGTGGCCGTCGGCAAGGAGGAGTTCGTCCGGGTGATGGCCAAGACCCGCAACCCCGTCCTGGTCACCGTCGTCTTCCTCGACATCCCCGGCTGCGTCAAACGCCCCCTCGTGGACCCCGTACCCCTCTCCCCGCTGTCCATGGTCTGGCGCGCGGGCCTGCGCCACCCCGGCCTCGACGCCCTCGTCCGCGCCGCCGCGGAACTCCAGGAAGCCCACCACTGGCTGGAACTCCCCCCGGGTGGCCGGCTCCCGGCCGCGCTCACAGCCGGCGCGCACGGCGGGTGAGAGCAAGGTTTCCCCCCGGTCATCCGGCGGGGACCGGGGCCGAAACGCGCCCTTCCTAACGTCGTCACCACGGACCAGACAGCTGTGGAGGCGTGTGATGAACGGAATCCGGCCGCAAGGCCGCCGGGGCGGCCGCTGGATCGAGCACTGGGACCCCGAGGACGAGACCTTCTGGCGGGAGACCGGCGAGCGCACCGCCCGCCGCAACCTCCTCTACTCCGTCCTCTCCGAGCACATCGGCTTCTCCATCTGGTCCCTGTGGTCCGTGATGGTCCTCTTCATGGGCCCCGCCTACGGGATCGACCCCGCCGGGAAGTTCTTCCTCATCGCCACCGCCACCGCCGTCGGCGGGCTCGTCCGCATCCCCTACACCTTCGCCGTCGCCCGCTTCGGCGGCCGCGACTGGACCGTGGTCAGCGCCCTGCTGCTCCTCGCGCCGACCGTCGCCGCGCTCCTCGTCATGGAACCCGGCACCCCGTACGGGACCTTCCTCGCCGTCGCCGCGCTCACCGGGGTCGGCGGCGGCAACTTCGCCTCCTCCATGACCAACATCAACGCCTTCTTCCCGCTGCGGAAGAAGGGCTGGGCCCTCGGCCTCAACGCGGGCGGCGGCAACATCGGCGTCCCCGTCGTCCAGCTCGCCGCGCTGCTCGTCATCGCCACCGCCGGCGCCGGACACCCCCGGCTGCTGCTCGCCGCCTACGTCCCGCTGATCGTGGCCGCCGCCGTGCTGGCCCTCGTCCGCATGGACAACCTGGCCCCCGTACGGGGCGACACGGGCGCCGTACGGGAAGCCGTCCGCGAGCCCCACACCTGGATCATGGCCCTGCTGTACGTCGGCTGCTTCGGCTCCTTCATCGGCTACGGCTTCGCCTTCGGCCTCGTTCTCCAGAGCCAGTTCGGCCGGACCCCGCTCCAGGCCGCCTCCCTCACCTTCATCGGCCCGCTGCTCGGCTCGCTCGTCCGGCCCGTCGGCGGGGCGCTCGCCGACCGGTACGGCGGGGCGCGGATCACCCTCGCGGCCTTCGTGGCGATGGCCGCCGCGACCGGGGTGGTCGTGCTGGCCTCCGTACGCCAGTCCCTGCCGGTGTTCCTGGCCGGCTTCACCGCCCTGTTCGTACTCAGCGGGCTGGGCAACGGCTCCACGTACAAGATGATCCCCGGGATCTTCCAGGCCCAGGCGCTCGCCCGCGGGCTCGGCCGCGAGGAGGCCGACGCGCAGGGGCGGAGGCTGTCCGGGGCCGCCATGGGCCTGATCGGTGCCGTGGGCGCGCTCGGCGGACTCGGGATCAACCTGGCCTTCCGCGAGGCCTTCTCCGCCTCGGGCACCGGCACCGCCGCCTTCGTCGCCTTCCTCGGCTTCTACGCCGTCTGCTGCGCGGTCACCTGGGCGGTATACCTCCGCCGGCCCGCCGCCGCGCCCGCCGGCCCCGAGAAGACGCAGAGCGGGCAGAAGGCGCAGCTCACGGTGGTGTGAGGGGGGGGCGAGGACACCCAAGGCCGGTTAACGGCACGGAAATACGGCGGAACCGAGCCCGACACGACGGGTTGGCAGGCTCGGAAACCGAGGCGCCGGGCCGGCCGACAGCGCGGTCGGCCGGCCCGACGACGCCGGCCCCGGAACACGGGAACAGACGTACTGGGCACTGGCCACTGGGCAATGGGCACTGGGCACTGGCCACTGGGCACTGGGCAAGGCAGGACACCACGATGGACGACGCTACGCACGGCCCCCTCGCGGGCTTCACCGTCGGAGTCACCGCCGCACGGCGCGCGGACGAGCTGATCGCCCTGCTCCGCCGGCGCGGCGCCACCGTCGTCCACGCACCCGCGCTGCGGATCGTGCCCCTCGCCGACGACGGCGAGCTGATGGCCGCCACCAAGGAACTCGTCGACAACCCGCCGGACGCCGTCGTCGCCACCACCGCCATCGGCTTCCGCGGCTGGATCGAGGCCGCCGACGGATGGGGCATCGGCGAGCGGCTGCTCGACCGGCTGCGCACCACCGAACTCCTGGCGCGCGGGCCCAAGGTCAAGGGCGCCGTACGGGCCGCCGGCCTGGTGGAGGCCTGGTCGCCGCAGTCCGAGTCCCTGGCCGAGGTCCTCGACCGGCTGCTGGCCGGCCCGGTCGCCGGACGGCGCATCGCCCTCCAGCTGCACGGCGAGCCGCTGCCCGGCTTCGTGGAGGCGCTGCGCGACGGCGGGGCCGAGGTGGTGCCCGTACCGGTGTACCGGTGGATGCCGCCCGAGGACCTCGCGCCGCTGGACCGGCTGCTGGACACCGTCGCCGCCGGCGCCGTGGACGCCGTCACCTTCACCTCCGCCCCCGCCGCCGCCTCCCTGCTGTCCCGCGCCGCGCAGCGCGGGCTCCGCGAGGCCGTGCTGAAGTCGCTGCGGGGGCCGGTGCTCGCCGCGTGCGTGGGCCCCGTGACCGCGCTGCCGCTCCAGGGAGAGGCGATCGCGACCGTCCAGCCGGAGCGGTTCCGCCTCGGGCCGCTGGTGCAGCTGCTCTGCCAGGAACTCCCCGGCCGCGCACGGGTCCTGCCCGTCGCCGGGCACCGGCTGGAGATCCGGGGCCACGCGGCGGTGGTCGACGACCGGCTGCGCCCCGTACCGCCCGCCGGGATGGCCCTGCTGACGGCCCTGGCCCGGCGGCCCGGCTGGGTGGTGTCGCGGGCGGACCTGCTGGGCGTGCTGCCGGGGGCGGGGCGCGACGAGCACGCCGTCGAGACGGCTATGGCCCGGCTGCGGGCCGCCCTGGGCGTGGCGAACCTGATCCAGACGGTGGTCAAGCGCGGCTACCGGCTCTCCCTGGACCCCGGTGACGGCGAGGGCTGGAGCGGGGCCGGGAACGTCCGCTAGCGTGCCCGCATGATCATCAACGGGGTGGAGATGAGGGGCCTGGCCGTCGGGGACGCCGCCGGGCTGGCCGACGCACTGACGCGCAACCGGGCGTACATGGCCCCCTACGAGCCGGAGCGGCCCGAGGCCTTCTACACCGAGGCGGGACAGCGGGCCCGGATCGAGGGCATGCTCCAGGACCGGGACGCCGGGCGGCTGGTCCCGTACGTGTTCACGGAGGCGGCGACCGGCGCCGTCGTCGGGGCGATGAACCTCGGCAGCATCGCGCGCGGGCCGCTGTGCAGCGGCGGCGTCGGCTACTGGGTCGACCGGGCCTGGCACGGCAGGGGCCTGGCCACCGCCGGCCTGGAGGAGGTCGTCCGCGCCGCCCGCGACGAGTTCGGGCTGCACCGCATCGAAGCCGGCACCCTCGTCGACAACACCGCCTCCATGCGGGTCCTGGCCAAGGCCGGCTTCACCGAGTTCGGACTCGCCCCCCGCTACCTCCACATCAACGGCGCCTGGCGCGACCACCGGCTGTTCCAGCGCCTCCTGCACGACGACCCGCCGCCCGCGTAGCCCGCGCGGGGGCTTCCGCTTCCCGGTCGGCGACGGCACTCTGGGGAGGCGTCCCACGGCGACGACCGAGGCGGTGACGGGCATGTGGTTCGACTCCGGGCGGGTCTGTCTGGACCTGCTGGCCACCCGGACCCCCCAGGGGGCCGAGGCCATCCACGACGGCGACGAGCTGCGCCTGTGGCTGGTCGGCGCCGGGCTGGTCCCCGACCGCACCCCGCTCGGCCGGCTCGGGCCCGACTGGGTGGAGGCCTTCCGCCGCCTGCGCCGCGACGTCGACCGCCTCGTCCGCGCCGAACTGGCCGGCTCCGCCCCGGAGGAGGCCGCCCTGGCCCGCGTCAACGCGGCCGCCGCCGGACCGCCCCCGGGGGTCTGCGCGGTCCGGGACCGGGAGGGGCACCTGGTGCGGGAGCTGTGCGGCGGCGTCGAGTGCGCGGGCCTGCTCGCCACGGTGGCCCGGGACGCGGTGGAACTCCTCACCGACCCCGGCGACCTGGCCCTCCTGCGCTCCTGCGGCGGCGACGGCTGCGCCCGCCTCTACCTGGACACCTCCCGCGGCCACCGCCGCCGCTGGTGCAGCAGCGAGGTCTGCGGCAACCGCGAACGCGTGGCCCGCCACCGCAGGCGGGTCCGGGGGGCGGTGGGCTAGAAGCCTCCCGCCGGCTCACGGCGCGACCGCGCCCGGGCGCGCCCGGGGCCGGCCGGAGGCTGCCCACCCGCCGCCCCGGGGTGGCGACGGGTGGGCGGCTGAACGGAGCGGGGCGGGGAGGGCGGGGTCTCGGCCGGGCGGTCTCAGGGAGGGTTGGGGGTTTCCCGTCAGTCTCATCGTCCTTCCGCGTCGGGCCGGCCTGTCAAGGG
>NZ_JBEPFL010000045.1:0-61248 GCF_040301925.1 Streptomyces sp. NPDC000075
CTGGCGCCTTTCTCCCGCCCCCTGGTCAAGCTGCTGGAAAGCAGGGGCTTTGAGGTGGACGGGAACTTCTCGTGCCGGGCGTTGGACACCATGGCGCCGTTCAAGCTGGTCGGCGGTATCCGGAAGCAGCGGCCTGACGACCGGGACCTGGCTGCCGCGCGGGCGTTCGCCGCGCGGCTGCGGGACGGGCAAGGCCCGGTTTCCTGAAGCGTGCCGCCCCTGGGAGTGCTGTCCTTGACCAGCTACGCCGGAACCGTTGGGCGGCCGGGGGCCGGCTCCGGCCGTACGTGCCGGCCAGGGGGCAGGTCAGGTGTGGAGGCGGCTGTTAGGGCCGTCGTGGTCGTCGGCGCTCTCGTCGTTGAACCAGTGGTCGCCGGCGGCCAGGTAGCGGAAGGCGTAAGTGTTCTCGTCGGGCAGCTTCACTGTTACGGCGCGTTTGCCGTCTTTGCGGGGTGTGAGGGTGTGGGTGCCGGGCTGCCAGTCGTTGAAGTCGCCCACGACGCTGACCGGGCCGGGGGAGTGTCGGCGGGCAGGATTAAGGTGACCTCGGTGTGGGTTCTGCGCAGGGTGCGTTCCAGCATGGGGGTGCTCCAGATCGGCCGAGCGGGTACCGAGCCATCGTGGGCCGCAGGTGCCCACGTCGCACGCCGACGCCCCGGACGGCAGACCGGCGTTACCCTCCCACCGCAGCCGACGCGGCTTTGCGTCCTGGCAGGGCCGCACCTGCGGTGTCCGTTCAGCGGGCCGGACGGAGGGGGAGGGAGGCGACGATGGCTTTCACGCGGCCTGACCTCAGGTCTGCCGGCTGCTGGAGGCCATCGGCCGGGAAGGTGTCCGGCAGCTGATGGCTCGCCTGGCCCCCCGGCACGCCGCAGGAGCGGGTCCTGCCGGAGGCGTTCCCGATCGCGTGTGACGGCACATCTGCTCCCCCCGCCGGAGCTTTGCCATCCTTTGGGTCATTTCACGCGATCGGCACCCGCGCTGTCGCCCGACATGGCGCGGCCACGAGTTCGTAACGAGCCATTGACATTGGCTTCGGCGAGAGGGCAACCTCATCTCCACACGGGTGCCTAAACGATTAGGCAAACCGGAATCGACCACTTTGGGCAGGGGCAATGGCGCGCCGGATCGGGATCAAGGACGTAGCTGCGGCGGCAGGTGTGTCGACCGCGACCGTGTCGCACGTCCTGAACCGGGTCGAGGGCAAGCGAATCAGCGAAGAGACACGTCAGCGCGTCTGGAAGGCCGCCGGCGAGCTCGGGTACGCGCCGAACGGGCTGGCCCGCGGGCTGAGGATGCAGCGGTCGCAGACCATCGGATTCGTCAGCGACGAGATCGCCACCACCCCCCACGCGGGCAGGATGATCCTGGGTGCCCAGGAGGCGGCCGCAGCCGAGGGCCTGGTGCTGCTGCTGGTCAACACCAGCGGCGATACCGAACTGGAGCGCGCGAGCATCGACATGCTGCTTCAGCGCCGGGTGGACGGTGTGCTGTACGCGGCGATGTATCACCGCCCCGTGGAACTGCCGGAGGCCCTGCGCGCGACGCCGACCGTGCTGCTCGACGCGGGTTCGGCCGATCCCTCCGTCCCCTCCGTGGTGCCCGATGAGGTCCAGGGCGGCTATGCGGCGGTACGCGAGCTGACCGATCACGGCCACCGCCGGATCGGCATGATCGTGCAGACCGTCGACCTTCCCGCCCGTCAGGGCCGCTTGGAGGGCTACCGCAGGGCGCTGGCCGAGGTCGGGGTCGCCTACGACCCGTCGCTCGTCGCTGCGGAGACGGCCGTTCCGTTCAACACGGTCGGCGGTGATGTGGAGGCGGGCTACCGGGCTGCGCGGCGCCTGTTGACGGCGGAGCGGCGCCCCACGGCGTTGTTCTGCTTCAACGACCGGATGGCCGCCGGTGCTTACCGGGCCGCCGCCGAATCGGGGCTGACCATCCCCGGTGACCTGTCGGTCATCGGGTTCGACAACCAAGAGCTGGTCTGCGAGTCGGTCCACCCGCAGCTGAGCACGGTTCAGCTCCCGCACTACGAGATGGGGGCACGGGCCGTGGCCCAGCTGCTCGCACTCACCAAGTCTCCGGGCCGGCCACCGGGCCCGGGCATGAAGGAATTGCTGCCTTGTCCGCTGGTGGCGCGGGCATCGGTCGCTTCGCCGTCCCGACTCTGACCCCGGGACGGCGAAGCAACACCGTGACAGGCGACCGTCGCAACCGGTCGTCGGTCCTGTCAGTTACATGGAACACAGTGAGGGTACACAGATGTCCCCTGAGATTTTCAATGAGCGGTCGACGCGGCATTCCCGCCTGACATCCGACAGCGTCTCGGAGTACTGAGCCGCGTCCTTCCCGCCGCCCCTGCGCCGGCGCCTCAGACAGCCTTCCCACGCCTCGCCGCCGAAAGCACGTCGCCCCGGCTTCCCTCGCCATGTCAGGAGGGCCGGCAGCGGGCGCTGAGGGAAGGCGTCTTCACCGAGTTCCACGAGGAGATCGTGACCGGCTTGGCCGGCCGGCTGGCCGGTTCCGTTGACGACCGTCCTCGCATGCTCTGCCTGCCGCACATACCGAAAGGCCCGCGTGTGCCCACCGCGCCCTGCGATCCGTACCGGCCCGTCGCGCATCTGCGCCCGCCCCGGAACTGGATCAACGACCCCAACGGCCTCGTCTTCCATGACGGCCACTACCACGTCTTCTACCAGTACAACCCCTCCGGTGCGACGCACGCGAACATGCACTGGGGCCACTTTCGCAGCCCCGACCTGCTGACCTGGGAGCCGCTGCCGATCGCCCTGTCCCCGGCTCCGGGTGGTGTGGACGCCGACGGCTGCTTCTCGGGCAACGCCGTATCCGACAGGGACCGGCTGGTCGCCTTCTACTCCGCGAACCGCTGGGACCGTTCACCCCAGCACCAGCCGGTCACCGCAGCCATCTCCCGCGACGGCGGCCGGACCTTCGCCCCGCGGGGCGACCTGGTCATCCCCGGATGGCCCGAGGACTGCACGATGTACCGCGACCCGTACGTGTGGCTGGACGGAGAGCGGTGGCGGATGCTGGTCGGCGCCGCCCTCGCGGACGGCCGGGGCGCGGCCCTGCTGTACGAGTCGGCGGACCTGGAGACCTGGACCTACCTGGGCCCCTTCGAGGCCCGCCCGCAGGAGCCGGTCGGCATTACCGGCCTGCACACCGGCGAGGGCTGGGAGTGCCCCCAGTACCTGCCGCCGCAGCCCGGGCAACCCGGGGTCCTGATCTTCAGCGCCTGGAACAGCCACGACGGCGACCGCTGCGTCACAGCCCTGATCGGCGAGGAACACGGCAACGTCTTCGAGGCCGGCACGCCGGTGCTCGTCGACCACGGCCCGGACTGCTACGCGCCCGCCCTCCTGCGCGCACCGGACGGCCGATGGCTGCTGTGGGGCTGGTCCGCAGAGGCCCGCGAAGAAAGCTGGGCGGTCGCCGGCGGATGGGCCGGCGCACTGACCCTGCCGCGCGAGATCTCCATCGGCGCTGAGGGCACACTGAGCCAGCGGCCCGCCGCCGAACTCCACTCCCTGCGCGGCGAGCAGGCACTCCACGCGCAAGGCGTCAGTCATGGCCCGCAGCCCGTGGAACTGGGCAGTGTGGGCCACGCCTTCGACCTGACGGCCCAGCTGGAGACGACCGGGGCGGCGAGCCTGCGGCTGCTCACCAACCCGGACGCCTCCGAGTACCTCGAGATCCGCCTCGACGCCACCGCCGGCGAACTCGTCGTCGACCGCGACCACGCCTCGCTGGGCGGCCGCGCACGCGGCGGTTCCTACCGCATGCCCTGCCCCACGGGGCAGTCGGTCGAGCTGCGGCTCGTCGTCGACCATTCGATCGCCGAAGTCTTCCTGACCACCACCGGCCAGGTGCTCACCCTGCGCTTCTACCCGACAGGCGAAGGGCCCTGGCGCCTTGAGGCCCGTACCGCGCCGGACACGCACCTCGGCTACACCGTCGAGGCCTGGCAACTGCTGCCCCTCACGGTCAAGGAGCCGAGCGCCGACACCGACCTGCCGCACGGCCAGGTCCCCCTGACGGAGTCATCGCCCGCGCCGTAAGGCGCGTGCCGATCCCGGATCCCCCCACCTCCGCACCACCCACTCCCACCCGCACCACACATCGGAGGCACCCAGCATGGACCCCGGCACCACGAGATCCCGCCGCACGGCGGCCACGGCCCTGGCCCTGGCCCTGCCCCTGGCCGCGCTGGCCGCCTGCGGCGCCGGCGGCGGCACCGAAACCTCCGCCGAGCAGGGCAGCGGTACGGGCACCATCACCGTCTGGGCCCACCAGGGCCAGGCCAACGAGGCCGCCGCCCTGCAGACCGCGGTGAAAACCTTCAACTCCTCACAGCAGAAGGTCAAGGCCCAGCTGACCCTGATCCCCGACACCGACTACACCAAGACCATCACCGCCACCGACGCCTCCAAGCTCCCGGACGTGATGGAGTTCGACGGCCCCACCATGGCGAACTTCGTCTACAACAAGAAGCTCGCCGCGATCGACAACTATGTCTCCGTCAAGACTCTGGCGAACGCCACCGACGCCATCAAGGCCGAGGGCGAGATCAACGGCAAGCAGTACGGCCTGGGCATGTACGACTCGGGGCTGGGCATTTACGGCAACAAGAAGCTGCTGGACGCGGCCGGCGTCAAGTACCCCACCGGACTGGCCGACGCCTGGACCGCGGCGGAGTTCACCGACGCCGTGAAGAAGCTGGCCGCCCAGGACTCCGACGGCAAGAGCCTGGACCTTCAGGAGAGCGGCGGATACGCCAACGAGTGGGGCACCTACGGCTTCGCTCCCATCGCCTGGTCGGCCGGCGGCTCTCTGCTGAAGAACGACAAGGCCCAAGGCGCCCTGGACACCCCATCCGTCGCATCGGCGCTGAAGACGTTCCAGTCCTGGAAGACGTACACCGACCCCAACACCGACGGCAACGCCTTCGCCAACGGCCGCGTCGCCCTGAGCTGGGTAGGCCACTGGATGTACCCCGCCTACAGCAAGGCCCTCGACAAGGACCTCGTCGTCCTGCCCCTGCCGGACTTCGGCAACGGCCCCAAGACCGGCCAGGGCTCATGGGAATGGGGTATCGGCGCCCACACCAAGAACGGCAAGGCCGCCGGCGCCTTCCTCGACTCCCTCCTCAACGACACCAACGTCACCGCGATGACCACGGCCAACGGTGCCCCTCCCGGCACCAGGTCCGCGCTCGCCCAGAGCAGCCTGTACAAGCAGGGCGGCCCGCTCCAGCTCTTCGCCGACCAGCTCGCCAAGCCCTGCGGTGACAGCCGGATCGACAAGTCCTGCGTCGCCGTGACCCGGCGGATCACGGCCGGATACCCCACGCTCACCGCCAACTTCAGCCAGGCGCTGAGCGACATCTACGGCGGCACCGACCCGAATTCCGCCCTGGCCAAAGCCGCCCGCGCCATCGACCAGGACTTCTCGGACAACGACGGCTACAAGCTGCCGTAGCCAGCATCCAGCGGCCGGGAGGGACGGACCCATTCTGACAGCGCCCGTCCCTCCCGGCCCGGAAGAGGACCTCCACCGTGACCACCGTGAACCCCGCCCCCGCCCCCGCCCCGGCCACACCGGACGGGCGCAAGCCCAGCCCGCCGGCGCCCTCCGGCACACCCCTACGGCCCCGGCGCCCCAACCGCGAACGGGTGCACGGACTGCTCATGTCCGCACCCGCCCTCGGCGGACTGATCGCCTTCGTCGGAGTGCCGTTCGTCTACGCCGTCGTACTGTCCTTCTACAACGTGCGGCTCGGCTCCCCGCTCCCGCCCCGCTTCTTCGGCATCGAGCAGTACCGGCGGATCTTCACCGACCCCGACATGTCCGGCCCCTTCCTGCGGGCCCTGGTGAACAACCTGACCTTCGCCGTGGTCGTCGTACCCCTGCAGACCGCCCTCGCCCTGGGCCTGGCGATCCTGCTCAACCGCAAGCTCAAGGCAATCGGCGTCTTCCGGTCCCTGTTCTTCCTGCCCGTCGTCTTCCCCATGGCCCTGGTCGCCGTCATCTGGCGGCTCATCCTCGCCCGCAGCGGTGACGGACTGCTGAACTCCGCCCTCCACACGGTGAGTTTCGGCAACTGGGGCGCCTTCGACTGGCTCGGCAACGGACTCACCGCGATGGCCTCGATCATCGTGCTGTCCGTGTGGCAGGGCGTCGGCTTCCAGATGGTCATCCTGCTCGCCGGCCTCCAGCAGATCCCCGGCGAGCTCTACGAGGCCGCCGAACTCGACCGTGCCTCCCCCTGGCAGAAGTTCCGGCACGTCACCCTCCCCGGCATCCGCGGAACCCTCGTCTTCGTCGCCATGCTCACCTCGGTGCTGTCCTTCCGCGTCTTCGACCAGGTCTACGTCCTCGTCAAGGGCGGCGGACTCGACGAGGACGCCACCCGGACGGTGATGTACCAAGCCGTCACCACCGCCTTCGACCAGCACAACATCGGCCAGGCATCCGCGATCACCGTCGTCTTCTTCCTGATCGTCGTCGTCCTGACCCTCATCCAGCGCCGCGTCGTCCGCACCGGCAACGAGGACTGACCATGACCCGCACACCCCTGCGCCGCTTCCTGGACTACGCCGTCCTCAGCATGTCGGCGATCATCTTCGTCCTGCCGGTCCTCTACCTGATCCTCGGCAGCTTCAAGCCCTCCGACCAGGTCCTGAGCGGTCTGACCGGCTTCCTGCCCACCCACCTGTCCTTCGACAACTATCGCGCCGTCCTCAGCAGCTTCGACTCCGACGCCACCGGCTACTTCTGGCGCTTCATGGGCATCTCACTGCTGCTGTCCACGGTCGTGGTCCTGGGCGGTCTGATCGTCAACTCCATGGCCGCCTATGGTCTGACCCGGCTGAAGTGGCGTGGGCAAGGCGCGGTCTTCGCTGTCGTCCTGCTGCTGATGCTGGTGCCGTTCGAAGCCGTCGCCGTCCCGCTGTTCTACATGTTCAACGACCAGCGCAACACCATCTACGTCCAGGCCGTCCCCTTCATCGCCAACGCCTTCTCCGTCTACCAGTTCGCCACGTTCTTCCGCGCCATCCCGCCCAGCATCGAAGAAGCCGTCCGCATCGACGGCGCCGGCCCCTGGCGCACCTTCTTCGCGATCATCGTCCCGATGTCGAAGCCGGTCTTCGCGTCCGTGGCGATCCTGACCTTCCTCACCCAGTGGGGCTCATTCCTCTGGCCCGTCCTGATGGTCTCCGACCCCGCCGTACGCCCCCTGCCGCTGGCGATGAGCGTCTTCCAGGGCCAGATGCCCGTCGACTGGGGCCAGGTCCTCGCCTTCGGCGTCCTTCTGGTCCTGCCCGTACTGATCGTCTTCGCCTTCTTCCAGCGCTGGTTCGTCCAGGGCGTCGCCAGCTCCGCCGTCAAGGGCTGAGCGTGCCCACACCGCAGAAAGAGAGCCGGCACCCCATGCCCCGATCCCTCTCCCGCCCGACTGTTGCCGTCCTGGGCGAGTGCGTTGCCGATGCCTTCACCCTCACATCCCCCCGCCCTCGTACGGATACCCCGCCCACCGGCCTCGACTTGCGGGTACTGCCCGGCGGCGGCCCCGCCAACACCGCCGTCTCCCTCGCCCGGCTCGGCACCCCCACCCGCTTCTTCGCCCGGCTGTCCCACGACCTGTTCGGCGACCTCTTCCGCGCACGGCTCACCCACTCGGGCGTAGACCTGTCCGCCTGTATGCCCGCTCGCGAGCCCAGCACCCTCGCCGTCGCGGCCATCGACGACATGGGCCAGGCCACCTACTCCTTCTTCGCCGACGGCGCCGCCGACTGGCAGTGGACCGAGGCCGAACTGTCCGCCGCGCCCCTGGACGGCATCTCCTGCCTGCACACCGGCTCACTCGCCCTCGCGCGGGAACCAGGCGGCCCGCGCCTCGAAGAACACCTCGCCAGGGCTCGCCCGCACATGACCATCTCCCTCGACCCCAACGTCCGGCCGCTGTTGGTCGAACCCGCCGCCTACCGAAAACGCCTCAACCGTTGGTGTGAACTCGCCGACATCCTCCGCCTCAGCGAGGACGACCTCACCCACCTGCTCCCCAGCACCACCCCGGAAGAGGCCTGCGACACCCTGCACATCGCCGGCGCACCCCTCGTCGTCATCACCCTCGGAAGCCGCGGCGCCCTCGCCTCCCTGGGTGGCATCCGCGCCTACATACCCGCCAGACCCACCCACGTCGTCGACACCGTCGGCGCGGGGGACTCCTTCACCGCAGGACTCCTCCACCACCTCAACACCCTCGGACGACTTGGCGGACGCCTGGATGAACTGACCATCGACGAGACCATCGACGCATGCGCCTACGCAGCCGAAGTCGCCGCCAGAACCTGCGCGGTCCCCGGCGCGAACCCACCCTGGGCACACCAACTGCTCCCAACGGGGCCCCACTAGTTTCTGGTGCGACATCCCGCGAGGTCTCCTGAGCCCCGCCGAGTGACCGAGGCCGTGGCCAGGGGCTCCTTCCCGCTTCGAGCGCTCCGTCGGACTGTGACGCAACTCCGTGATTCCTGAAGAGTTCGCAGCTCGTGCGACCGATCTGCGATCCGTCGAAGGAGAGGAGACGCGGGTTGTCGGCGCTGGCAGTGGCGCGGGACCTGCGCGAGGACGGGCATCAGCTGGGCGATGTCCGGTCCATCGGCTTGTGGTGACCACTCCCGCTGAAAGGACCGGATGTCAGACCCACCTCATAGCATCCGCTCGTGAACCTCGACCTCCTTCTGTCCTGCCGAAGATCCCTGCCGCCTGGACGCCTGATCACCTCGGATGAAGGTGGCGGCGACCTGCAACCTCTGTGGCTGAGCGACAGCCCCGCCTCTGCCGACCTGTGGGCACGGCTGCGTGGCGAACATGCCGCCTCCGGCCTGTGGCCGCTGCTGCTCGACTCCCTGGACCCGTACGACGCAGACTTCCGGCCCTGGGGCTGCGGCGAACTGTCCCCCGAGCGCATGTCTTCCCCCGACGAACACGACGCCGAGGTACTTCTCGCCCGCTGGTGGCAGGAGTACACAGCCACGGACGAAGACTACGACCAGCTCACCGCCGGGGAACGCCTGGCGGTCACCGCTCCCTTCGGCCAGACCTGGCCCGGTACCGCAGCCACCCGCGAGAGCTCCGTGGACCCCGATGGAATGGCCGAACAGTACGCGCGAGCCTTCCTGGCCCGGAACCCGCAAGCACGTCTCGGCCTCGTCTCGGCACCCCGCGGAGCTGATGCCCTCACCGCAGTCGGGTGGGACGGACCTGCCAACTACGACAACGACACAGCCACCTTCTCGGCCGTCGTCCGCGGCTGGGAGGATCGCTTCGGTGCGCGCGTGGTCGGCGTCGGATTCAGCACCCTCCACCTCAGCGTTGCCGCACCGCCCAGCGGACTTGAGGATGCCCTGGCCATCGCCGCTGAGCACTTCGCCTTCTGCCCCGACAACATCTGGCAAGGCGCGCACCGCGACCTGGTCGCGTATGCCGAGCACCTCATCGATCTGAACTGCTGGGAGTTCTGGTGGGACTGACCATGGACAACGACCGCTTCTGGCACCTGATCGAACAAGCCCGCCGCCTCGCCGCCGACCCGACCGATGCCGAGGAGGTCGCCGGCCACGCCACCACACTGCTCGCTGACCATCCACCAGCAGAGATCATCCAAGCGGAGCAGGTCCTGTGGGACTTGATGGCCGCCTCGTACCTCGCCCCGCTGTGGGCCGCCGCGTACCAGATCAACGGTGGCTGCTCCGACGACGGCTTCGACTACTTCCGAGGCTGGCTCATTGCACAGGGCCGCGCCACCTTCGAGCAGGTCATCAACGATCCGAACAGCCTGGCCGACCTTCCTGTCGTCCAACTGGCTGCCGCAGAGGGCTGGGACCTCGACGGAGAAGCAGTTCTCCCCATCGTCTGGCACGCCTACCGGGCCGCCACGGCAAGCGAGCCACCGGCCCATGGCTTCACCATCCGCTATCCCGAGCTCGACCCGGAGTGGGCTTTCGGCTTCGGCGACCGCAAACGCATCGCCCGCCACCTGCCCCGTATAGCGGCCCTGTACCCCGCCTGATTCCGCGCAACGATCACCCTCGAGACCGCCGAACCTTCGCCCTCAGGGCCCGCTCCTGGAGACGGGTGCGCCCCGCAGCGCGAGCTGCGGACCCCCGCCGCTCAGACGCCGAAATCGCGGACAGGGCAGAAGGCGATCAGGGCGAGCAGGGCAGCTCCGCGGTGATGACGGTCGGGCCCCCGGCGGGGCTGCGGCAGGAGAACGTGCCGTCGACGGACGCGACGCGCTTGGCGAGCCCGGCGAGCCCGGTGCCGCCTGCCGGCGCGAGATCCGCGCCGCCCACCCCATCGTCCGCGACGACCACGAGGAGTCTCTCCCCGATCCGCTCCACGGTCACGTCCGCCCGGGTCGCCTGGGCGTGTTTGACCACGTTCGTCAGGGCTTCGGAGACCACGAAGTACGCGACGGCCTCGACCGTGGGTGAAGGGCGCTGCGGCAGGTCCACCGCCAGGCGCACCGGGATCGGGAGGCGGGCGGCGACCCCGGACAGCGCGGCGTCGAGGCCGCGGTCCTCAAGGACGGCCGGGTGTAGGCCGCGCACCAGGTTGCTCAGTTCGGCGATCGCCTCCTTCGCCTCGCGGTGCGCCTCGTCGATCACCTTGCGGGCGTCCTCCGGCAGGTCGCCGAGGGTGGACCTGGCCAGGCCCAGGTTGACGGCGAGTGAGACGAGGCGCTGCTGTGCGCCGTCGTGCAGGTCGCGCTCGATCCGCCGCCGCTCGGCGTCGGCGGCGTCGAGCACGCCGGCCCGGCTCTCGGCGAGGTCAGAGACCCGGCGGGCCAGCTTCTCCGCGCGACTGGGGCCGAGCAGGACCTCGGCCGCCCGGGTCTCCAGCCGCACCAGAGCGCCGGTCAGGCGGGGCGACAGGAACAGCAGGGCGAGGCCACCGGCGGTGAGGTACGCGGCCTGCGCGGTGTGTCCGAGGTCGGTGACCCGCCACTGCGGGGGCAGAGCCCAGATCCACACGTAGAGGGAGGCGGCCACGACGGCGGTGGCCCAGACGGCGAGGGCGGCGAGGTCCAGGACGGCGAACAGCGGACCCGCCACGGCGTGGTAGCAGGCCTGCCGCCACAAGGTCCGCGTGGTCAGCCGGCGCACCGCCGACTTCCAGCCGCGTCCCGGCCCGGGTACGGCGGGGCGCGGGAGGTCCTTGCCGACGAGCGCCCGGTAGCGCCGCCGCTGCCCGGCGGTCAGCAGGGGTGTCACCACGAGCGTGAGCAGCACGGGTAGCGGAGTCAGGACCGGCACCAACGCCGCCAGCGTGCCGAGCAGCCAGAGCCACAGTGGCACCACGGCGAGGTGGAGCGGCAGGCCGGCGGCGACGAGCGCGGTCCGTTGTCCCGCCCTGCGGAACGTCCGGCCGAGCACCAGCCGTAGCCACGTGGTGAGTTGCATGCGCCCTACGGTAAAGCCGCAGGCCATCGCCGTGCCATGACGCTCCCACCCGGTTCGGGGGTGCACCTGTCTCCACCCCGGGTCGGAACCCTGCGTGACTGACGGCGCCCGGGTGTGCGGCCCAGTGTGGAGCACATGAAAGGCAGAGCTGACGGGGAGCGAAAAGGGACGATGCGACACCTGACGTTATGCAAGGACGAATTGGCCGGTGCCGAGGACGTCGACCGGGCCGAGGTCATCCCGCTCCACGAAGAGGCGCGGGAGCCGCGCCCGGCGCGGGGCATGCGGTGGGCCGGGTGGCTGCTGGCCGCCTGCGGGCTGGCCCTGTTGCCGTGGCTGTACGTGCTGGCCACCGGCCTGCCGGCCACCGCGACCGCGGCGCACTGGCCGGTCGCCTGGGTCGGGCTCGACGCGCTTGAGGCACTCGGCCTGATCGCCACCGGCCTCCTCGCCGCCCGCGGCGACCGACGGCACGCCCTGGCGGCCGCCGCGACCGCGACGCTGCTTGTGGTGGACGCCTGGTTCGACACCACGACCGCGGCCCCGGGCGGCGACTTCGCCACCGCGGTCGCCATGGCGCTCGGCGCCGAACTGCCGCTCGCCGCGCTGTGCGGCCGGCTGGCGCTGCGGGCGCTGAGCCGGCACGCGTGAGGCCGACCGCCCAGCCACATGCCACGGACCACATCAATCCACCGGAGAACACCATGCACCGCATCACCACCGCACCCTCGCCCCCATCCCGGCCCGGACCCGCTGGGCGGTCGCCGCCGGCGTCGGCGCCGCGTTGGCCGCCCCCTGGCGGCTGGGCGACACGGCGCCCTATCCGTACGCCAGTGCGGCCTCCTCGACGTGCCGCTGCCGTTCCTGACAGCCGACCCGATGGACGCCGTACTGCAACCGCGACCGGGGGAGCGGATCCTGGAGGTCGGCCCGGGGACGGGCTTGCAGTCGCTGCACGTCGCGCCGCAGCTCGGGCCGGCGGGACGGCTCGATGTGCTCGACATCCAGCAGGAGATGCTCGACCAGGTGATGCGCCGCCCGATCCGTTCGGGACGGTCCCGGTAGCTTTGTTCATGAGAACCGGCGGCAGATGTTCACCACTTCGGGAGGCGTTGCTGTCTTCGAGTATTCGAGTTCCGGATTCAGCCGTGCTGCGGCAACGGCGTGCCGTGGTTCACTACGATGATCGTTAGTGGGCTCGGCGCGGGCTGCGCCCGATCAGGGGGAAGGGCAGCGAACCGATGACTGACGACATCGAGTGGAGCATCGACCTAGGCGAGAGCTCCGTACCGGATCTCACGATCGTGCCCGCCGCATGGGCGAGCGAGAGTGAGGTCACGCTCAGCGCCTTCCACGGTGAGGGCGGGGAACCGCTTAAGGGGGTCGTGTGGAGCGTGCTGGGCGCGGGCTCGATTGATGAGCAAGGCGTCTACCACGCCGACCTGGCCAGAGGGTATTCCTTCGTCCTCATCGTGGCGACCTACGAGCACGCCGGCGTTGTGCACGAAGGGCACCTGATGGTCCCAGTCCCGTTCTCGTCCTCCCCCTCCGTGCAAGGTTCCGCCTGAGCGAGTAGCTGGCCGTACAGCAGCGGGAGCGTAACCGCCCTCCTGAGTCGTCGGTGCCGGGGCCTCCTCCGCCGGATCAGCGGAGGAGGCCCTGCTGTTCGAGCCACCATGGCACTCAGGCGCCTCCCGAAGTGGTGAACATCTGCCGCCGGTTCTCATGAACAAAGCCATGCCGGCCGACGAGCGTGACGCAGCATCCCTGATCGGCCATGTGGGCAGCCCCATCACCGGAGGGCTGAGGCCGTACCTGCTGGAGCACTTCAACGCCCTGCGCAACCTCTACCTCGACGCAGCCGAGCGCCACCTACTCGTCGTGCTCTGGTGGGACTGACCTTCAACCCACCCGGCGTCCCCACCACGAGCACCTCGGGGAATCACAACCTGGGAGCGATAGGAGGCCTGCTTCTGAGTGGGGCAGGTCCTGGGCGATCGTCGCGGCGGCCGGGGCCTCGCCAGCTGCGGTATTGGGTCGGCTACCTCACGGGTGTGTCGGAGGCGGGCTGGCCCGGGTTCTCCAGCAAGGTGGACAGGTATTCGGGGCGTTCTTCGACCACGAGGTGTCCGGCCTCGGTGACCACACCCAACTCGGCGCCGAGTGTGCTGTGCACTGCCGTGACGAGCCGCTTGGGCGGTAGGAAGACGTCGTGCTCGCCGGTGACGACCAGGCGGGGGACCAACCGCGCGGGCAGGACGGCGGCGCCGGGCGCCCCGCTGGAGCGCGAGTGCCGGGCGACCAACGTCATCCAGGTCACCAGGTCCTCGCGGGGTTGGTGGCTGGGGGCGAGCATGGTGCGCAAGAGCCGGGCACTGTGCGTCGGTGCGGGCCGTAGGAACCAGGCTGCCGAGGCGGCCAGCACCGCAGGGGTCAACCTGAGCCCGGTCAGTCCGCCAGGTGAGACCAGGACAAGCCGGCTGATCCTGGGTGAGTCGGTGGACAGGGCTATGGCGGCACCGAAGGAGTGGCCCATCACCGCTACTGGCTCGGACGAGATCTTCTCGATCACCTTGCTCAGCCATGCCCCGTACCAGGACAACCGACCGCCGGAGAGTCTGCGTTCGCCTGTGCTGAGACCGGGCTGGCCCGGGACATCCACCAGCAGGACCCGGTAGCCGTCGGCGACCAGGGCCGTGGCCAGCGGTAGGGATGCGGCGGCGTTGAAGTTGGTGCCCGGGACGAACACGACTGTCGTAGCGCCGTCTCCGGCGAGGACCACGTGGGTCCGTGCGCCATTGGCGGTCACCGTCGTCCGTTCGTGCGGTACCGACCATGCGTCGAGCTGGTCGAAGCACCAGCGCCGGATGAGTTCCCTGCCCGTCGTGCTGCGGTAGATCGAGTCCACCGGTCGAGTATCGCGCCTCGCCTCTGGCCGTGACGTGGGAACGGTCGTACGGGTTGGGTGAGTTGTGACGCCTACCTGGGCCCGTGCGGCCTGCTCCCATCCTGCCTGTCCGGGGTCTCTCGCGCACACTTCGGCGAGTTGCTCGAAGAACTCGCCCCGAAATGGGAAGCATCCCGGGAGTCGGCACTGCGCGAACGGCGCGGCGGAGACCGGCGGCGGGCGGCCGGCGCCGGTCCCAAGCAGCGCCTGGTTGACCACCAAGCTGTATACGGACCGGGTCTGCCACTTCGCGCACCACCCCGGCCCGGACGGGCACCCGCACTTGTGCGGACGCCGGGCCCGCGGCATGGCGAGCACTGACCATCTGTACGTGAAAGCGGCGGCCGATGCCTGGCTGCGCGGTCGCGGTACGCAGGCCGGCTTCGACTTCGTCCAGCCGGACGGGGTGCCGATCGGGTCGGTCGTCGATATCCAGCTGCCGCACAAGAAGCTCCGCGTGCACCTGGACCGGGAGGCGGAACCGGACTGGGACGCGGAGCACGAGCCGGTACTCGGGGTGTCGGTCCCGGTGGACTCGGATACCTTGATCCGCCGTTGGTACGTGCACCGCGGCCGCCGAACGCGTCGTGGCGCGTGACGGCGCGGCCGCCCTCACCAGCCGGGCGGTCACCGCCGAGGCGTTCGCACGGCCCGTCGAGTGGTTCGCTCTGGACGATTGCGAGATCACCGACCGGGGCCTGTCCACCCCGGCGGTCGAGCGGATTGTCCAGGGCCGCAGCGCCCGCGGAGAGGCGGCGGTGCAAGGCGCCACGGCAGCCGTAACCCCAATGGGTGAGGCGGCCACCCCGGCTGTGCTCAGCGAGGCGGCTCGAGGAGGTCCACGGTGGACAGGCCGGTTTCGCCGTCGACGAGTTGGAGGGCGACTTCGGCGCGGGAGGTCGAGTAGCCACCTGTGACAACGGCCCAGCCCCGGCATTGCAGCGACATTGTTGCGAATCCGGGCGACGAGCGTCACGTCGGTGGGAGCCTTCGCATACTCGCTGGTTCATCGATCGGCGTTCGGTGACCCGTCTTGTCCTTCCCTCGCGGCACGGGGGTGGATACGGTTGCCGTCCAGCAGCGATCGCAGGCAGTCATCACCGCCAGTTTGCGGGGGAGTTGGGGGCATGGTGTTGTGTAAGCGGGCCAGTACTCGCGGAGTTTCTGGGTTAGTTCTGTCTGTCCTTCTCACGATGGCCATCACCTCCTGTTCAGGCGACGACAGCGCATCGCCTGGGCCGTCCCGGCAGGCTTCACACAAGCAGCAGGCGCCGGAGCAGTCCGCCCCGGCCGCAAGCGACGCGCTCAGCAACGACGACCTTCGCCGCATGTTGCCCACCACCGCAGAGCTGCCCGTGGGGTGGCAGGCCTCCGGCTCGAATTCGGTCGGCTGGCGTGACGCCGGTGCGTCCGGGGCATTCACGCCGTGCTCCAAGTCGGCTCAGGAGTTGGCCGGGCGGCACGGCTTCGGGAGCCTCGTGCACGATTCCCCCGGCAACGGGGCCGACGGGATCGACTTGCGCCTGTCCGTGCCGGAGTCACCGGACACCCGCGATGGGCCCGCGCCCAAAGCCGAGGCCGTCAACCTGGTCGAGGAGAACCTGACGGTGCACCGGAGGGTGTACGACTGCTACAATCTCAAGAACGCGAGCATCGGAGACTCCTCCATCGTGTTCACCACCGAGCGCTTCACGCACATCATCATGCGCGTGGGGCCGGTGGAAGTGGCCATCAATGGTGTCCTTGACGGTCGGCCGACGGCCGAGGAGTGGGCCCGCGTCATGGCGGAGCGGGTGCGGGCTGTGCTGGATGGGAAGAAGCCCACCGCCCGGATCAACTGACCCACCTCCAACCACCGCTTCCCCGCCGGAACTATCGGCGAATCCAGCCTGCTGAGCTCTATCCCGCAGGCCGGAGGGCTGCCGGGCATGAGGTGCGAGACCGCGGAGGAGGGCCGGGCGACCCAGACGGTCTGGACAGTCGTTGCGGGGCGTTGGACGCTTGCGCGACGGGCACAGCAGGGGATCGGGGGATGCGATGAGTGCGGAGCACAGGCGGCCTTGGGAGCGTTCCGAGGACGGGGGGTTCCCGGCGGATGACCCCGCCGGCGGTCCGGGCCAGCCTTTGGAGCCCCGTCCGGGCCCGCCTTCGGGGGAGGGAATGCCCCCGCTGGTGCGGAGGCTGCGTGTGCTGATGACGGTCCTCGGTGCCGCTCAGGCGGTCTCGGGGCTCTTCCTGGTCACCAACAGTCTTTCGGTGGCGATATCGGTCTGGGGCGATGCCGGTGTCTCGCAGCGGTGCTGCCGGACGCAGGGTGAGGCGCACGCGGGCCTCGTCACCTTTGCTGGTGTCCTTCTGCTGGCGGTGGCCGCGTGGGGGATCTTCACTGCTCTGCAGTTTCCGACCCGGAAGCCCGGTCTGAGGACCTCCGCTCGCGCCTACGGCTGGACAGCACTCGGCCTCGCCCTGCCGCTCCTGCTGCTGCTTCGATTCTTCGGGCTTGTGCTACTGGTGGCGGCCATCGTGGCCCTTATCTGGCCGAACGAGCAGGAAAGCCGGGCCTGGTTCGTAGAAGAACGCACCACGCTCTGATGAAGAGGGTCGGGGTCACTCCCGGGGCATCCACGCGCCGGCGGGCCAGATCCGGGCCGGTCCGGATCGCCCGCCGCCCGGTGTGCGGTCGCAGGCGGCGGACAGCGCGGCCAGGCGCCGCTGTTCGTCGGCCTCGGCACGGCGGCGCGCCTCCTCGGCCTCGGGGGCCTCAAGCACAGGGGCCTCCCGAAGCGCAGCCCGAGCGTGTAGGCGACGACTGCGGATCGACCGTACGGCCTAGCCGGCGCGCGGGCACGATCCGCGAAGTCGCCCTCGTGCCCCGCGCCCGGGTCGGCCCGCGTCGAAGTCGGCGGTTAAGACGTGGCGGCGGGCTCCGCTTCGTCGCCTGCGTCCCGCAGGGCGCCTTCCAGGTCGTCCAGGGTGGTCTCGGCGGGGGTGCCGATGGCCTGTAGGGCGAGGATGCTGGTTCCGCAGTAGGAGGTCAGGGCAAGCAGGAGGTCGAGGAAGCGGGCCTGGTCCTGGGCGAGGGTGCGACCCATCACCTCCACGCCCTGGTCGTGGAGCATGCCCCGGATCGTCTCGGCCATGAGCTTGTGTACCTCGTCGTCGCCGGCCTGCTCCAGGCCGTCGAGGAACTCCTCAAGTGTCTTCTCTCCCCGTGAGGCGACCTCCGCGCTGAGGCCGAGCGCTGCGAGGGCGAGACCTGCGGCGAGGTTGGTCAGGCGGTCGGCTCCGTTGTCGTCGGCGTCCGCGTGGGCCGCGGCCGCGATCAGGCGCCCGGTTGGAAGATCCAGTTTCGAGACGACGTCTTCGCGGTGGCTCGCTGGATCGAGCGAGGCGCGAAGGAGTTCCATGACGGGCGCGTGCGTGAGTTCGCTCATCACGCCATCCTGCCCACCGGGCCGCACGCCTCGGGCCGAAACAGCAAGTCCGCTACGGCAACGCCGCCACTGGGTCACCACTCAGGTGGAGCGGCAGAGCGCCACGCTGCGGGAGCTGTCCCGTCGCGCGTTCCCCGAGACCGACGTCACTGCGGACGACGCGCCAGCCCCGACGAGCAGGCCCGCGCGCAGCGCCGCCGCCAGGCTGCGGTGACCGAGGCTGCGGCCTGGCGCCGGGTCCATGCAGAGAAGTCCGGCCATCAGATGCAGCCGCGACGCCTTCTTCATCGACCCGCTCACCGACATGCCCGTGCTACGGACCCCGGGCATGGGCGGCAAACCCGCGGCCTGGCGGTTCTACGCCCCGCTGTCCCTCCCGGCCGGCGGCGCAGAACTCACCTCGGTAGTGCTCTGCCACCTCCTGTGGATCACCACCAGCGACGGTTACGTCCACCCCGCGCCTTGCACCCCGCGGTGATCCTGAGCACGCCGGAGTTCTCCGTGCCGGAGAGCCGTCCGTCTCGGAGCTGGTCAAGACTGCTCGGATGCTGCCGGATCGGTCTGCGTGGTGAGGGCGATGGTTGGCCGTCGAGGATCTTGATCCGGCCACTCCTGGCGAAGTCCGGACGCGGGGCGGTACGTGGCCGGTACCGTCAACCGGTTCTGCGGCTGGCAGGCATGACGGGCGGGAAAGATCTGGCCGTCGCTGAGGATGGGGGATGGGTAGCCGAGCTTCACGAGGAGATAACCCAGGAGGTCACGGTCAGGCAGGCTGAGATCACCTCGGCGCTGCGGCCTGGACGGCTTGGAGGAGGACGACCCCGGCTACGAGGCCGCCTTCGCGCGGCAGGTGAAGGCGGGTACGGATCTGCTCAAGTACGAGGCCGAGGTGCCGGCCAGGCTGGAGGAGCCGCGGCGCAAGGTGAGCGCCGCCGTGTTCTTCTGGTCTGTGGGCGCGCATGCGGCGGAGGCCGTGCTGCTCGGGCTGGCGGCGTTGTTGGGGTGGATCGGCGGGGGCTGGGCTGTTCTGGCCGTCTTCCAGTTCGTTGCGGTCAGCGCGCTCGCTGTCTCAGGGAAGAAGAGGCAGACGGGTAAGCACGGAGACCTGCGGTCGGCCGCCGGCATCCTGGCTGCGGTGACCGTGCTCGTCCCGCTCCTCGTGTTCGACGTCCTGCCCGGCTGGTTGTGGCTTCTCCCCGCATTCGCGTGGATGGCGATGTTCGGGTTCACCCTCGAACTGAGCGAGGCCGCGAAGAAGGCGGCGCGATGAACGACTACTCCACCGAGGACTACGGGCCCCGCATCGAGGCGCTCAAGCGCAGCCACGCCGCGTACGAGCGGAACACCGACTACACCCTGTCCAACGTCCAGTCGAAACTGCAGGACCTCGAAGGCTCGGTCGACGGGCTCGATGAGCGCGAGCGGCGGCACTTCGAATCCCTCGAGGCCGACATCCGGGAGGCCAGGGAAACCGCCGAAGCCCGCTCCGAGGAACTGGAGGAGTCCGTCTCCGCGACCGACGCGGGCATGGAGCGGTTGGGCAGGCGGGTGACCGCCTTGGAGCGGCACCTGAGGCAGGCCGAGGGTGCCGTCGTCACCGACCTGGACTCCGATCGCGGCGGCAAGCTCCGCGGCCTCGGTCTCGCCGTTGAGGAGGGCCTGGCCGCCGAGGAGGAACTACTCTCCCCGCACCAGCGTGCTGGCATCGAGTCAAGGATCTCTCACCTCAAGCAAGCCCGTGAGGCACTAACCGGGCATCGGGCCACGGTTCGGCAGGCAGCTGCGGTGCTGGCTTCCACCGCGGCCGGCGACCCTCGCCGCGCGCAGGCCGAGAAGGAGTTCACCTCTGCCGCCACGGCGGCACAGGAGACTCAGCGGCGGGTCGGCAACCTCGTCCTGGCTGCTCAGAGTGGCCGGGCTCAGCTGGCGGCGGACGATGCCCGGCGCGCGAGGGCGGCAGGAGTCATCGAGGAGGGACAGCGGGCGCACACCCAGCTGCGAGTCCGGCTGCGCAGCCGGCTCTCTGACGCCCTGAGCGGGGGCGATCTGCTGCCCGTGTGGTTCGCCACGGCGCTTGGGCCGATCGCACCCTCCCGCAGGGCGGAGAAGTGGCTGGAGACCGCTCTGGATGTGCTGGTCTACCGGGTGACCTACCAGGTCACCGATCCTGTCCTCGTCCTCGGCAGCACACCCAATGGGACCATCGCGCCGCGCCGGACTGCCCGGTTCAGGGAGCTGGAGCGGGATCTGCGCAACTGGGGGTAAGGCTGTCGGGCGTGGTGGATGCGGCAACCGCTGGGGCACGCGGCGCGTGCGAGGTAGTTCACCTTGCCCAGCGGCAGGCCGGGGAGTGTGGCGTCGGCACGGGCCGTAGCCGAGGGCCAGGAGGTGTGGACGTCGTCCGGCACGGGCCACCGTGGGTCAGGGGGCCGGGATGAGTTCGGAGATCGAGGAGCCCGACGCCTTACTCAACATGACCTTGAAGACAGTCAGTCGTCGTCGCCCGCTGATGGGGTGTGACCCAGATACGCGTCAAAGGGGCAATGAGATGATCTCGGAGGCGTCAGCGCTTCCGCCGGGCGGCGGGGTCGCGTTCAGCAACGTGCTGAGCGACCGCGTCGACACCGGGTCGGGCGTACCGTTCCAGGGACCGTACGGAGGCATGGCGGGAGCGGGCCAACAGCAGCGGAGTTGAGGTGCCGTCTTCCGCGTCGTGTGTGAGCGCGCTGTGGCGGAGTCTGTGGAGCGTCCAGCCTTCCAGCTTGTCGCCGCAGTCCTCGGGCCGGGCGAGGGGGTTGGCCAGCAGTCGGGTGCTCTCCTCGAAGATCTCCTCTGCCCGGCGGTAGGACAGCCTCGCCCGCCCGGTTGTCGGGCAGATGTCCAGGGTCGGGGTGCGGGCGGGGGCTTTGCGGTCAGTGAGGAAGAGCGGGCCGCGGGTGCGGCCGGCAATGTGGCGGGGCAGGAGCTGGGCGGTGCCGGACTGCCAGTGGATCCACTCGACCGCGCCACCCTTGGAGACGACTCGGCCGCGCTTGTCGGCGGGGAACAGCTCCTCGACATTCAGGCACAGGATCTCGTCGGCTCTGGCCGCGCTCTCGTAGAGGAGCTTCCAGAACGTCTTCTCCCGGACGGACGCGTCGAGTTGCCATAGGGCGGTAATCTGCGGCTTGGAGAGTGCCTTCGTACGGTCCGGGGGCGCCGGTCGGCGCTCGATCCCGATTGTGGGATCGGCCTCGATCCATCCTTGTGCCTGCCACCAGCTGATGGCCTTACGCGCGATGGTCAGCTCCCGGTTGACGGTGTCGGCGTCCATCTCGTCTGCTCGCGCTGCCGCGAGCTCGGCGAGCACCAGCGGAAGCGCCGGGTCGTCGACGGTGGTCAGATCGAAGGACGCGGGCTTCGCGTTGCGGCGGGCCGGGCCGGTCGGCGCCGGCTCACCGCACAGCATCCACCCCCATGTGATGAGCGAGATCCGGTAGATGCGCGCGGAGGACTTCGCGATTCCTGCGCTGGTGAGGTATCGCTCGATCGCCGCTTCGTATGACGGTGGCGGGGCGGACAGCGGCACGACCCGGGCGCGCGGCACCCGTAACGCGCCCCCGGCCTCTGGCGCCACCGCCTGTTCGATTCCCATTCGTGCGCCCCTCTCAACTCTGCCGCGGTAAATGAGTACACCTCGCCCCGCGTGGCGGCGAGCGCGCCCGGTCGAACATCCGAGTCCACCGGCACGGCGCCGGAAGGAGGTTAGCGGCACTACCGCAGTAAATCTGGTATTTACTGCGGTAGACACTGAATGCTCACATCAGGACCGGACCTCTTACTGCGCACGACTAGAGAAGGATCTTAAAGATGGGCTACTTTCTAAATCCCCTTTAGTGCAGGGCTGGTTGCGCCATGCAATACGAATACGGGAGGAAGAGCTGTGGTGGACCTCGGCATTCTGGCGGGGGCGGCAGTCGGCATCGTGGGAGACTTTCTGGCCGGCGTCGTCCAGAACATGGCGGCTGGCGCGGTGACCGACCTGGTAAGGCAGCGCTTGCGGTCGACTGATGACGGTACGAGAGCTCTGGCGCGGCTCGAAGAGGCACCGCAGGAGTCCGGGCGGCGCATGGAGGCCGCGAGCACTCTCGCCAGCGCCGCTCGGAGCGACCCCTCGTTCGCGCAGGCCCTGAATGACGCGGTGAACGACTACCACCAGTACACCAACCAGGGCACGTCCACCTCCGGCTCGCCGCACCACCAAGTCAACATCAGCGGTGGCGGCATCAGTGGGAAGGGCCACCAGGTCGCTGGCGGCAACATCGACAACAGCAAGAAGCGCAACATCCGCATCGGCTTTGGAGTACTTGCGCTCCTCGCCCTCGTCCTCGGTGGCTACGGAGTAACGCAGTGGGTCGGCGGCGGCAGCGGGGGAGCCGGCCAGTCACCTATCTCCGGCGACGGACTGCTCGGCTCCGGTATTGGCAATTCTGCAACCGTGAAGTCCAAGACCCTCACGTATGACCTGCGGCAAGGCGACCCGGACCCCGAGTCTCGCATGTACCGCTCAAGTGGATCGCTCGTCGCCACGCCAGGAGCCGCCGTGGCGAGTCACAGCGCCTGCCAGTTGAACGCCCCCTCGGGCACCTCAATCGTCCCGGTGAAGGTCCAGCTCACGAACGCCAACTCCCCGCAGTGGGATTGGTCACAGAACAGCAAAGACGAGGCCGAGACGGTGACTGTGACCGCGAAGGCACCCGACGGCATTGCCACCCACCTCCACATCCCGGAGGACGGATCCGAGGAGGATGGACTCAGGGACGGTGCTTGTGTCGCGGCCTTCTCGCTGTCCTCTCGATCCGTCCTTGGCGGGTCCCGAACGGTCGACCTCCTGCTGGTAGGCGTGCCCCAGGGGAAGAACATCGAGATCACCCTCGACGTGGCGGGTCCGGACTGCTGCTTTACTCAGGTCGAGGATAAGCATGCGACCCTCAAATTCACTGTCCGCGGCTGAAATGCAAGGATGGGGCGTAAGGAGGGTCAAGTAGATGGCGACATTGGGGCGTCGTGAACGGCTACGGGCTCAGATGTCCGCGGAAGTGCGGTCGGCTGCCCGTCGCATCATCACACGCCAGGGCGTCGATGCGCTGACGCTTGCCGACATCGCTCGGCTCGTTGGTGTGACCCCTGCCGCCCTCTACCACCACTTCGAGGGCGGACTCCCGGAAATCGTATACCGAGTCGCCGAGGATATCGTGGACGACCTGGTCCAAGGCCTTCAGTCCGCGGTTGACTCACATCCTGAAGACAACTTCGCGATGCGGCTGATCGAACCGGTACGTGTCCTCCGCAGTTGGGCAATAACGCACCAGCCCGAATTCAACCTGCTGTTCGGCACACCATCGGCAGCCGCCGGCGACGCCCACGGAGAACTGACCAGCGCCTGGGTACGGCGGCTTGCCGCCGTCTGGGGACCGATCTTCGTGCAGTTGTGGGCGGAGCGCCGGTTTCCGGTCCTCACTGAGGACGAGATGGATCCACGCCTGCGGCAGCAGATGCAGGACTACCGAACAGACACCGGTGTGGACCTTCCCCCCGGCGCCATGGTGGTGATGCTGAGCTGCTGGCGGTCACTCTACGGCCAAATCGCGCTGGAGGTCTTCGGGCACTTCGCTCCCCTGTTCTCCGACCAGGAGCCCATGTTCGAGCTGCTGATGCAGGAACTGATGCGTGGCATGGGCCTCGAAGCCCAGTACCAACCGCCGACCCGTTAAGTCCGCGCCTGGACCGACACCGCCGCCGGAGCGAGAAATGTTGAGCCCCCGATGCAGTTCGCGACTCGGGATGAGCGAGTTGCCACACCAGTCACAAGGAGGCTGATTGATGTCTACATGGTTGATCATCTCAGAGGAGACGGGCACGGCCGATGGGGCAGCATCGCATCGGCAGGTGAAGGTCATCCGGACCCTGAACGGAAACAAGACCCGCGAACAGGCGCTCGTCGAGCTACGTAACGTGGCCAAGAGGCATGTGCCCGACTCGCTGAAGACCACCTCCACCGTGGTGGGACGCGACAGCGACGGGTCCTTCTGGGTACTGCCGAAGAACGGTAAGGGCCATGCTTCCTGCAACGTCCGTCTCATCGAGCAGATACGTCCCTGAGCTGTTTCGATCCTGTACCTGAAGCTGTGCGTCGGTCTGGCGTGCGGCGGCGCCGGCCCGCTCGATGCTGCCGTCGTCCTCCAGTTGGCGCTTCCAGTCGCCGACGGTGGTGCGCGGCAGGCCCAGCTCGGCGGCCCTGGCCGCCGCGGCGGCGCGCTTCGATCACCCCCGGGCGGTGGGCGGTCTCCTGGCTGCTGCGCACGGCGTCGGGGCCAGGTCCGCCGGCCCTTCCCTGGGCCATCGCGGCGCGGATGTCCTTACGGGCGGCGTAGCGGGCGCGGCCCTGCTCCCGGGCCTGCTCAGACAGGTCGCGGGCCCTCAGGCCCAGTCGGCGGGGCAGTTGGTGTGCCTCTCGGTACTCGGCGGCGGACATCCGGTGGGCGGCGCCCAGGTGCGGGGGGAGTAGCCGGTACCAGCCTCCGCATTCCAGGCACTCCAGCCGGCCGTCTTCCTGCGGTTGGACGCCGCTCACCCGTCCACACCCTCCGCGGCTTTGAGGAGGGCGGCCGCCCGCTCGCTGGCGCGCGTGACCTGGGCGCGCTGTGCGGGGGTGAGGCGGTCGGAGCGCAGGTGGCGAACGGCGGGCGATCAGGCGTCTGGTCATCGCGGCGACGTCGCGGGCGGTGATCGCGGCGGCCACCTCGCGGGTGGCCAGCGCCGTCGCGTCGGTTTCCAGGAGCGTCGTCAGCGCGGTGCGCATCAGGGTGCGGTCGTTGCCGCGGCGCTCGGCGACCGCCTTGGAGACGGCCGTGGGGGAGATGCCGAAGTGCTGGGCGACGCGGTTGCCGTCCCACTACCCAAGCAGCCAAATGAGATGGCCTCCAAGTACCTGTCCCTGAGCCGTGCATGACAGGAGTGGCTGCGCAGGCGAGACCGGAGTGCTGCTGTGCGCCGATTGGAAGAGCGGCTGGTGAGCCCGGGGCCGAGGAAGTGTTGGCCGGCACCAAGGGGCTGCGGAGAGCCGACGCGGCGCCATCGCCTGCTTCGTCCCCACGAGGGTGGGTGTGATCTTCAGGCACCGCACGGCGCCAAGCGCTGGTGATGCCGCCACGAGCGAAGTAGAGTGGTGCTTCATTATGAAGCATGTACATAATTCCGCCTTGGTCCGTGACTCTGATGGCTTCCTCTACGACCCTGGCGTCCGGGACTCCATGCAGGCGTTCACTGCGGGGGGTGACACTCTGGCGCTGGAGGCGGCCGCAGCCGTCCGGTCGGCCTCACAGGCGGTCGATCGGCTGCGTTCGCACGGCGCGGGGGGACGGGGCCTCAGCGCGGGGGCGCTCGACGTCCTCGCGCGGTTGAGTACGGCCACAGGCCAGGGCCTGAGCATCGGCGAACTTGCCCGCGCCGCAGGGGTGAGTTCCCGCAACGTCACCGGCTTGGTCGACACCCTCGAACGGGACGGGCTGGCGCAGCGGATCCAAGACCAGCACGACCGCAGGTCGGTACGAGCCACGATCACACCAGCCGGCCTCGACTGGCTGGACAACTTCCGGCAGCCGACACAACGTGCCATGTCCGCCGTTTTCCAGAACTTCACCGAAGACGAACTCGCCCGGTTTCGCGACCTGTGCCTGCGCATGGTCGAGAACCAGCAACGCATCGAGCAGTACATGAACGCCGCCAAGCGCGACCAGCCGCCGACTGCCTGAACAGACAAGAACGGAACACCACATGACCATCGACTCAGCCGATTCAGCAGCCCGGCGTACCGTCAGGGCCTACCACGAGGCCCGATTCCGGGGAGACGTCACCACGGCCGCCGCCCAGATCGGCGAAGGCTTCAGCTTCCGAAGCCCGTTCATCACCTCCGACAGCCCGACCGGCCACCTCGACGGCCTGGACGGACTCCTGGGCATCGTCACCGGCGTAGAGCTGATCAGCGAGCTGTACAGCGAGACCGAGGCCACTCTGCTCTACGACGTCCACACCACGCCAGCCGTCGGCATCACCCAGCACACAGCCGAGCACTTCCACCTCCGCGACGGCCGGATCACCTCCATCACGCTCATCTTCGACTCCGCCCCCTGGCAGGCCATCATGTCTGCGCTGACGGCCCTACCCACAAGCGAAGTGGAAACCCTGTCGGGTGAATGAGGCAAGGGCGGGAACGGCGGGTGCTTGGTGGCGGTGATCGGTTCAGTCCCGGGTGAGTTCGCGCGGTGCGGGCTGACCGGCTCGGCGGGATTGCCGGGGGGTGATGCGTCTGGTCATGAGGGTGATCGCGGCCCAGGTGATCAGTGATCCGGAGTGCTGGATCAGCCGTTCGTAGTCGCGTGCGTGCCGACGCGCGTGCATGATCCAGGCGATCGAGCGTTCGACCACCCAGCGGCGGGGCAGGACCACGAAGCCGGGGATGTTCTTGGGACGGCTGACGGTCTTCAGGGTCAGGTTCAGGTAGTGCTTCGCCCAGTTCACGAGCTGTCCGGCGTAACCGGAGTCAGCCCAGGCGATCGTGATCTCGGGGTGCATCAGGCAGAGGCGGAAGAGGGCTTCCTTGGCGCCCACGCGGTCGGTGATGTCGGCCAGGTGACCATGACGAGCAGGGGCAGGCAGGCCCTCGGCGTCGACGACCAGGTGGCGTTTGCGGCCGTTGAACGGGGTGACATCCCGACGTACGCGCCCAGGTGCGACGCCTCAGTTGTCGACCGCTCGAAGTCGAACGGACATCACTGGAGGTGTTCGGGGGGCGACGGGCGGCCCGCCCTGGACGGCTCTCGAGCTGGCAGACGCCCACCGGGGGTGGGGACGCAGCACCGCGTCGCTTGGTCACGTGTCCCGGCGCGGCAGCGAAGAAGCGGGGCGTGGTCGGTGATTGGCCCGGTGGCTGCCTTCGCCGTCGGAGACGTTCGCAGCTGTCAGGATCACCGCGAGGGCGACGGGCATCAGGGTGAGGAACGAGAACAGCATGGCGTGCTTGTGCCCGTCGGTCTCCCCTCGATGCGCGGTTGCGGTGGGCTCTTGGCCGGATGGGCGGGCGGGCTGGGCCGACCGGTGGTGAAAGTCAGCTCATTCGGGGGGCGTGCCCCGCCGGCTTGCGGGGCAGCGGCGGCGGCGGGGGCATGTGTGAGACGTCCCCAAGGCCGGGGCCGGTCGTCGTGAGAGGCCGCCTCGGCGTCTCGGCCGTCCGCGGCCGCGACGCGCAAGCGGACGCACAGGTCGGTCCCTCTGTGCTCATGCGCCACGAATGGAAACGAATCCGGAAAGGACCTTGAAAGCAATATGCTCCGCGTTCCGAGGCCGTGAGCGGCCCCCACACAGCACCCCCGGTCTGGTCCTGGACGGTGAGCTGGTTGTCTGGGATGCCGAGGAGGGTGTTGGCCTCGAAGGACTCACCGCCGAACGCTCAGTGGGGCCGACAGTGGGGGGCGTCGGGACGCCGACTGACCCTACCGGGCAGGCGGCCGCTGGCGGTGCTGGGCGACGTGAGGATGGCGGAACGCCTCCTGGGAATGCCGGGCGCCGTTCCCACGCCGGTGGTCGGGCGTCGGGGCTAAGTCCACGAGCGTGCGGACGGACCGTCGGTGCACAGCAAGGCGTTGCACAAGCGTCGCCCCTGGCCCGCGCCGCCGCCGAGCACACCCCGCCGCACGGTCCGGCCACCGCCGCCTGGCGCGCGTCCGCGCACCCCGCCGACCGGGACGCGCTCGAGCTCACGAAACTCCTCGTCGCCCGCCCCGCAGGCCTATGGAACGCCCGGGACGTCCGCGCTCCGCCCGGGACCTGCTCCAGGCCGCTCAGGCCGAGACCCGCCACCCCCACGCCGACGCCATCACACAACTGCGCGAAGCACTCATCAACGCGGGCGAAGTCGACGCCGTCTGACGAGGGCCGGCCCCACGGCCAGTCAGCCGGAGACGGTATTCGCTTGGCCGTCGCCTGAGACCTGACTGGACAAGCTGATCGCCCGGTAGTGCTGTTCGGAGGGACTGCCGCACCGCAGTGGGGTCTCAAGGGGCTGGCCGCGTCCGTAGCTCGCCGGCCGCCCAGGTCACCTCGTCGGGTTGCAGGCCCCCTTTCGATAGGGTGACAGGTCGAGCAGAGCCCGTGCCTTCCCGAGGGTCGCGTATGGGTCCCTGCGTCCTTCGTCCTCCACATGCACGCCGAGCCTGGCCCTGCGAACATCGGTGCCGGGCCCAACGCCGCAGCCGTCGACGAGTCACGGGGGGCCTATGGCTGTGGCCACCCCTCGTTGCCCATGCACTGGCGGAACGTTCGTTCCCTCTGTGCTGCCGAATACCCGTTGCCGAGTTGGTCAAGGGTCGTGTCGCCGCTGCCCCGTGTGTCAGGCCAGGCCCTCGCTGCCTGATCGTTGCAGTATGCGCGGGCCTCGATTTGGCTCCGCGCCGCGGTCGGCCCGTTTCCGCCGCCGCGTTCGGAGGTCGTCCCGGACACCGCGTCGCGACCGTCTCTGCCGGCGGCCCCGGTCGGGCCTACCGGGCCCTGCGGCCCTTCGGGTCCGGCCGGCCCCTGGGAGCCTCCCGGGCCCTGCGGTCCGGGCACAGCAGTCCGGTGGCGGAGGTCGGATATCTGGTGTTGCTGGACGGCGATCGCCACGGTCTGCCCTGCCAGAACCGCGCCGACGAAGACGCCGAGCGCGATGGGCAGGCGTCGGCGCCCGGTTCTTGAGGGCTGTTCGTATGCGTGGGCCATCGCTCCCCCGGGGCTCGGTGTGACGCGCCAGTGTACGAGCGTCAGCCGAGGACGCCGAGAGCACTGTCCTGGCGGCAGTGAGTGCAGGCCTCTTCGCCGTCGGTGTGCACTGGGCCCTCGGCGTCGCCGGGGTGCCGCAGTCGAGACACGACCCCGCGCAGAAACTCGGACTTCAGGAGATCCACGCCAACCTGCTCGGCCGGCTCCGCAAGGCCAAGCGACAGGGTTGGCTCGGCGAAGTCGCCGCGATCGAGGCCGGCCTCGGCGGAGCGTGCTGAGGGCGGCGTCGTCTGGACGGTGGTGTGGCGTTCTCGGGGTGCTCGGTCGGCTGGCGCTGCTCAGTTCGTTCCCCCTGCGTGCACCCGTGCCGGTGTCGGGGGCCAGGCCTGCCAGACCATTAAAGGAGGAGTCGGTGAGTCAGGGAAGCCCGTGTCTGGGCGTTGGACGACATGACGGCCTTCCTTCGGGCGGACACGCTCTGGGTGCTCCCGTCCGGAAGCCCGCGCACTCAGAGGCGGCTGTACGACCGAGCGGTGAAGCGGGCCAAGAGCAGCAGCTGAGAGAACCCGTTCCGGCCCCGTTCGTAAGCGCCGGGCACACGAGCAAACTTGGCTGACAAGGGACAGAGTGGGTGTCCCCCGTGCTGAGACGGACGGGAGTCGCCCCTGCGGCGGGACAGGCGTTCGGGGGTCAGGGCATGCTGGTGAGCGGCCAGGGGTTCGGGGCGTTGCGTCGGACGGCCGCGCGTATGTGCACCATGGCCACGATGGCGCTCATCTCGGTCTTGCCCTCGGTGTACCGGACGTGGTCCTTGCAGAACCACAGGGCGTTCTCGGGATGCCCCTCGTGTTCGAGTGGTGCTGCTATCGCGCGGAAGTACACGAGCGTGAAGGACTCGTAGTCGTGGTCCCGGTGGGAAGCGTTGCAGATTGCGCAGTACGGGGGCCTCACAGTGGTTCAACTCCTCCACGCCGGAATGATCATGATCGCCAGCCTACGCGCCGGCACGGGCCCGGTCCCGTGCCCGCCCTCCTTGGCCAGCGGCGGACATGCCTGATGCCGCGCCTCGGCCGGGCCCGGCTGCTCGGCGTCTGCCGGCGGGTGTCCGGCTGCTGCGCGGTGCCGGCTGTCGGGCATGGCCCGCAGGACGGTGGGCCCGGGCGTGGATGGTGGTTCGGTCGGGTGCTCGCCGTCTGCAGTTCGAGTGTGGGTGTGGCCTGGTTCGGTCGCTGCCCGCTGTTCGTGGCCACGCCCGGGTCCGGCCCCGGCCGGCCCGTGCCGGCCGCCCTGCTCGGGACCGGGGTCTGCTGCCCGCTGTTGCCCGGGATCGGCGCGACTGCCGGCGCCTCGTCTGCCGTCGGCGGGGAGTTCGAGGCCGTCGCTCTGCCGTCCCCGCCGCTGTGGTGGCGGCCGCTCGAGCTGGTGGCCTGCCTGGCAGCGGCCCCTGCCCAGCCGCCCGCCCCACAGCTGGCGGTTCCCGCCCCGGCACGGCCTGTGCCGGCCCCGCAGCCAGCGCCCGCGAGTCCGGCCCCCCGGAAGGGCGGCGCGGTCGAGGGGCTCGCGGGCGGCTTCTTGTACGGCTGCGCGGTGGGTGGCATCGGTGCCGTCGTGCTCGGCATTGTCCTCAGGACGGCCGGCGCCGCCGACGGGGACGCGCTGGGCATCACGACAATGGCCTTCGCCTTGGCCTCCGTCGTGGCCTGCATGGCCATCGGGGCGGTCCAGGGCGGACGCAAGCCCGCCCCGCCGTGCCGGACGGGGCCGCCGACATCGCGCCGCTGACCGTCAGAGGGACGGGCCCTCCTTGTCCTCGACGCGCTGCCAGGCGGCGGCGAAGAGTTCCGGCAGGGTGCGCGGGGGCAGCGGCACCCCGGCGAGTTCGGTGCCTTCGCCCCGCAGCACGAGGCCGTGCAGGTCCGCCTTCCACCGCTCCACGGGCAGCAGCGGCTTGGCCGCCTGGACCCAGGGGCCGGGCAGGAAGACCCCGCGGCCGGCGCGGGGCCGCTTGTCCTCGACGACCAGACCGAGTTCGAGCAGGGCGGCGACGGCCTTCTTGTGGCGGGCCGGCGTCCAGCCGTTCCAGCGGCGTACGTTGCGGTCGGTGGGGGAGAGGAGGGCCAGCAGCTGCAGGTAGAGGACCGCGGGGTCCGGCGCCAGCCGGAGCCGGTCCCCCACCTGCGCCACCAGCTCCGGCACGCAGGCGCCCGGGTCGGACTCGTAGCGGCCCTCGGGCAGGGCGCCGTCCGCTATCCGGGCCATCATGCGCTTGCAGGCCGCGCCGTTCAGCCAGTCGCCCCTGATGACACCGGCATGGGCTCGCCCGAGCTCCCCGGAGAGCATCCGCGACGGGGAGTCCCTGGGCACCGACACCTCCCGCAGCACCCGGACCAGTTCGGGCGCGCCGTCGCGGACCGGGTCCCCGGCAGGGAGGTCGGCGTACGCCCACGGGAGGGCGGTGAAGATGGTGTCGAGCAGCCGGTCGGTGTCGTGGCGGGTCATCACGTCCCAGGCGGTGAACAACCGGGTGTCACGCGCGGGGCGGGGCCACACGAGGAGGTCGGCGCCGCCCGGAAGCGGCGCGGAGGCGGGCTGCAGGAAGAGGCTGCAGACATCGGCCGAGGGGTATCGGGCGGTCTCCAGTGCCATGGCGGCCTCCCTGGTCCGGCGGGGCGCCGGGATGCGGCCGCCGCGCTGTGCGAGCCAGGCCTGCGCGGTGCGCGAGGCGACGCGGCGCAGGCCGCCGGGCTCCCACAGGTCGGCCGGGTCTTCGGGCAGAACGTTGGAGAGGAGGGTGAGCCGGTCCTGGTCGTGCAGCGGGATGAGTTCGCATCGGGCGTCCTCGGCCTCGGCCGTCTTGAGGTCGAGGACGGCGCGTTCTTCGTTCTCCAGGAACGGCACGTAGTAGCCGCCCGAGCCGGGGTTGCCGGACAGGGTGAGGGCGGCGGCTCCCCGGCTCATGCCGGTGGCCCGGCTCAGGTCCTCGACCGCCGCGGGGTCCCACGGGATCGGGCCGCGCTCGCGCACCAGCGCCACCAGGCGGCGCAGCTGGCCCGCCGTCCCCCAGTGGCCGCGCGGGGTGTCGGCCTGCGACTGCACCTCGCCCTCGCCCAGCCGGGGCGGGGCGGTCTCGCCCGTCCAGGCCTGGAGGAACCTGCGGGTGCCGTCGATCGGCCAGTACGTGGCCACGGCCGCGCCGCCGTGCGCGTCGCGGACGCCCCAGGGTACGTCGGCCTCCGCGAGGACGCCGGTGCGGAAGCGGAACGCCGGGTCCGCGAAAGGGCTTTCCGCCCACATCTCCAGCAGGTTGAGCAGCACCTCCCGCCGGGGCGGGCGGGTCGAGGGGACGGCCGCACGCAGGGCCAGGAGGCCGGTCTGCCCGATGAACCCGGTCCACGAGCCCTCGCCCGCCGGCCGCGGGCCGTCCTCGCCGTCGGCCGGCTCCCAGGTGCCGGCGACGTAGCGGCCAGTGCGCTCGATGGCCCGCAGCGCGTCCCGGTACCACATACCGCTGCCGCCGATCAGCCCCTGCAGTGCGGCGGTGACGGCGAAGCCCTGGGTGCCCCAGCCGGGCGTGCCCCAGTCGGCGGCGATCCAGTCACCCGTGTCCTCGTTCTCGATCATGACGCCATCCTGGCGCACGGCACTGACAGCGCGCACGGCGCCGTGTTCCGCCATTCGTTGCGGCTCCAGCGGATTCGCCTGGACATGACCGCAGGCGATGTGCCGCCGTTCGGTGCGGGGCTCAGACGGCGGCCGGCTGATCACCGCGGCAGGCAACGGCCAGGGGTCCGGGATCGCGCTGAGGACGCCCAGCTGGTTGATGTCCGGTTCACTGCTGTGGCAACGCGGCGAGAGTCCGCCACAGCCGGCAACGTCGATGCGGCCGTGGTTCAAGGCCGCATACAGGGCGCCGTGGCCGCGGCGGTGCTCGGCCGGCAGCGTCAAGTCCACCGGCGTCCTTACCGGCCCGTCCGCGCACAGCATCGCGCCGGTCAGCTCGAACAGTTCGTCACGGTGCGCGGTCAGACACGCATGGAGGTCGCTCCGGAAGCGTGACGCTTCCGCGAACGCTTCCCGTTGGGCATCAAGTTGCGGCACGCTCATCCCCACGACCTTCGTCACGGCTCGGTGCAACCCTTGGTCGGAGCGCAGAATCGGGCGAAGGCCACTCGCGTGTCCCTGAGGATCCCCAGGTGGGCGACCAAGCTCGACGGGCATTCGAGCCGTGTGGTGGTCGGGAGCTGGCCGCATTGTCTCGGCAGAGAGGGACGCAAGTGAAGAGACGCCAGAGGGACCGCGGCGTGCCAGAGCCACATGCCCCCTCGAACGAGGTCGATCCACACGGTCCAGCAGCTCGCCCGCACCGCCGCCAGGGCCGTCCAGGACGGGCGCACGGTCCTGGTTCGCTGCAACGCCGGCTACAACCGCTCCGGCCTTGTCATCGCGCAGACGCTCATCAACCTCGGCCAGGAAGCGCCGACGGCCATCGACGTCGTCCGGCAGAAACGATCCCCCTCGGCCTTGAACAACAGGCTCTTCGAGGAGTACCTCAACACCGGCCTCGGCGTCGCCTACCTACTCGCCGATCTAGACATGCTCACCTGACCTGATCGAGGTTAAAGACAATGCCGTTGACTTAGGGGTCTGGTGGGGGTGCGACGGCTGCAATGATCTGAAGGTTTCTGCTGGTCGGCGGGTTGGCTGTGGTGGTCGTGGCCGGTCTGGGTTCCAGGACAGGAAGCGGGACATCTTGCGCTTCGCCTGACGAATCACGGCCCGGCGTCTGCGAGGCGGGTTGATCTCCTCCTCGAGTTCACGGGCCACCGTGGACAGGTGCTGAGGGGGGAAATCCCTGTTCAGCGAGGTGATGCTCCGGCGTGCTGCCCGCAGGGCCGCGGCAAAGGAGAGCCGATCCGGATCAAGTGGTTCGCTGCGGTTCACAGCTGCTCTGTGCATCAGGACTCTCAAACCAGCGTAGAGAGCCAAGTGTGCGTAGATCTCCTGGAACACCAGGCCAGGGCTCTTGCTCGGCATGACGGTGCGAGTGCCGATCTGCGTCGTCTTCAGTTCGGCGAGGGTGTTCTCCACCTCCCACCACTCGCCGTAAAGGGCTGCCAGTTCGGCAGCCGGCGCCGTCTTGGGGTCCATGAGGGTAGTGATGAGCCGGTAGCGTTCGGCCTCGTCACGACCGGGGATGTCCAGGCTGTACTCGACCACGCGAACCTGGATGTCCTGGGGCGGGCGGACGCTGCGGCCTCTGCCACCCTTCACCGTGGAGATCCACGAGCCGTTCGCGAGGACCTCCTGGAGGGGCAGTTTCGGGCAGTTTCCAGATGCCGGGAATCCGCCACAGCACGTCGGCGCCGGTCGCGGCCAGGCACTGCCACACATGGGCTCCTGGCAGGCCGCGGTCGGCCAGGACCAGCATGCCCGGCCGCAGCGAACCGGCGAGCCGCTCTGCCAGGATATGTTCCTTGAACCGGTAGGAGTCGACCGCCGCGTCGCAGACCACGTGAGTGCCGGACTCGACCAGAACCATGACCCGGGTCAGCGGATATCCGGTGGGACCCTTACCGCCCTTGGTCCGCAGCCGTCCCAGCCCGGCCTCGTTGGCCTTCGTATCGGCGGCCTGCAGTGTCGTCCCGTCGATCGCCATCGACCGCAAGCCCCGCCAAACGCCCCGGGCGTCCGCTCGTCGGCCACTGCTGCCCCGGCATGAAGCAGCAGCTCACGCAGTGGTTCCACCCCGAGGTTCCGAAGAGCGCGGAAGACCGCTGCCTTGTCCAGAAGCCGCCAGGCGCCCCACCCGTCCTCGCGCCGGACCGCCTCGGCCAGCATCCGCAGGACCTCTCGGTACGGCTCGCCGCAGAACAACGCCCGCGCGAGCACGAAATACACCATCAGCCTCGGCGGCAGGAGCCGTACCGGTACCTTGCGCGGGCCGGTCCCGCCGAGGGTCTGCCCGGCCTTCGGCGGGACCGGCGGGACCAGGCTCCCACTCGCGCAGCAGTCCGCGGTGCTCCAACTCGGACCGCACCCCCGGCGCGAGCGCGACGGGTCGTGTCGGCCGGTGCAGCCCGGCCTCCTGCAGCTCGTGCAGCCCGGTACGGATCCGGGCTTGGACCGCGCGCCGCTGTGACTGGGGGTGGGGCCGGGGCCCGCCGGGCTGGTTCAGCCGGCGTTCTCCAGAAGGCCTTCCCGGACCAGGCGTTGGGCGAATACCAGCCGGCCGGGTCCGTCGAGATACTCGGCGAGTTCGGACACTTGGAACGGCTCGCCGTCAATGACCCGTCGCAGTGCTGGTTCCAGGCGAGCCGGCATCGTGAGTTCCCGGTCGCCGAGGAGCGCTAGAAGTCGGTCTTCCTCAAGTCGGAGGTTGCAGACCGATTGGGGACGTCGGCGCAGCGTCGAGCCGTCGCTGATGTCGTCGAGGTCGATCAGCTGCCGCAGCTGGCCCGTCAGGACGGGGGAGCGCCGGGCCCAGAAATGCCGCGTCACCGCGGCCGACAGCGAGTCGATGTCGATGCTGTCGAGCCGACGCTTGAGGTCACCGAGTTGCTGGACCGCCTGCGCCGCGAGCTCGGCCGGGTCGTCCGCGAAACCGACGGGCAAGGGCTCCCTGAGCGTGTCAAGGATTTCTGTGAGCGCCTTTTCGAAGACGATCCGCCACTGGTACGCGCGGATACCGATCGTGATGTGCGCCGAAGGGACGTCCGCGGTGCGGGCCGAGTGGGCGAAGCCGCGCGGGATGTACAGCATGTCACCGGGCTTCAGCTCGACGTCGATCAGTGACTCGCCCGGATCACCGCCCTCGTCGGACGAACGAGGCTGCCCGTACACCTTCCAGTTCTTACGGCCGAAGGACTGGAGCACGAACACGTCGTGATCGTCCGTGTGCACCGCGAGTCCCTGAGCGGAACGGGGTGTGATGTACGCGTTCGCCTGGACGGGATGAGTCAGTGCGAACTCGAGGCTGCGGCAGAAGCGGGTCAGCGGCGGCCAGTAGTCCTGCAGCGTCTGCAGGACGATGGTTGCTCCCGCATCGAAGAGTTCGAAGATGTGCCCCGGGTGGGCCTGGTCCGAGTTCTCCTTCTTCGAGATGGGATCCGGCCGCTTGGTGTAGCGGGCGGCCTCGATCTGTACCCCGTCCTGCAACAGACGGAATTGTGGAATCCGCAGTGCCCTGGAGGTGATCAGAGTATCGACGTCCTCGATGCTCAGAAGGTCACCGAAGCCCGCCCCGTCTGCTGCGGCCCGATGGAACGGGGCGCGTCCCCAGTGGCGATCGACGAAGTTGGAGACGTCACCGACACAGCGACGAAGGGCATCAGTGCCGCCGTCCCTCGTGGTCGTGTCACCCGCAAACTGAGAGGAGTCCGGTCGCACCACTTGTCAGCCTTCCTAAATCTATCCGTCGCCGGTGCCCAGGTCGGGTCCGTCGCCACCGATCTCAGGGTCACCGGGAAGCACATCGTGGTAGATGTCGTGGTGGTCGCCGATGACATCGACACCGTCAGGAAACGCGGGAACGACGGACAGGGCCGATCGGAAGGACGGCCTGGTGGTTTGCGTCCAGGCAGTGGTGATCTCGCTGTCGTCGAGCCCTCTGCTCTCCCCCACCTGGAACTCCTTGCCGGACGGGTCGCCAGCGGCGACGTGGCGGTACGTGGAACCCGCAGTACGTGGAACCACGGGCCTTCTGTCCGCATGATCGGCAAGTCGGATCGGCATCGATAGCGGCAATCAGGTGACCAATCAGAGACAGCCATCGGGTGGCGGTACGGAACGACGCCGTGGTCGTGTGCGCCCGCTCTCCTTCATTCGCCCCGCGCCGGGGGCCATGGGGGTTCAACGGCGGAGCTTCGGCAGCCAGGCCGGGCTGACATAGCCGGGCTTCGTGTCCGAGGTGCGCACGCCTGCTGAGGGTCCGGGTCCCTGCCGCCGCTGCTGTACGGGGCGGGGGCGGGGGCCCGGTTGGTTACCGCTGGCAGGCTGCCGCGGGTGTCAGGTCGAGGCTGGTGGAGAACAGCACCTCCGGGCTGTCGAGGGCGGGCAGGGTGAGAGGGCTGAACGGGAAGGGGATCCCTTCCGCGTCCTCCTCTGCATCCGGATGAACGGGCTTCCGTCCTGCCTTCGGGGCGGATCGTGCACCGGGCGCTGCGGGGGCATGCCCGAGGAGTTCGAGGCTGTGCTGGCCGCCGGCGAGGGATTGCCGGAGCCCACGGCGGTCCCCTCTCCCCGCCGTTGCTCCTCCTGGTGTCCGCCGCCACGCCGGTCCTGGGGAGGGTCTACCTCGCCAACGACAAGAAGATCAGCGACATGGGACGCTACATCCGCACCAGCGTCGCCCCCCCCCGGCTCGGCGCCATCAGCCGGGAACCGGTGCCGATGTTCGCCTGGGAGCACTCTTCACCGAAGTGCCCGCCGTTGCTCTGACCGAATGCTGGACCGGATCCCGGAATTCCGCCCTTGGCCTGACGGTGTACGTCGTCGTCGAAGTGGTAGCCGTGATCACATTGGGGATCCAGATCATCAAACACGCAAGATCCAGCCGCTGATCGACAGAATCAGAAGACCGCCGAATGGGCCGTTCCCCCGCGCATCCCTGGCTCTGCGGGGGCCGCTCCGGGGAACCGGCCGCATCGTGTCACTCGGCGCAGCCGTCTCCGGTTTTGGAAGGCCTTCCCAACGCAGCCGTCGGCGATGGCCCATGGTCTCGTTCCGCTTGTCCGGACCTTGGCGCCGGTGTCCTCGCGGAGGCCGGGGAGCACCACAGTCCCGTCAGGGGATCGTCATGGCAGGAGCCGAGCAGGAGGTTCAGGACAGCGGGGTGCTCCTGGTACAACGGGAGCCCCCCACTGTCGTCCGGTAGCGTGCCGGACCGCGGTGGGCGCACGTCCAGGGGGCAATTCTGGGCGGGCGTTTGGCGCACGTAGGTTGCGGCGTGTTGGAGGGTGGCGGGGTCCATGTGCTGGACCCGCGCTCCGTAACGCGTGTGCACGGCGCGGGCGATCGAGTGCCCGGCGGCATCGATGTCGCCCGAGTAACACAGGGATACCCCCTGGTCATGGGCGAGGGCCAGAAGGACGTGGTCGACTGCCGTAAGGGTTCCGGAGGTGCACACCACCGGGGTCCGCATGCCGCGCATCATGGCCTCGTCCACCACCGAAGGGTTTTCGACCACGCTCCATGGCGCTGACGCGTCGAAGCGGGGCGGATGCCGGGTCAGGTCGTGGAGGGTCAGGTGCACGGGACGGCCGTCGGCGAAGGCCTGGCGCAGGGCGCGGTCGGCGGGCCCGTCTCCGGTGGCGTTCACGTTCAGCATAAGCACGGTCTGGGACAGCCGGTCGGCGATGATGCCCAGGTGCGCGAGAAGGACGCGCTCCTGCGCGGGGGTCTGCGGCTCTGGTGCGTCGAGCATGTCTCTGGTGAGCAGGACGAGTTTGTCTCCGTGCCTGCCCTCGGTGAGGTCGAACAGGTGGGGGTCACCGCTGGTGTCGTGGGCCAGCCGGGCGATGGTGACGGGACGTGGCAATGGGGCCAGGGCGCGAACGATTGCGAGGGCCTGGGTCAGGAGGAGCCGTTCCCGCACGGTGGCATCGGTGACGCCGACGCTCAGGAGGCGTTTTCGCAGCAGGGGGGTGTCCGGCAGCACCCGGCTCGTGTATTCGGCGATCATGCTGCGCAATTCGTGGGCTCGCAGACGGGGTCCCTGCCGGTCGGAGATGGCGATGCCGGCCTGCTGGACCAGCGTGTGCAGTTCGGTGGGGGTGCGACCGAGCACGCTCAGCAGCCGCTGGACGGGCACCGCCGTGCCGCCGCCCGTGCGTCGGGGCTCGGATCGACGGCCGCGGGCACCGGCGCCGGCGCGCAGCCATCCGTGGACCATGGCTTCGCCGGTGGGGGAGAGCTTGACGGTGACGGTGTGGATCGAGGCAGGATCGTTTCCCAGGGCCAGACGCGCGGCGACGGCTTCCCACAGCGGCCGGATTTCGGGGTCGACCAGGTCACTGGGCATCAGGTGCTCCCGCCTGCCCGGGTACCCGGATGAGAGCGGTCCGGGGGGACCCGGTGCCCGTCCAGATGCTGGGGACGGTGAAGCGGGTGTTGCCGTCGGGGTGCTGCTGGATCCGGTGGATGCCGATCCGCCCGATCTCCGGGACGAGCAGGGGCTGCATGGAGGGCAGCGTGAACACGGCGTCGAAGTCCCATTGCCGCAGCAGTTGGAGGAGCATGCGCAGGTTCGGAGCGTCGAGGGCCGCGTTGAGTTCGTCGATGAAGATCATGCGGGGGCCCTGGTAGCCGTGTGTGGAGTAGAAGGCGTGGGCCGCGGCCAGCAGCGGGAGCATGGTCACCAGGCGCTTCTCGCCCGCAGACAAGGTGCTCAACGGGTTGCTGCGACCGGTCGCGGTCTTGAAGACCTCCTGGTCGGGAGTAGCGGGGTCACTGAAGCGCTTGTGCGTGAGTTCGATCTTCCAGGAGTGCCAAGCGCGGTAGTCGAAGACGTGCTCCACTTGCTTGGCCCAGCTCTCGTGCTTGCCGTTCTCGGCACCGAGCTGGGCGACGAAGAAGTCGTACATCTCGTCGAAGCTTCCGTCCTGGTCGACGTCGCGAATCAGGTGCAACGCCTTCACCGCCAGCGGGTTGCCCTCCTCGGGCGCCCAGCTGAGTTTGATGCCGACGCGCTCCACGCTGGTGCGTACGCCCTTCAGGGTGCGCCTGATGTCCGCGACGATTTTTTCGGCCAGGGCGATGCGGACGTTGATGGCCCGGCGGAGTTCGGAAAACACCACCCCCTTGACCTCGGACTGGACCTGCTCGTTGAAGTCGTGCTCGAGCTTCGTCACGGCCATGCCCGCGGTCGTCAGCGCATCGCGCAATTCCCGGGCGCCGCTGAGGCCGTGACCCTCCAGCTGCTGGCTGACCACGACCCGGCGCCACCCGCTGTCGGCCAGGTCCTCGCAGGACACGTGCAGGCCGATCCTCAGGAGGTCGGGAAGGAGCCGGCGGATGCACGAATCGACGGTGGCACGAGAACTCTGCTCATGTGCCCGGGCCGACTCCATGTCCGGTGACTGACCTCGTTGCTCCAGGATCAGACGGGCGACCGCCGCGGCCTCCTCCTCGTCCGCGGGTCGGACCAACCTCCCGTCGCCCGCGAGTTCCTCGACGATGTGGTGGTCGAACAGGTCCCGCAGCGTGCGCAGGCACGCGTCGTGCTTCTGTGTGGCCTGGGCGATCGCGGCGCTTTCGCTGTCGAACCGGTCGGTCAGGACGGCCACGGTGACCTGTGCGTCGGCGGCGGCGCGCTGGTGCTGGGCCAGAGCGTCCCGCAACGTCACCTGCCGCTGCCTGGCCTGCAACAGCTCGTCCACGAGGGCCTGGTAGGTCGTGTCGTGCTGGCGCCGCTCCTCCGCGTACCGGTGCCGGGCGGCCTCCGCAGTGGCCGCCTCGGCCTGCGCACCGGCGCGCGCCTGGTCCGCACGTGCCGACGCCCCGGCGGCCGCCGCGGCGGCCGAGGTGGCGAGGGACAGAGCAGCGCCGGTGGTGGTGGCCTGGTCGGCCCAGGAGCGTAGGGCGTCGGTCAGCCCGCCGAGCCGGTGCTGCCGTTGCTCGAGTTCGTGCAGATCGGTGGCGAGCGGGACGGCGCCCGCGTGGGCCGCGCTGTGCAGTGCGGCGGTGTCCTGGCGCAACAGGACATTGAGCCGGGACAGCTCGTCCTCCACCTGGGCGGCGGCGCGTGCCTTGTCCGCGCTGACGGCCCGTGCGGTCTCTACCGCGGTCCGCGCGGGGCTCAGCGCGTCGAGTTCCCCAGGCACCCCCGCCAGGTCCTGCTCCACTTCCGCGGCGCCGTTCTGGGCTTGTTCCCACGCGGTGTGTGCCTGCTCGCTCTGCTCGGCCCTGTCGTCCGCCTCCCGCCGTGCCGCTCCGGCGGCACAGGCCTCGTCCCGGGCGGCCCGTGCGTCGCGTACCACGCCGGTCAGGTGCGGCTTCAATTCACCGCACACGGTCTGAGAGGCGTGCACCGCGGACGCGTCCGGCGCCACGTGGGCAGCGCGGCAGGCTCCGATCGCTGCCTGCCGTGCAGCGTCCGCGCGTGCGTGCGAGGCGTCCGCCGCGTGCCGTGCCTGCTGCGCGAGCTCTTCGCGGTGCTGTGCCCGGTCGACTGCCCCACCGACCAGGGCCAGGTGCTGCTGCCACGGATCGGGGTCCGGCATGACGCGCTCCTGCTCGCAGCGCCCGCGACGCTCCTTCACCGTGCCGAGTGCTGCTGTGGTCAGTGCGAGGTCGGCCGTGGCACGCTCACGCAGCCGTGCCAGCTCGGCCAGCCGCTGCCGCTGGGACCGCTCACGGGCGGCGGCGCCGATGTACCGCGCTTGCCACCCGGGAGGGGCTGCGGCCTTGAGCGGGCCGATGTTCACCGTGCCGTCGGCGCGAACGACCCGGCCGCCAGGAGAGGCCGCTGCCGCCAGGTCACCAACACCCACGCTGTCCAGCAGCGCCTGGATACGGTCGCCCGCGACGGGGGCGTCCGTGTCGGGTACCAGGAACCGTGCCAAGGTGGTGCCCGCGGCGCGGGTGCCGGGGACCAGGCACAGATCGCCTGCGGTCACGGTCCCGTCGGGGGACATCCACGCGTCGAGGAGCCCGACCGCGAGAAGTGCGCCTTCCAGTTGCCCGCGCTCCTCTTCGGTGAGGGCCCGGGCGAAACTGACCAGCTTCCACAACGGTGCGCCGGGCCGGTCCGCCCGTGAAGGCCTCCACTCGGGCTGCCCGGGACCTTGCTCGGTGTGGCGCGCAAGGTCGATCTGGACGTCCAGGTCCGTGATCGCGGCCTGCTGCCCGGTGTGCTGCTGGGTCAGCTGTGCCTGTTCCTGCGCCAAGGCACCGGCAACGGCCATGTAGCAGCGGTCGACATCGCCCCGTAGCCGGGTGGCGCTGTCCGGTGCGGGCCGTTCCCGGTCCGGCAGGCGCAGCTGCCGCGAGTCGAGCACGTCGAGGCCGGAGGCCCATGCGTGGACCTGGTCGGCCCAGGTGGAGCCTGCCCGTGCAGCCCGGGCCGTCAGGTCGTCGGCATGGGAGCGGGCGGCCGTGGCGGCCCCGGCGGCTTGTTGTGCGTCCCCATCCGCTCCTTGCGCGCGGGTCAAGGCGGCGTCCGCTTCCTTCAACTGCCCTTCGGCGTCCCGCAGGGCATGTACGAGGTCCGCCATCGCCCCCTCCGCTTCCTGAGCGCGCTCCTCCAGAGCGAAGGCCGGGTCCCCGTCCGGCAGCGCGTCACTCAGCGGGGCGCGTACCGCGAGCTCGGGTACCTCCGCGTCCTGTACCACGAGGGCGGCCTGCTCGACGAGGACGGCGAACGACGAAGGCGGGTCCGTGAGCCGGGCCACCGTCGCGGTGAACGCCGCCTGCTGGTCGCGGGCGTTCGAGACAGCTTGGTCGGCGCGGTGCCGGGCCGCGACCGAGGCGTTCTGCGCGGTGCGCATGGCTTCGGCGGCGGCTTCGGCCTGGACTTCTTTGCCGCGTACGTCTAGCTCGCCCCGTACCCGCTTCCCTTCGTCCTCGAAGAACGCCCGGACGGCCTGCGGGTCCAGCGGCACCGCCCGCAGCAGATCGGTGCCGGGTGCCCGCAGGCGCAGCAGCCCGGAGACGTAACGGGACAGAGCCGCGCCGGCCGTCTCCTCGGCCTCGTCGGCGACCCGGGCCAGCGCGTGGGCCCGCTCCTCGGTCTCGACGCGAGCCTGCTGCGCGGCGTCGTACCGCTCCTGTACCCCGGCGTACGCCTCCCTGCGCGCGTCCAGGGCGACTCGAGCCTCCCGGACGGCGTTCACCTGCTCCTGCTGCCCCTGGACCCAGGCCGTCCCGTGATCGCGTGCGCTGCGGACCCCGGCCTCGAAGTCCGCATCGGGGCGCCCGTCCGCGGATTCCAGGAGCTGCTCGGCCGCTCGCATCGGGTCCACCAAGGCGCCGCCGTTCAGATCCAGTGCCACTCGCACGGTCCGTTGCGATTCGTGAGCCAGCACCTCGCGGCAGCGGACGGCCCTCTCGTGTGCCCGCTCCTCGGACCCGCGGGCCTCCTGTTGCTCCCCTTCGTGTCGCTGCGCCTGGCGCAGGGCGTGCCGGGCACGTTCCTCGGCCTCTTCCGCGGCGCGAGCCCATTCCGCCAGGCCGGCTCCAGGATGGCCTTGTACCCCGCGCTCCAGGCTCTCCACCGTCTGCCCCAGCAGCTGGTGCTGGCGATCGCTCTCTTGCACGCAGGCCTCCGACTCGCTCTGCGCGGTCCGGGCCGCGTCCCTTCGCCGTTGTAGCTCCGCGGCTCCGGCGACCACGCCGTCACGGGCGTCGGCAGTGGTGAGGTAACCGGCCGCCGCGCGCGCTGCGGCCGCCGCGGCGTAGCGCCGGTGGGCGTCACGGACCTCGCCCAGCAGACGCGCCTCGGTGCGGGCCCGTGCGAGTTGACCGTGCAGGCGATCCGCGGTGGACAAGGATTCGGCGAGACGCCTCACCTTGGCCGTCTCCAACGGCGGCAGGGCCTTCGTCAAGGTGTCCTGCATCGATTCGGGACTGAGTTTGTCGTTGGCCTGCACGCTGCGCAGGACCCGCAGGATCGCACTGAGGGCGTCGACCTGGGGCCGGTCCAACGGCTCGTACATCGCGCGTCGGACGGCCTCGACGAATCCTTCCTGGGTGTCCGCGGTCAACCCGGCCGTCTGGCAGCCGTGCTGGAGCGCCTTGGCGTCCGTGAACAGCTGTCCCTGGCACACGAGCAGCTGTCCGGCGAGGTCCTCGACGGTGATCGGCACGCCGTCGCGTTGCATGACCAGGTCCGCGTCCGCCCGGCCGCCCACCAGGAACCACGCCAGGTCCAGGGTCGGGCGGCTGCCACCACTGCTGCGGAGCCACAGTCCCACGGTCAGCCACTCCGTCTGCTCGCAGCCGTCCGGTCCCAAGGTCGTGCGCCCGTACTCCTGCCACCACATTCCGGTGCGCGGCGGACCGGTCCGCCCCTGCGTGTGGATGGCCAGCAGGCTGCCCGCGGCGCTCCCCGACGCGGACAGCGCCTTCGCGGTGATGTTCCCGTCCATGAACGTCGGGCACAGAACGCCCGAGGTCAGCGACTTTCCGCAGCCGTTGCGCCCGATCATGGCCAGCAGTCCGTTCACATAGACGAATTGCTCGTCGCCCCACTGCCAGGTGTTCACCGCTCCCGCGCGGGTTGGCTGCCACCGGTTCCGCGCGCCCGGCCGCGGATCCAATTCCACGAACGCCGCTCCGGGCCGGCGCTGCGGCGCCAGGTGGAACAGGGAACCGGCTTGCTCTTCAGCCATGGAGATCCTCCTCGTCGTGCGCACCGCCGGGCCGGCTGGCCACGGCGACGTTGATGTGCCACATGTGAACTGCGGGTGTGGGACGCCACCCCTCGTGCTCGTCGGCGTCCGGGACCACGACACCGGCGTTTTGCAGGAAGTCCACCGCGACCCGGGCGAGCCGACGCGCTCCGCGCGCGTCCTGGTAGGCGCTCGCCCACCACCGGTTCGCGTCCAGCACTTCCTGCAGGGCCACCGCGGCAGCATTCGGCCCGAACCACGCCAATGGTTCCTCCCGGTCGGCCAGCCACCGCATGAGCAACAGGGCCGCGTGCTGCTCCAGCGCCCGGCCCTGCGGGAAGGCCCGCTCGGTCGTGCGGCCCCCGAGGTCGCCCACCATCCACCAGTCCTTGCGGACGGTGCAGGTCAGACCTACCGCGGCAGCCGCGTCCAGGGCCTGCTCCCGCCCCGCGGGGGTGGTCAGGAAACCCTGCCCGTCGTCGGGGCACACGCCCGGATCGTCCAGCACCGCCCGGATCGCCTCGTACCGACGTTCTGCCATGTTCGGATCCCGTCCGTCCCGGGCCCCGACCAGTGAGGGCACGTGAGTCGACGGCTCGTCGAGGTCCACCTCGAGGGCGGAGGCGTCCATTGCCGCCACGAGTAGGAGAATGCGCTCGCGCCGGGCGGTGAGCAGCAGCTCACCGCCCTGGTCCTGTTCCAGCAGCGAGAGCGGCTGATCGGACCGCAGGATGTGCCAGGACTCCAGCAGCAGGAGTGCGTCGATGAACGCACGCCGGTGCGCCGAGGCCGTCGCCTGGCCTTCTCCCGGCAGGGCGACCGGCCGGAATCCGGGCAACCGTCCCTCACCTGCCTCGATCCCGCACGCCTGGACGACCGCCCGCTGCAGGTCGTTGAAGGAGGCCGAGGGGCGCCGCCACAGCTGCTCGCACACCAGGCACACCAAGATCAACGCCAAGGGTGTCGCCGGCACCGGCCCCTTCTTGCGGGGAACGGCCGGGGGCCGGTCCTTGGGCGGATTCAGGCGCCGCTTGCAGAGCCTGGCCGCACCTTGTGCGGCATCCAGAGTCACCGGCCACTCGCACTGACGGCCGAACCAGTGGGCCACCTCGTTGTGGTGGTGCACCGCCATCCGGAATAGCTCGGGGTCCTCCTCGGCGTCCAGGACGTGCCGCGCGAGCAATGCGGCCGCCACCTGGCCCGCCTCCGGGGACAACGGTTCGGACAGCGAGGTGGGGCTGCCGGGCTGCACCGCCCGGGTACTGTTCACGCGGCCTCCTCGTCGCTCTCGTGGGTCACCGTGCAGACCTCCACGAGCAGATCCACTGTGGTCAGCACCCCCTCCTCGAAGCAGGTGTCCACCCAGCGGCCCGTGCGCCCGGGCCACACCGTCAGGCGCGCTCCCGCCAGCTCGGCCACCCCGCACCCAGCGGCCGCGTCGAACGCGTCCAAGGCCTCGTCCAGCAGCGACGCCAGCGCGGACGTGTGCTCGGCGTCCAGATCATCGAAGTGGGACAGGGGCACCCGGCCCTCCGTCGCCAGCGCCCCGGTGACCGCCACGAGGCGCTCCAGCACCTCGCGGTTCCGCGTGGAAGCGTCCCTCCGTGCGCGCGACAGGTCGGGGATGTTCCGTGGGCGCCCGGCGGATGCCACCCCCCTCTGGGTGCGGCGCAGCACCACCTGTACCGGCCGGCCGGAGCCCGAGGCTGACAGGATGCCGGGGGCGACATCGTCTTCGGCCAATGTGAGTGGATGCCGCGATGGCCACAGTCCGAAGGCCGCGGCGAACACCTGGAATGCGGCGGGCGCATCCGGCTGGGCGTGCAGCATCCGCGCGACCTGCCGGAAATCGGAGCCCAGGTCACTACCCCGCGTCGCGGCGTGGAACCGTCGGTCGATCGCTCCCAGCAGGGCGTGGACTGCGTCGGCCGCGGCACTCACCAGGAGCTCGACCGCGCCGCCGGGGTCCAGCCATGCCTGAAGGTCCGACAGTTCCCGCACGCGTTGGGCGACCCAGGCGTCCTGCGCTTCCACGTCCAGAACACCGGCTCCCGGCAGGGCGCGGCGGACGACCGTCTGTGTTCCCAGAGCGTGGATCTCGTCGAACGCCGCCCGGACCTGCCCCAGTGACTGCTCGGTGCGCCAAGCGAACTGTTGCAGCGCCAGGAGGATGTGCCGGCAGTTCGCGGTGAAGGCATCGTCGTCGCTGACGTCCGGTCGGGTCAGTGCCCCCACGGCGCTGTAGAAGTCCCCGCTGGCCTCCTGCAGCTGTTCGAGGTGCGTACGAACCTGGGCGAGGACCGGGGCGAGCATCCCCGCGTCACGTCGGTGGTGCGCGGCCAGGGAGCGCAGTGTCTGCTCGACCGAGTCGAGCAGTCGCGCGGGTAGCTGCATCGTGCGCTCCAGGCGCAGCTGCGCGTCACGTACGGCGGCGACGACGACCCGGCCCCGACGTGTCAGGGACCAGGCCTCCCGACGCCGTAGGCCGTCCGTGTAACTCGCCACCGGATCTGTGTAGTTCGGATTCGCGACGACGTGTCCGGCATCGATCAGCCGCTGGATCGACTCCGCGAGGTCCTCGTTGCCGATGGGCTCCTCGTAGCCCACCTCACGAAGCAGCCGATGAATGTCGGACAGCGTCCACGTCGGCCCCCTGGTGCTTCCGGCCAGCAGTGCCGCGAGCACGGCCGTGTCCAGGGCTCGACGCCGAGGGTTGCTCTCCGCGAAGACGCTGAAGAGTTCAGCGTCTTTCAACTGCCACCACTGGGTTCCCATTCGATTCCCTCAGGTTCGACAAATGATCAGATCGCCATACGGGCATGGCGAAGCAGCGCTGCCCGGTGGGCAGCAACTGAATTGAGCCTATGGGTGGGGTCTGACAGCGCCCCTCATGAAATAGAACGCAGTTTCCAAAAAGAGAATCGAATTTCGATTCTCTCTTTTGCGGCCTGGTTACCGCCCTGGCCGTGACGGTTTGAGTCGGCCCCTGTCGGGCGGCCCGAAGCGGCCCCGGGTGTCGGCATGCCGAGGCCCCGCCAGACAGGTCGGTGTCCGCTGCTGGGAGCATCAGCTGATGCGATGCGGAGAGTGAGACGACCGGAGGAGCGAGTGACTGCTCGGCAGCCCCTTGATGAGTGCCCGGCGACGGTGGCCACGGACGCGGGAATGCTCGTCTTGTGGGATCCGCAGCGGTTCGAGGCCGTCGTCGACTACGACACCTGGGAGGATGAGCTCTTGGAGGACGAGGACATCCTCCGTCACATCCAGGCGGGTGTTCTTGTTCCGCTTAACGTCGGTGGAGATGGCGCGTTCGGTGTTCTGGTCCGTTCGGGCACTGCGGTCGAGCCGGCCATGTTGACCGAGCGTGAGGCAGCCCATCGGCTGGTTGCTTCCCAGCCCTACCTATTCGTCTCCCGCGGTCGCGCGCTCGTGGGTGGAATCGAAGGCGTCAGCGGGGACGTCTCGGATGGCGTGCTCGAGCAGCCCGTGCCCGAGGGCCGCTGTGCCGTGGTCGTCCACTTGATCGACTGGCAGGCTGAAGCAGGCAGCCAGGACAAGGAAAGGCGGCCCGTTCCGGGCGCCCTGCCGGACTTCGTGGTGCTGGTCAACCCCGCTCAGCTCGGTCAGGGAACCTTCCGGTCCGAGGTGAATACGTTCGAGGCCCCGAACGGCTGACGTCGACGGCCCCAGTTCAGACTGCCTTGAGCTGCTGCTGGGCCTTTGTGTGGGGCGAGGCGGTATGACTCTGCCCACCGGGCCGCACGCCTCGGGCCGAAGCGGCAAGACCGCTACGGCAACGCCGTCACTCGGCAACCGCTCAGGTGGAGCGGCAGACCACCACGCTGCGCACACTGACCTGTCGCGCCTTCCCGGAGCCCGACGCCCCGGACGATGCGTCGGCCCCGATCGAGCAGGCCCGCGCGCAGCGCCACCGCCAGGCTGGGGCGACCGAGGCCGCGGCCGGAGGCAGCAGGCGCCCGCTGTGGTACGACGGAGACGCCGCCGAGAGCTTCTCGGACTTCGTCCGCTTCGGCGGCTGGACCACCCCCAACCTGAAGCTCTGCAACGGCCGGGCAGCATCCGGCTACCCCAGCGCCCGGGTCGCCTGGCGCCACGAGAGCTGAAACATCACCGGCACGGCACAGCCTGGACGAGACCCCCGGCCCGCCACCGGAGCACCAGCCCCGAAGGATCGGCTCCCGGCGGCGGGGCCATCCGTCAACGAAGCCATGCGGTCCGGGTCCCTGCCGACCGGATCGACTCGCTTGCGGCACCCCTGCCCGCAGGGACCGGCGGCTCCAGGCGCCGGAGGCGGAGCCGGCCACGGCGGCGACGGCATCGTCACCTACTGACCCGTCCGCGTGGGCCGTCCCCAGGACAGTGGGCGGGAACCGGCCCGCGCTCGGGCAACCACGGCAAGAACGCCGGGCGGGGGCAGCGTCAGGCAGGTGCGTCGCCAGACGCCTGTCAGGTGACACCCCACATCTCCGACCGAGCCAGGGCCGAGAACTCGCGCCGCGCGTCGCCGAACTGGCGACGCTTGGCCACGAACACTTCCCGGGCTTCGCTCACCTCAGGAGCCTGGGTGGGCGTGCCGGGTCCGTCCTCGAGGTGGTGGACGTCGGCAAACGCCTCCCGTGCGGCCGCGACTCGGACCCCTTGTTCTGCCACCGCCATCGACGCGTCGTAGACGTTCTGGGCGAGGGCGGAAACGGTCGGGCCGCCGGTCAGCCGGACGTCTTCCAGTGCGTCTCGGGCGTTCACTGCCGCCTCCCGCAAGCCATCGGGAAGAACGATGGTCAGGTGGTCCCAGCTTCGGAACAGACCCTCTCGGCTCCAGCTTTCCGCACGTGGGGTCCGCTGGGGATCGGCCGAGTAGATCCCGGCCTCGGCGACAAGGCCGTGGGCTGCCTTCAGGAACATCAGGTAGGCCGTGTACTGGGCATCCCGCAGGGCCGCCGCACGGTCATGAGCGGCCTTGATGTCCAGCTGGTCGCGCTGTTCGTCCAGGGTGATGCGGGTAAGCCGGCGGGTGGCATTCAGCTGAAGCGTTCCCATGACCAGCTGAACGGTGACGGTGATTGCGGCCGTAACCAAGAACGGCGTCGGTATCGCGGTGGCTGCCATGGCGCGACGGTACGACTGCCCCCATGCAGGCGGAGGCGAATTGAGCTGGTTCGGAGGTTAAGCGTGAGCATCTCGCTGAGAAGACAGAAAAGGAGGTCGGCCCCTGGCGAGGCCAGCCCCCTGGAAGCGCTACGGCGGCGCCGCAGCTGCCGTTAGCGTCCGCGTGCCCGGGCTTCCTCCCCGGGTCCCTCCGCAACTGCTTGCTGCCCGCTACCCGATGCCGGTACGGAGCGCAATGATCCATCGCCGGTGCGAGGCCAGCGCAGATGGGGGTCTGTCGCTGGCTCAGGTCGTCATGCAGACAGTGACGTCGCGGGTGTGCAGGTGGGGAGCGATGTCGGTCAGCACGATCTGCTGGAAGTGGGGGCTGGCGCGGTGCGCCTCGAAGGCGTCGCGGTCGGCGTAACGCTCGATGAGGACGATGTCCCCGCCGGTGGTGCCCGTCGGGGTCAGGGCCTGGTATCCGAGGCAGCCGGGCTCGGCCAGCGATGCCTCGGCCAGGGCCGGTAGTGCCGCATGGACCAGGTCGCGGCCTTTGGGGGTGGTCCGCCAGCGGGCGATCACCACGACCTGCCCGGGGATGACACCGGCCAGCGGCCAGTAGTCGGTCGCGAATTCGTGAGGAGCCGTCATCGGTGACCTTCTTCAGGATCTGTTGCTTCTGTTCGGCGTCGGCGACACCCGCGATGACCTTGATGTTGATGAAAGGTATTGGCGGAGCTCCTTGCGGTTGGGGTGCGCGGCGGCGAATGCCGAATAGTGCGCTGCGGAGTCGGCGCTGAGGGCGTGGCTGAGGGGATGGGCGTCAACGGTTTGCTGGTGTCGGCGTGAACACGAAAGTGTTCAGCCAGGTACGCGACTTCGTGCCCACGTGCCACTGGAGGGAGAACGTGGACGGGCGCGACTGCGGAAGGCCAGGGGGAGGGCAGGTTTGTTGCCGGGGAAGGGGCTGGCACCCCTCTACGGGGTGCGGGGTCGGCGTGCAACGGCCAGCAGGTGCAGGCTGGAGACCACGAGCTCTGGATGGCTGTCGGCGAACCGTGCCGCAGCGAGGGCGGTTTCAAGCGCCCTCGCGCCCAGGTCCTTCGTTCCGGTCCGGCGCTCTTCGGCTCTCAGTGCCTCGTAGGCGGGCCCGTGCAGTCCGTAGACCGTCGGCTCATCGAGGCCTGCCTGCCGGGCCTCGGCGCAGAGCTCTGAGGGGGCGTGGTAGTACGTGGTCGGGCCGTCCGGGCGTACCCGCAGCCCCGTCGTCGCGATGTCCAGCGCAGTGTGCGAGCCCAGCTCCAGGAGCTTGGCATATCGGTTGAGGGCAGCCGCGGCGACGAGGCCGCCGGGCTTGACGACACGGTGAGCCTCCCGCCAGGCACGGGAACGTCCAGCGCCGTCCGGCAGGTGGTAAAGGGGGCCGAGCATCAGCACGACGTCGGACGAAGCGTCTGCCTGGTCGAGTTGCCGCGCGTCGCCCACGAAGGCAGCAAGCCCCTGATGGCGGGCCTGCCGTACGTGTTCCTCCACCGGGTCGACGACGAGAACCTGATAGCCGCTGTCGGTGAGCCAACGAGCATGCACTCCGGGCCCGCCGCCGACATCCAGCACGGACGCGGGTGAGGGCGGAAGATGCGCACGCAGGAGTTCCTGCGTCCGCACCAGCTCGACCGTCCCGATGGTGCGCCCCGAAGTGAGGCGGGCGGCCTCATCGCCGGCACCGTAGAAGGCGGTGATGTCGGGAAGGAGCGCCATGTCGACCTCCGGCGGGAAGATGCAGGCTACCGGTCGGAGAATGACATGGCCGGCCGCATCGCCGCTACGGAAGCCGTCCAGTCAAGGACCAGCGCCCGCTCATGACCCCGGCGGGGCAGGCAGGTGAGCAGGTATCCGCCTACCGCACTGTGCACCTTCGCGTGTGTACCCCGACAGCTGATCCCGGGGGTCAGGAGGCGAGCACCTTGACGACGGCTTCGCCGACTTCGGTGGCCGAGGCGGGGTTCTGGCCGGTGACCAGGCGGCCGTCGACCACGACGTGGGCGGTGAAGTCGGAGGCGGCACTGTGCTTGGCTCCGCGCTCCTCAAGGGCGCTCTGCAGCAGGAAGGGCACGACCTCGGTCAGCCCGACGGATGCTTCCTCGCTGTTGGTGAAGGCGGCGACGTTCTTGCCGGCGACCAGGTGGCTGCCGTCCGACAGGGTCAGGTTGACCAGCCCGGCCGGACCGTGGCAGACGGCCGCGACCGCGCCGCCGGCTTCGTAGATGTCGCGGGCGAGGTCGGCCAGGTCCTGATCGTGGGGGAAGTCCCACATGGTGCCGTGGCCGCCGACGTACAGGATGGCGTCGTAGTCGCCCGCCGTGACCTGACCCGGGCGCGGGGTGGCTTCCAGCTGTGCGGCGATCTTCGGGTCGTGAAGGAACGCCTTCTGGATCGGGTCGGAGATGTCAGCGCCGTCCGCGGTGGGCTTCCCACCGCTGACCGAGACCAGGTCCACGTCGTAGCCCGCGTCGGTGAACACCTTCCAGGGGTGAGCTGCCTCCGGCAGGTAGTAGCCGGTGCCGCGACCGGTGTCTCCCAGCCGGTCGTGGCTGGTCAGCGTGATGAGGATCTTCTTAGCGCGGGGCATGCCGCTCTCCTTCGGTCTTCCCGTCAGTGCAGGACATATCTGCTCTGTTCGGTGTGTTCTGTGCTTCGAGGTCGACAGTAGGCAACCGATCCATCGGTTACCAATGGGAGAATGGGCAGTGAGGCATCGGAATTCCGATCGTTCGGTGGGTGAGGGGTGGAGGAGCCATCTTGGATTTGTCGCTGCTGAGGACCTTTCTGGCTGTCTACAGGGCCGGGTCTTTGACCGCGGCGGCCCGGCAGGTCGGCTTGTCGCAGCCGACCGTCACCGCGCAGGTGCGGGCGTTGGAGGAGGAACTGGGCCAGCAGCTGTTCCAGCGGCTGCCGCGCGGGGTGGCACCCACCACGGTGGCCGACGAGCTCGCCGGCGAGGTCGCCTCGCACATCGACGCGCTCGCGGCCGTCGCCGAGCGCGGCCTGGCCGCTCGTGATCCGTTCGCCCGGCCGCTGCACCTGGCCGGCCCCGCGGAGCTGACCTGCTCCCGGGTGCTGCCCGCACTGGCCCCCCTGACAGACCAGGGCCTGAAACTGCGGGTCTCCCTGGGCCTGAGCGACGAACTGCTGGCCGGGCTGACCGAGGCGCGGTTCGACCTGGTCGTCTCCACGGTGCGGCCGCGCGGCCGCGCGATCGCCGCTACGCCGTTGGCGGACGAGGAGTTCATCCTGGTGGCCGCGCCCCGCTGGGCGGACCGCATCGACCGCGAGGAGCTGGCCGAGCAGGGCCCCGGCGCGCTTCGCGGTGTCCCGCTGGTCTCCTACGCCGAGGACCTGCCCATCATCCGCCGCTACTGGCGCACCGTCTTCGGTACCCGGCCCACCGGCAGCGCCGTCGTGGTGGTCCCCGACCTGCGCGGTGTGCTGGCCGCCACCACTGCTGGTGCCGGTATCAGCGTGCTGCCCGGCTACCTGTGCGCCCGCGAACTCGACTCCGGCGCACTCGTTGCGCTGCTCGCCCCGGAAGTCCCACCGATCAACACCCTCTACGTGGCCACACGCGCAGGCACCGAACACGCCCCGCACCTCGCGGCGGTCCGAAGCCACCTGCTGATGCAGGCCAGACTCTGGTGACCACCGGCACACCCGAAGCTCGTCGGGACGACCCCGGGCGACCGGGCAATCGCTGCACGCACACACGAACGCCGGGACCCTCGGATCGTCCGAGCTGTTCCATCGCGCCGACTTCTCCGCGGTGTCGGACGTCAGGTGGCCAGAGCGCAGGATCAGCGGTGGTTGCTGGAACCAGCCTGAATCACCTGACGGTCGTCTCCGCCTTGTCCGTGTACGGGAGGGGCTCGTGGCACGCGTGAGGCCTATGATCGATCTGTACGGTTCGAGGGCCCCGTATGCGGGCGGGACCCTTCCACTCCGTCTCGGCAAGGGCATGCCATGACTGGGAACGAAGCCGTCAGGCACTTGCGGGCGCTGGCCGAGGAGCGGGCGCTCGGCTGCGAGGTCGACTCCGTCCGGCTCATCCAGGCCGGCCTCACGGCGCTGCTCGCCGGCCTCGACACGCCTTCGGTCCGGGCCCTGGCCAGCCTCGCGTCCTGGGAGACCGAGCATGCGCCCGTGCTCTTCGAGCAGGTCCTGGACGAGCTCGGCATCACCGTGTGCCTGACCGCCGATCCCGACGCGGTTCGTTGGGAGCTCGCCCGCTCATGGGCCACGTCCATTGTCGACGGCTCCTGCGATCCGGGAACCGGCGCCACGATGATCTGGAGTCAGGCAGCCGAACCGCTGAACTACCCTGAAAAGCTCCAGGCCATGGTGGGTTGGGCGTCCGCTTGGGAGGACCGGGACGAAGAGATTGGGGACAGCTCCGCCGAAGATCTCGACACCGAGATCATTCACGCCGCCCGTGAGCTGCTTGCCGTCCTCCCCCCGCCTCCCTGGACCACGGCGGATCCGATCCCCGGAGCCGAGTAGATCGGCGAGGCCGATGGGCGACGCCACGAACCATGAAAGAGAGACGCGCTAGCTCTCGATGTCGAGTGCCGTTCCGTACAGCCGGTCCACCTTCAGCCGGATGACCACCCGGCGCTCGGCTACCAGCTGCTCCAAGAACGCGCTTTCGTCCTGCGGCTTCGCGGCCTGCGGGATCATCGCGAGGAGTTCCCGGCCGACCTCGTCGCCGGGGACCGTCGTCACCTCGGAGACCTCGGCCTCGCCCTCCGCGACGGCGAACGACCACATGTCGCCGCCCTGCACGTGCACCGCCACGTGCGGGTCGCGGCGCAGGTGCTGGAGCTTGACGCGATCGACTGTGGTCGAGAACCGCACGATGCGGGCCTCGGGGTCCCAGCTGTACAGCATGGTGGTCAGGTGGGGGTGGCCGCTGCGCTTGACGGTGGCAAGCGTGCCGAACTGCTGCCTGCCAAGGAGATCAGAAAGGGCTTCGTCCGACAGTGCGCGGGGTGCTGGTCCTTGAGTCATGACGTGATCAACGTCATTGATCGCTGAACAATTTCACGATCGGCCTCATTTTTCCCGGCGGACAAACTCGCCATCGCCTACCGGGCCGCACTCCACCTCGCCGGCATCCTCGCCTGGACCCGACGCTGACCAAAGAGACAGAGTTTAGCTGGGACTTGTCCGGCCGATCATGAATGCGGGCTCTCGGGCATCATGCCCGGGTGAGCATCATCGTGAAGTTCTTCGCCGCACCGGACGACACGTCAGCAAGCCTGGCCCTCCAGACCGGGCCGGGCCGGACATCCGAGTCGCTCTCCTTCGGCAACTTCGATCCCGAAGAGGCCGTGGTCGAGTGGGAATGCCTTCTGACCGGCGGCAGCGTCGAAGAGCTCGTCGAGGCCTGTGAACCTCGCATCGTCACCGGTCAGGACAACGACGGATGCGTCGTCTTCGCGATCTCGCCTCGCCTGTCCACTGCGCTCGCGGACGCCACGCACTCCAGGCTGAGCGACCTCGCCGCCTCGTGGACCCGGCTGCGTGCGGAGGACGGCGAGGTCATCGACACTGAGATCGCCGACGCGATCGTGGGTGATCTCGCTGCTCTCGTCAGCAGCGCCCGGCGCCAGGGCCATAGCGTCTACTGCTGGGTCGCGTAGAGCTCGTCACACGATCTTGTTGGACGACCCTGATCCGCGGTGACTGGTGTGACGACTCGGCCGTTCGGGATGCTGTAAGTACCCGGTCGTGGATCGTGGACGATGACCTGTGGACGCTGATCGAGCCGTTGCTGCCGCCCTGGCCGGAGAAGGCTCCTGGCCCGAGGTCGGTGCCGGACCCTCAGTGCTTGCAGGGCATCCTGTACGTGCTGATCAACGACATCGCCTGGCAACTGCTGCCTCTGGAACTGGGGTTCGGCTCGGGCCAGACATGCAGGTGGCGGCTGGACCGCTGGCAGCAGGCCGGGGTCTTCGACCGGCTGCCCGCCGAACGCCGCCGCGAACGCCGTCACCACATCCGGGTTCGCACTTGGGTGTGTTCGCTCTTGGCCGATCACCGTCATCCGCGTCGCTAGTGCTCTGACCGCGAAGGTTCGCCGGGTTGCGCGCGGTCTGTAAGAACCGGCAGTGCCGCCAGTTGATCTTCTATGGGCTTCGGCGGTAGTCGCGAACGTTCCACGGAGGGCAGGATCACAGGCATGGATCCGATGAGCTCTTCCGCCGCCAAAACCCCGGCTGCAGTCACTCTCCTGGGTCGTCACGTCCGCTTGGAGCCACTGACGCGTGCCCACCTTATGGACCTGTTCGCGGCGGGGGGAGGAGACGAGGAGGTCTGGCGCTGGCTCCCGGTGCCCACTCCGCGCACGCAGGAGGAGATGCGTGCCCTGCTGGACAAGCTGATCGCCGACTGTGATGCCGGCACCCGCGTCGCCTTCGCGGTCGTCCAGCTGGCCACTGGACGGGCCGTGGGTTGGACCACCTATGGATTCTTCAGCTCCGGCGACGAGCGCTTGGAAATCGGCTGGACCTGGTACGGCCGCACCGCCTGGCGCACCGCGGTTAACACCGAGTCCAAACTGCTGTTGCTCACACACGCCTTCGAGGACCTGGGCATGGGCCGTGTGTGCTGGCGCACCGACCACCTGAATACGCGGTCGCAGGAGGCCATCGCTCGCCTGGGCGCGGTTCGCGAAGGCGTCTTCCGCCGTGAAATGCGCCGTCCCGATGGCAGCTGGCGCGACACCGTCTTCTACGCGATGCTCAAGGATGAGTGGCCCATCGCGAAAGAACGGCTGACCGCCCGGCTCGCTGCGGGTTGAGCCCGGCGCGTCGTGGCCGAGCTCATCAGGCTGCTGAAACGATCGTGCGCCTGCCGCAGCGGCCCGAAATGGGCCTCGATGGGGTTCGCCCAGGACGCGTAGGTCGGCGTGAAGCACAGCTCGACCAGTTCTTCTTCGCCCAGCGACGGATCTTCTCGCCCTTGTGCGCGGACAGGTTGTCCAGGATCACGTAGATCGGGGCGCCGTCCGGGCGGGTGGCCCGTATCGACTTCAGTGCGGCCAGCGTGTTCGCGGCGCCCTTCTTGCGGCGGTCGGCGCCCCAGAGGGTATCGTCGCCGACCGAGTAGCAACCGTGGAAGTACGGGATCCCGTGGGTGCGGTGGTAGGCGGCCGGATGCCGTTCGGGGTGGCTGGCGGGAGCCCAGCCGGACCCGCCAGTGGGACGGATGCCGGGCGGTCCGAACTCGTCGAAGGCGAAGACCCGGTCCGGGAAGCGGTCCAGGACCTCCTCGATCCGGTCCAGCTCCGCGTCGCGGTCCGGGTCCGGGGACTCCTTCCACGTCTTTGTGCGCTGGAAGGTGACGCCGCGTCGGGCGAGCAGACGGCGTAAGGCCTCGCGGCCGATGCGGATGACCCGCCCGTGCACCTTCCGCAGGTAGGCGGCCAGCTTGCGGATGGACCAGCGGGTGAAGGGCTGGCCGAGCTTGGTGGGCGGGTGGTGGCCGTCGTGACGACGAAGTCCTCGTCGTCAGGACTGAGCAGGCGGGGACGGCCGCCCGCCCACTGAGGGTCCAGGCAGGCCAGGCCGATCTCGTTGAACCGGTGGATCACGTCGCGGACGGTGTCCTCGTCGGCCTGCGCCAGCTGGGCGATAACCGGGACTCGGTTCCCGCCGGCCGAGGCCAGTAACATTATCGCGCGTCGGTAGCGCACCGAACTGGTGCTGCCCCGGCGCACGATCTGCTGAAGTCGACGGCCTTCCCGGTCAGTCAGTCTGCGCACACGGACAGGGCCGGCCACCGCGCCTCCAGCGGTCGGAACGGACGTCACCGCACATCCAACCGCCTCAACCACCAACCCGGCGAACCTTCGCGGTCAGAGCACTAGCTCGCGTGCGGGGCGCCGCGAGGGGACGGCGGGTGGGGTGATCCGGCACGGGGCGCCGGTACTGGGGAGGCTCGCGACTGTCCGGCCCGCCTGTTTTTGTTACCGGTGGGCGTCACACGGTGACGCCCACCGAACGGGAACGGCGTCGCCATGCAGTCCGGCGTTACAGTGCGGGCAAGTGATCGTTTGACCTGGCATGACCATCACCCTCACGCGTGCTGCCGCCACCACCGCTTTGCTGGCGGCGATGCTGGCCGCTGCGGCCCCGGCCGCCACCGCTGACACTCGCGACACCGACCGTGCCGGCGACACCTCCCTCACCCTCCCCAAGAAGGAGATTCAGAACATCGAGAACGGGGCGCTGATCACCTTCCACAACCGCCTGAACGGCACGGTGATCGATCTTGCTCGTGGCAACAAGAGCTACTGACTTTGAAGTCGGGTTGTCGTAGGGGCTGACGGTTGCTGATCGTCGCGGTATGCCGGATGTATGAGGTATCCGCAGGGTGGGGGTCTGACCGCGGAGAGGCAAGCATTCCGCGAGCGGGTCCGGATGGAAGCGGTCGCGATGTTCGCCGTCGGGCGGGGCAGTGGCGAGATCGCGAAGGAGTTACGGGTCAGCGTCCGGTCGGTCCAGCGGTGGCGGCAGGCCTGGAGTGCGGCCGGTCAGGACGGGGTCCGTTCCCGTGGCCCGGCGTCTCGTCCCAAGCTGAGCGACGCGCTGTTCGCCGTGCTTGAGGAGGAGCTGGCCCAGGGCCCGGTCGCGCATGGCTGGCCGGACCAGCGGTGGACGCTGGCCAGGATCAAGACCCTGATCGGCCGCAGGTTCCACAAGTCCATGACGCTGTCGGGTATCTCCCAGATGCTGCGGCGGCACGGCTGGAGCCACCAGGTGCCGGCCCGTCGGGCCGTCGAGCGGGACGAGGCGGCTGTGGCCGGCTGGGTGAAGGACGTGTGGCCGTACGTGGAAACACCGCGGCGGCGCTCGGAGCCTGGATCGTCTTCGAAGACGAAGCCGGATTCTCGATGACGCCGCCGACCTCACGCACCTGGAGCCGACGCGGCACCACACCCGTCATCCGGGTCCGCGGACGCTCCCAGCGCCGCTTCTCCATCGCAGCCCTGTGCTGCTACAAACCCGGCGAACGCTCCCGCCTCATCTACCGGCCCAAACGGCATACCGATCACAAAAGCGGAGGCCGCAAGAGCTTCGCCTGGACCGAGTACCGCGACCTCCTCATCGCCGCCCACCAGCAACTCGGCGGACCCATCGTCCTCATCTGGGACAACTTGAACGTCCACAAAGACCGCCGAATGAAGGCCTTCATCGACGTGCAGGACTGGCTCACCGCCTACCACCTGCCGTCCTACGCACCCGACCTGAACCCCGTGGAAGGCATCTGGTCAATCCTCCGCCGCACCAGCCAGGCCAACACCGCTTTCACCGACCCGAGCCACCTCATGCGCCGACTCCGACACGGCCTCCGCCAGATCCAATACCGCAGCGACATCATCGACGGATGCCTCACCGCTACCGGCCTCATCCTCAGGTCCGGCTCCGACGGGCCATACTGCGAGCCGCCGCAGCATGCGCTCCTGTGAAGCCGCGCTCAAGGAACCGGAGCTGGAACCCCGCTCATTGGTCGAGTACGCGCTCAGCCAGACCGCGGGACCGAGGACCACACGCCGAACCACTGCTCGGCGTCGAACTCCTCGAACCGCTCCATCTCGGTGAACCCCAGTTTCTCCGCGACACGTACCGAGCGGTCGTTGGCCACCTGGGTGCAGAGCACCACCGGCTCACCGGGAAACGCGTCGGCGAACCAGCCGAGCGCCGCCGAGCATGCCTCAAGAGCGTACCCACGTCCCCACGCCTCCGGCAGGAGCATGTAGCTGAGCTCGGCCTCTCCGGCATCAGGACGGACGTGCCCCGGACGCTCCGCGTCCCGCCGGTCAAGCGTGACGATGCCGATCATCGCCCCGTCGTAATCGACCACAAATACGCCCGGGCGCCGCCCGGGCACTTCAGGCACTGCACCCTCAAGCTCAGCACGTGGTCGGGGGCCACCGAGGTACGTCCGCACCTCTGACGAAGCGAACAGGTCAACGAACGCCGCACGGTCTCGGGCCTCGGGCTCGCGGAGCACGAGCCGCTCGGTCCGCAACGGGGCGGGCGGCCAGACAACGGGTCCAAGCTCAGCCATGACAGGCAACCTACCGACTTTCCCCCATGGCGGGAGCACCAGGCCCCGACATCACGCCTTCAACCTCAGTAACGACGCGTTCGTCCAGGGTTGGGGTTTCAACACGCTCAAGCAGCAACTCTGGCGTTGAGCCGGGCCGGGCTCCTGTCCGCAGCCGGGACGGTACACAGCATCCCGTCCCTCCCACCCCGCCCCGGCGATGACCGCCTCTTCATCGGTTTTCTAGGCCGTGTATCGAAAATGGATCTTGAGCGCTGAATGATCATGGTTCATGGGGCGGGGAGATCTCACGGACGAGCAGTGGGCTGTGCTTGAGCCGTTGTTGCCGAGGCGGGCCAAGTCAGGGCGACCGCCCGTCTGGCCACGGCGTCAGCTGATCGACGGCATACGGTTCCGGGTCCGGACGGGAGTGCCGTGGAGGGACATACCCGTCGAGTACGGGCCGTGGGGACGGATCTACGATCTGTTCCGCCGCTGGCAACGGGGCGGCACCTGGCAGCGGGTCCTCACCCGGCTCCAGTCCCTGGCTGACGCGAAGGGTGCGATCAAGTGGGACTTGAGCGTGGACTCCACCGTGTGCCGCGCCCATCAGCACTCAGCCGGGGCCCGGCAGCACGGTGACCTGCAGAAGGAACCACCAGGCGGCATCTCCACCGAGCCCCGCGATCACGGTCTGGGGCGCTCCCGCGGCGGGTTTACCACCAAGCTGCATCTGGCCGTCGAGCAAGGTCAGAAGCCTATGTCGATCGTGGTGACGGCAGGACAACGGGGGGACTCCCCGCAGTTCGAACCTGTTCTGGAGAAGCTCCGCGTGCCCCGCATCGGGGCGGGCCGGCCGCGCGTCCGTCCCAATCGAGTGCGCGCTGACAAGGCGTACGCCTCCCGCAAGAACCGCGCCTACCTGCGCCGCCGCGGGATCCGCTGCACCATCCCCGAGAAGGCCGACCAGGCGCGCAACCGCCAGAAACTCGGATCCCGTGGCGGCCGGCCGCCCCGCTTTGACCCCGTCGACTACCGCGAGCGCCACGCGGTCGAGTGCGCGATCAACCGCCTCAAGAGGCACCGGGCCGTCGCCACCAGGTACGACAAGCTCGCGGTCCGATACGAGGCGACCGTCCTGATCGCAGTGATCAACGAGTGGTTGTGACTTCCTGGTTTCGCCTGGGCGCGATGCGAGTGGTGAGCAGTTCTCGCAGGAGTTCCACAATGAGATCAGGCTGCCCCACGAACGGGGAGTGGCCTGTCTGCCATTCGCGCACGTCGGTGCACCGCGAGGCCATCGTCCGCTGGAGGCTGGGGTCGATGGCCCGGTCCTGTGCGCAGATGATGTAGGTGGAGGGAGTTTCCTTCCAACTGTGGTGCTGGGGGACTCCTCGTCCGCAGCCCGGGGCTTGCGCACGCAGTAGACCGGCCGCACGCGCGGCGAGGGGCCCGGGACAGTCGCCGTAGAGGGCGTCGATGGCCAGGCCGGGGTGCAGGGTGGTCGAGCCGTCCGGCTCGGCGACGATCGCGTCCTTGAGCTGCTGGGACGCACCGCCCAAACTGGCCGCGCTCTCACCGGCGTCCAGCACGAACGCTGCCAGGTAGACCAGGTGTGCCACTCCGCGAACCCCTGTGATCACCGACCCTCCATAGGAGTGGCCGAGAACGAGCGGGGGCTCGGGCAACGCGTCGATGACGGCCTGGACGACAGCGGAGTCAGCAGCCAATGAGCCGCGGTGGAGCTCAGGCACCACAACCTCGGTTCCGTCGGTCCGCAGTTTCTCCGCCAACACCGCAAAGTGCTCGGGACGGTGATACAGGCCGTGAACAAGCACCACAGCAGCCAACTCGTCCGTCTCCTCAGATCGACACCAGACCGGTGAGCCTAGCCCCGAACCACGACCACCCCATCACCTTGATCCACTTTCGATACACGGCCTAGGCGTAGAGTGCGGGGGCGCGTCGGACCAGGGTGAGACTGAGCAGGGCGACGCCGATGGCCATCAGCAGCAGGCCGGGAGGGAACACGGCGGTGGGCAGGA